>NZ_JBFAXY010000012.1:0-131968 GCF_040681035.1 Nocardia sp. NPDC051911
CTCCACACGGGGGGTGAAAAGGCCGGAACCAAAAAATATTTGGCACTGACATTCATCGACACACTATTGAGTTCTCAAAGAACACACGCACACACATCCGGGCCAGTCTCGACCGGACCTTCCGTGAGGCAACTTTCCCAGCCTAACCAAGCAACCAACCGAAGTCAAGACCATCGGCCGATCTGCGTCATACTGGGCTGACAGGCGCTCCTCGTACTACCTCGTTTCCCGGTCCTGCTCGGCGTTTCCGCTTCGCTTGGCTCCGGGTCGGAGTCCGTGTCGCTCTGACTTGGACTAAGTTACGCGGCGGATAACGCTACGTCAAATCGCCTGAACAACTTGGCGTTTCCGCAGGTCAACGGTGCGCGATCGGAGTGATCGGCGGCTTGAATCACACGGATGTGATTCAAGCCACCGCGACTGTCATGCACCTGCCCGAAGAACCCCCGCCAGGTTCTTCTTGCCGCGCCGCAGCACGAGCCAGCGTCCGTGCAGGTAGTCGGCCTCGGCAGGCGTCCATTCGATGTCGGAGATCTTCGCGTTGTTCACGGCGGCGCCACCCTCGTTCACCGCACGCCTGGCGGCGCCGCGGCTCTCGCACAGGCCGGTCGCGACGAGCAGATCCACAATGGTGTTCGATTCACCCGCCTTGATCTGCGCGACCTCACCGTCGACGGCGGCTTCGCGCAGGGCCGCGCCGAGCGTCGCCTCGTCGAGCTCACGCAGTTCACCTCGGCCGAACAGCGCCTGGCTGGCCAGTTGCACCGCATGGGTGTGGGCCTCGCCATGGACCAGGGTGGTCATCTCGGCGGCCAGCCTGCGCTGCGCCTCCCTGGCGTGCGGACGCTCGGCGGTCGCACGCTCGAGTTCGTCGAGTTCCTCGCGGGACAAGAAGGTGAACCAACGCAGGTAGCGCACCACGTCGGCGTCCGCCGTGTTCACGAAGTACTGGTACCAGGCGTACGGGCTGGTCATCTCGGGATCGAGCCACAGGCTGCCGCCGCCGGTGGACTTGCCGAACTTCTTGCCGTCCGCCGAGGTCACCAGCGGAACGGTCAAGGCGTGCACGGCCGCGCCGTCGACCCGGCGGTTGAGTTCGACGCCCGCGATGATGTTGCCCCACTGGTCGGAGCCGCCGACCTGCAGCGTGCAGCCGTAGTTGCGGCGCAGCTGCAGGTAGTCGTTGGCCTGCAGGAGCATGTAGCTGAACTCGGTGTAGGAGATGCCCTCGCCGTCCAGTCGTCGCTTGACGGTGTCGCGCGCCAGCATGACGTTCACCGAGAAGTGCTTGCCGATATCGCGCAGGAAGTCGACGGCGGACAGCGGCCCGGTCCAGTCCATGTTGTCGGCGATGACCGCTCCGGTCGGGGAGTCGTCCAGGTCGACGAAACGCTCGAGCTGGGAGCGGATCCGCTCGGCCCAGCTCGCGACGGTGTCGGCGGAGTTCATGGTCCGCTCGCCGACGTCGCGCGGGTCACCGATCAACCCGGTGGCGCCACCGGCCAGCACGATGGGTCGATGTCCGGCGCGCTGGAAACGCTTCAGCGCGAGCAACGGCACCAGATGGCCCGCGTGCAGGCTGGCCGCGGTGGGATCGAAGCCGGCGTAGAGGGTCAGCGGCCCGGCGGCCGCCGCCGCACGCAAGGCATCCAGGTCGGTGGACTGCGCGATCAGACCGCGCCAGGTCAGTTCGTCGATGATGTCGCCGCTCACGATGTCCTATCTTTCCGCACGAGGTTCGGGGCCACGTGTGCACCTCGGTCTCGGGCGCGCGGCGGTGTCGGTCGAATGATTTACATGCGAGCGGTCGAGGTGTCCGCCCGACCCGTTCGCGGAGACGGATCGCCGTCCGGTCTCGCCGCGTTCGGTGAACGAGCACAGGTGCGAGGTTCCGTGCCGCATCGGACCGCTACGCGGCGCTCGCCGCACTCGCGCGAGAGTTCGTGGTGGATGGCCGAGGCTCGCGGTCGAGACGGTCGTTCGACGACGAGCCCGGCAGAGTGATCGACGGTAGCGAGCACCTGGTGAGCGCACCGACCCAGAGCGCCCCAGGCGTCCACCGCGACGTATTACCCCGTAATGCGCATCGACGGTCGGTGGACCGGAGTCCACCGACCGTCCACTACGCGTGCACTCAGCGCGGCAGCATTTCCCGGACCGCGGCGATGCTGTCGCGGCGCTGGTAGGCGATCCAGGCGAACACGACGGCCAGCACCAGCGGGAACGGAGCCAGCGCGGGAGCGCCCAAGAGGAATGCCTGGGTGGCGGCCGCCAGCACCATGGTGACCGAAAGGCCGGAGGCGGCCAGTCCACTCAGCCGCGGCACGAGCAGACCTGCGCCGCCCGCGACCTCGACCAGGCCGGTGAGGTACCGGAACCAGTCGCCGAATCCGATCTCGTGGAAGATCCGCACCGCGTCGGACTGACCCACCAGTTTCGGCATGCCCGAGGCGACGATCAGGAACAGGCCGAGCAGGATCTGCAGGGTCCACAGGGTGCGGTTGAGCACCTTGCCGGGGCGGGCTACGGCGACGGTGCCGGTGGTGGTGATGGCGGTCATGGTTCTGTCCTTCGGGTCGGTGGCGCCGGGTTGGTGGCGCGTTCACCTGATAGGACGGGAACCTTCGCGAAAACTCATCGCGCCGCGGCGAAAAGTCTCGACGAGCCGTCAGACCGACTGCGCGGCGGACAAGGGAGCGCGCGGACTGCGCCGGTACACCGACACCGCCCGCGAACCCGGAAGCCAGAAACGCCACGGCACATCCGCCGCGCTGCTGACGCCGACCCGTGGGCCACTCGCGATCTCGGCGGCGTCGACGGGGCTGTCCAGTTCCAGCCGGATCGGCGACGACGGATCGAGCAGCGGAGTTCCGTAGTCGCTCAGAGTGATTCCCAGCGCACCGCCGAGATTGCCCGGGCCACGGGCCAAGTCGAGATCGGATCGGGCGCCGGGACGTCGCGCGCGCGCCGTCTCCAGTCCCGCGACGACCTCGCCGGAGCGGATGAGCGCGGCGCTGGCGATGCCGTCCGGTCCGCTCGTCACGTTGATGCAGGTGTGCATGCCGTAGCTGAGGTACACGTACAGCACACCGGCGGGGCCGAACATGACGCCGTTGCGCTTGGTCCGGCCGCGACCGGAATGCGATGCCGGATCCGGCCACGGCCCGGCCGGGTCTCCCCCGTAGGCCTCGACTTCGACGATCCGGACACCGACCGGGCCCGACCACAAGGTAGCCCCGAGCAGACGGCGGGCGGCGGCGGGAGGTTCGACGGCAAGTTCCTCGACATATTGGGCACACACAGCCGCCATTGTCCTCGACGGCGACAACGGAGGCGGGGCAGCGCAGCCGCTCGGCACGCGTACCGCCTCGGCACGAACGATCGCGACGAGGACATGACGGCGTGCCATGTGGCGTGAGCGCCGATGCGCACAGACCGACCCGACCCTCGACGACCGGCGGAAATCGTTGACCCGGCCGACCGGAGCAGACAGTGTGCGCATTCAGATATACGCGCTGTGCTCGCCGGACCGCAGTGTGAGCAAGTCGTCGGCGATCACGGCGGCGTACGCCACGATCACGATCGCGGCAAGTTGCGCCCAGGAGACCCAGTAGACGCCGATCGGGGTGGTGGCCGCCACCGCGAGCGCCGCGAGCAGGCGCGCCCAGGGACGCGTCAACCGCAGTGCCAGGCGGAAGAAGAACTGACCGAGGAAGTACAGCGCGACGCCGCCGGAGAGCGCGGCGGCCACGGCGACCGGGCTCGCCACGCCGCCCCGGGCGATGCTCATCTGGATACCCGCCGCGGCCACGATGACGCCGATCAGCAGTGGGTACAGGGCGTAGCCGTAGGCCAGTACGGCCGGCCGGGACCGTTCCCGGTCCGGCACCGCGGCCAGCGCGTGCTCGCCGCGCTCGTCGTCGACGCCGAAGTACGCCCACCACAGGACGTAGGCCAGGCAGAGGCCGAGGCCGACGGTGGCGATCAACTCCGGCGTGATCCGCTCTCCGGCCAGCCCGGCGCCGATGGCGACGAGGGATTCGCCGATCGCGACGATCACGACCAGCCCGTGCCGCTCGCAGAAATGACTGGCTCGGACCACGAAGTCGCCCGTGTCGACCAGATAGGGGCTGATCACCTGCACCGCGAACGCCGATATCCAGCAGGCGTACTGCACCCAGTCGTGCACGAACCCACCCGCCAGCACGAGGGCGGCGGCCAGGGCGTTGAGCGGGGCGATCCGGCGGATCGCGGTGGTCGCCGACGTGCCGCCCGCCGAGGCGAACAGCGCGGTATGCACGGCGGTGACCAGGACGTATCCGAACCCGAAGGCGATGCCGGTGCCGTGGAACGCGTCCGGGATGGCCAGAGCGAGGACGAAGAAGGCGAACATGCCGACCAGCAGCCAGGTCCGCCGGGCGGAACTGTTCGGCGCGACCTCGTTGGTGAGCCACACGTAACCGGAATACATCCACCAGATCACCCCGAACAGCAGCGCCACCTGCGCGAGTGCCTGCCAGCCTGGATGGTGTGTGTAGACGTGCGACAGCTGGGTGATGGTGAGAACGAAGACGAGATCGAAGAACAGCTCGAGCGTCGAGGCCCGTACCTGTCCGCCGTCAGCGGACAGGGCACTCTGGTTGGTCACGGCTGGAGCCTAGAACGGCGGAAGATCACCCGAGCGCGTCGGTGCCCATGGAAAGGCCCTTCAGCTTGTACGGGTTGACCTGGAACCGGAGGTTCTGGATTCGTCCGTCGACGATGTCGTAGGTGAACGCGGCCACCGGGGAGCCGCCGATGAATACGAGCGCGCCGAGTTCACCGTTGATGCAGGCGGATTCGAACACGAAGCCCGCGACGACCGGCTTGGCCAGCACGCCGAGGATCCAGCGGGCCACGTGATCGGGTCCGTACAACGGTCGGCGCGCCGCGGTGACCACGCCGCCGCCGTCCGACCACGACGTGACGTCCGGGGCGAGCAGATCCATCAGCGCGTTGAGATCGCCGCCGGAGCAGGCGGCCATGAATCGGGCGGTGACATGGTCGCGCTGCGCCTTGTCGGTGTCGAACCGCGGCCTGCGGGATTGCACGTGCTGCTTGGCGCGGTGCGCGATCTGCCGGATCGCGGGTTCCGGCCGGTCCAGGGTCTCGGCGATCTCGGCGTGCGTGTAGCCGAAGACCTCGCGCAGCAGGAAGACCGCGCGTTCGACAGGACTGAGCGTTTCGAGAACCACCAGCATCGCCGTGGAGACGGTGTCGGCCAAGTCGGTCTCCTCGGCGATGTTCGGTGCGGTGAGCAACGGCTCGGGCAGCCAGGGGCCCACGTAGTTCTCGCGGGTGGCCTTGGCCGAGGTGAGCCGGTTGAGCGACAGGTTGGTGACCGTGCGCACGAGGTAGGACTTGGGTTGCCGCACCGTCGACCGATCGGTGTCGTTCCACTTCAGCCAGGCGTCTTGGAGGACGTCCTCCGTATCGGTGACGGTCCCCAGCATCCGGTACGCGGTGGCGAACAGCAGACGTCGGTGTTCGAGAAACGGGTCCTGCTCGGTTGTCCGGTCGGTCATGGCTGAATTCTCCTGGTGGCTCGGCCACCTTTCGACAGCGCGACCGACACCGTCATCCGCTTGCTCAGCGCGAAGGTCGGTATCGGGCTGCTGCTGACGGTCTCCTTGTAGATGACCGCGGCGCGTCCGGCCAGGTAGCCGCGGCGCGGGCGGTCGTCGGCTTTGGTGAACTGGATGACCGCGTCCTTGCGGCCGAGGCTGACCGGCTGGTGGAAATACCCGAAGCGGAACGGCCGCACGCGCTTGCCGCGCAGTTGCCGCGCGATGACGTCGGCGGTGTAGGCGGCGGTAGGCATCCCGCTCTGGCAGGTGCCGTGGATCTGCCCCCACGCTTGACGGACCGCGGCGGCGTCGCCGATGGCGTGGACGGCCGGATGCGACACCGACCTCAGGGTCGGGTCGACCACGATCAGCCCGTGCGCGTCGGTCTCGATGCCCGCCCGCGCGGCCAGCGGTGACACGCGAACACCCGCCGTCCACAGCGTCAGGTCGGTGGGCACCAACTCGCCACCGGCCAGTTCGACGGCGTCGGGCAGCACCTTCACCACGGCCCGGCCGGTCTCGCGGGTGACGCCGAGGCGATCGAGCGCACGATGCAGGTACGCGCGGGCGTTCGTCCCCATCATGGCCCCGAGCTCGCCGGTGCTGATCAGGGTGACGCGCGCGCCGGGATGACTCTCGGCGATCTCGGCCGCCGCCTCGATGCCGGTGAGGCCGCCGCCGCAGACCGCGACGGCGCCGCCGCGCGCCGCGACCTCGGTGAGGCGCTCGGCGAACCGGTGTGCGGTGGCGGGGTTGTCGAGGGTCCACGCATGGTCTGCGGCGCCGGGCACGATGGTCGTGTCCGCGGTGCTGCCCAGGGCGTAGATCAATTCGTCGTAGGGAAGACGAGTCGTCTCGTCGACGGTCACCTCTTGGTTCACCGGATCGATGGCCGTGGCCCAGCCCTGGACGAAGGCGACCCCGGTGCCTTCCAGCAGCGCGGGAATCCGGTGGTCCGCGAGTTGCTGACCGGCGGCAACCTGATGCATGCGCAGACGCTCGGTGAATCGGGCCGAGGGGTTGACCAGCGTGATCCGGACGTCGAGCGCTCGGGTGCGCCGGGCCAGCCGCACGGCGGCGAGCATGCCGGTGTAGCCGCCGCCGAGGACGACGATGCGATGTTCGGTGTTCATGGCAGTGCTCCAATGGTCGGGTCACCGGGGCAGGAATGGCGGATGGTGACGACCATGGGACAAATGACCGGACCCGGACGTGACACCCCGGGCTGTGTTCTGGGTCACAGTACGCGAGCCGCTTCCGATCGGTGCGTGATCCCGCACCCGGAAAGTCCGGACGCGGGCATCAGGGGTGGACCGGGGGTGGAAATAGGGATGCTCCCGGATGCGTTGGGGCACTTGCCATTTCTACCGTCGGTCCATGCTTTCGGATTTCCGGCCGCGCAAGCGGCGGTGGTTGCTCATCGTTGTCGTCTGCGTCGCGGCGTTGCCGGTCCTCGTGGTCGGTGGGGTCGCCTGGGTCTACGCCCGAGCGGACGTGTCCACGGTCGGGAAGACGGAATTCCGGAACGAACTCGCCATTCCTCCGCTGGCGCCGTCGCGGGTGGGCGCCGACGGGACGCGCACGTTCGAACTCGACATGCGCGCCGGGCGAAGGGAATTCCAGCCCGGCCGGACTACGGAGACGTGGGGATTCAACGGCGACTACCTCGGGCCGACGCTGCGGGCGCGGCGCGGGGAGAACGTGGCCGTCACCGTGCGCAACACGTTGTCGGAGGCCTCCACCGTGCACTGGCACGGCATGCACCTGCCCGCGGCAATGGATGGCGGGCCGCACCAGATGGTGGCTCCCGGCGCGGCGTGGACGCCGCAGTGGACCATCGATCAACCGGCCGCGACGCTCTGGTATCACCCCCATCCGCACGGTGCGACCGAAAAGCACGTGCGCCGCGGACTGGCGGGTATGTTCCTGCTCGACGACGAGGTGTCCACCGCCTTGCCCCTCCCCTCCGACTACGGGGTGAACGATCTGCCGTTGATCGTCCAGGACGTGCGGTTCGACGGCGCGGCGTTCGACTCCGCGCATGCGATGTTCCGCGACGTCGGGTTTCTCGGCGATCGGACGATGGTCAACGGCACGCTCGCGCCGTACCGCGACGTCGGTGACGAACTCGTCCGGTTGCGTCTGCTCAACGCCTCGACCGCGCGGATCTACACCTTCGTCTTCGCCGACGGGCGGCCGTTCTCGCTCGTCGCGACCGACAGCGGGCTGATCGAAAGACCGAGCACCGTGGACCGGCTTCGGCTGTCACCGGGCGAGCGGGCGGAGATCGTGGTCCGGATGCGGCCGGGCGAGCGCACCGTGCTGCGCGGCAGCGAACTCGACGCCGGGCTGGATTTCTGGACTCAGCGGTTCTCCGGCGGCGACGACACTTTCGACATCCTCGAACTACGCGCGGCAAGCACGTTGCGGCCCGCGCCGGAACTCCCCGCGGTCCTGGCGTCTCCGACCACCCCGGACGGCGGTGATTCGGTGCTGGAACGGCATTTCGACCTGAACCTGGCCGGGATCAACGGCAGGCCGATGGCCATGGACCGCATCGATTTCGCGGTCACGCGCGGCACGGCGGAGACCTGGGTGGTGCGCAACAACGACGGCATGCCGCACAACTTCCACATCCACGACGTGCGATTCCGCGTGCTCGCGGTGGACGACGAGCCGCCGCCCCCGGCACTGACCGGCCCGAAGGACACCGTCTTCCTGCCGCCGAACAGCACGGTCCGGCTGGCGATGCGCTTCGACGGCCCGGCCGATCCGGACGCGCCGTACATGTACCACTGCCATCTGCTCTGGCACGAGGACCTCGGGATGATGGGCCAGTTCGTGGTCGTGAACCCGGGCCAGGCGGCGGGAACACCGCCGATGCGGCACGGCCACTGATTCCGGGAAAAGCACTCTTGCCGGTCGAGCGCGAGCGCGCTAAATTCATCGTACAGTGAATTCAACACTCGATGAATTGAGGCGACCGTGTCGCAAGCCAGCCCCTCCCCCGCCGTCGAGGTACGAGATCTGCGGGTCCACCGCGGCGGCCGTGAAGTCCTGCACGACGTCTCGCTGACCATCCCGCGCGGCTCGATCACCGGGCTGCTCGGTCCGTCCGGATGCGGCAAGACGACGCTGATGCGCAGCATCGTCGGCACCCAGATCATCGAATCGGGCGAGGTCACCGCGCTCGGCCACCCGGCGGGCTCCCCGACGCTTCGCCATCTGATCGGGTATGTCACGCAGGCGCCCAGCATCTACAACGACATCAGCGTCCGGGAGAACGTCGCGTACTTCGCCGCGCTCTACGGCCGCGATCGCGCCGACGTGGACGACGCGATCACAGCGGTGGGCCTGGCCGATCACGCCCAGCAACGCGGCGACGAACTCTCGGGCGGCCAACTGACGCGAGCATCGCTCGCGTGCGCGCTGGTCGCCCAGCCCGAACTGCTGGTGTTGGACGAACCGACCGTCGGCCTGGATCCCGTGCTGCGCGTCGAGTTGTGGAAGCAGTTCCACGAACTGGCCGCGAACGGGACGACACTGCTGGTCTCCAGTCATGTCATGGACGAGGCCGAGCACTGCGACCGGCTGCTGCTGATGCGCGACGGTCAGTTGCTGGCCCAGCTCAGCCCCGACGAACTGCGCGCGCAGACCGGCGAGCAGAACTTGGAAACCGCCTTCCTCACCCTTATCACGATGGGACAGAACGCATGACCGCCATCTCGGAAGCCGCGCCGAAGCGGACGCCGACGCTGCGCCCCTACGCCGCGACCACCGGCCGCATCCTGCGGCAACTGCGCAACGACCACCGCACCGTCGCCATGATCCTGGTGGTCCCCGCCCTGCTGATGGCGCTGCTGTATTTCATCTACAAGGACACTCCGACCAACCCGCTGAATCCGGTGCCGCTGTTCGACCGGGTCGGCATCAGCATGCTCGGCATCCTGCCGTTCATCGTGATGTTCCTGATCACCGCGATCGCCATGCAGCGGGAACGCACCTCGGGCACGTTGGAGCGACTGCTGTCGACGCCGCTGACGAAACTCGACCTGCTCGCCGGATACGGCACCGCGTTCTCGCTGGCCGCCGCCGCGCAGGCGATCGTCGCCTGCTTGGTCTCGTTCGGTTTGCTCGGACTGGGCTCGGCGGGCAGCCCCGCGTGGGTGGTGCTGATCGCCGTCGTCGACGCGGTGTGCGGGGTGGCGCTGGGTCTGCTGGCGAGCGCGTTCGCCCGCACCGAATTCCAGGCCGTACAGTTCATGCCGGTCGTGGTCGCCCCGCAGATCTTCTTGTGCGGCTTGCTCGTTCCCCGCGGCCAACTGCCCGATTGGCTGGAGGTGATCAGCAACGTGATGCCGTTGAGCTACGCGGTCGACGCGCTGCAACAGGTATCGACGCATCCGGAGGTCACCGGCCAGATGTGGCGCGATCTGGCCATCGTCGCCGGGTTCGCGATCGTCGCCCTGTGCCTCGGCGCGGCCACGCTACGACGGCGGACCGCGTGACGGCAGGCAACGGCGCCGAGCGTCCCGCTCGCACCGGCCGCCGACCCGGGCAATCGGGCGCCCGCGAGGCCATCCTCGCGGCCGCCCGCGCCCGGTTCGCGGATATCGGCTTCGACAAGACCTCCGTGCGCGCGGTCGCCACCGACGCCGGGGTCGATCCCGCTCTGGTGCATCACTACTTCGGCACCAAGCAACAGCTCTTCGCCGCGGTGGTGGAGTTGCCGGTGGATCCCGAGGCGACCTTGCGCGTCATCGAGGCCGCACCGCTGGACCGGTTGGGCGAGACCATTCTTCGCACGGTGGTCGCCGTGTGGGATTCGCCCGCGGGTCCCGGCGTGGTCGCGATGGTGCGCAGTGTCCTGGCCGGCAGTCACGATCCGTCCCTGGCCAGGGCGTTCCTCTTGGAGGTCGTGCTGGAACGCGTCCGCAGGCGGATCGCCACCCCGCAGGACGACGGCCGCGCCCGGATCAGCCTGGTCGCCTCGCAGATGATCGGCGTGCTGGTCGGCCGCAAGGTCATCGGAGTGGAACCGCTGGCCTCGATGTCCGCCGCCGACCTGGTCGCCGCCGTGGGCCCGACGCTGCAGCGCTATCTGACCGGTGACATCGGCCAGGAACCGGTGTCCCGGTGACCGCGACGAGGGGACGCCGGGGCCGTCACTCCACGACTTCGACGACGTCACCGGGCCACAGGTACTCGTAGAACGCCTTGGCACCCTCGTAGGTCATCCGGACGCAGCCGTGCGACTTCTTCTCGATCGGACCGACATGGAAGGCGATGTCGCCGTTGAAGAAGGTCGCGTACTCCATCGGAGCGTTGTGCATGGTGCTCCAGTGGAACTCCTTCTTGAACGAGACGTGGAAGACGCCGGGCGGCGTCTCGTATCCCGGCATGCCGTGCGAAATCGGCGTCGGGCCGTAGACCACCTTGCCGTCGTCCATCAGCCACGCCTCATTGGTGGACAGCCTCATGCACGCACGGGCCGCGGTGGAACACGGCGCCACGGCCGGAGGGGGCGGCGGAGGTGGAATGAGCGCGGGCAAACCGGGGATGTCCGGGCCACCCGGCCACAGTGGCTCGGCCTGCGCGGGCGTCGCCATGGCGAATCCCGCCGCCGCGACTGCGCAGGCCATCGCGCATCGAGCCGTCCAATTACGTAAACGCGAATCGCTCATGACGTTCCCGACCTCTCTCTCATACGCCACCTGTGCGCTGATCAGGTCGGTCGCAACGCCCCTGTGCTGGAGCGAGATGACCGTCTCGAAGTGCAAATGATCATGGCGGAGCCGGCTTCGAACGGTCAATGGACGCGAAACGACCGTGACGCATCCGTTGCCGCGCAGTGGGCGAGTCGTGAGAGAAAGGGGACGGCCGCGCGGAGGGTCAGGCGTCGCCCTGAGCGGTGAACGCTTCGTGCTCGGCGTCGGTGACGTCCCTGGCTTCGTCGACGAGCAGCACCGGGATGCCGTTCTCGATCGGGTATGCCCGCCGCAGGCGCGGGTTGTAGAGCAACGCGCTGTCGTCGGCGGCGCGGACCAGCCGCAGCGGGCCCTTGTCCTGCGGGCAGGCCAGCAGGCTCAGCAGTGTGGCGTCCAGGGTGGTGTGCTCAGGCATATCAGGAACCTACCTTCCGGCCGGGCCGGAACGAGAACCGTCCGCATCGGGGGCGGGCGTCCGGCGGAACGAGATGTGGCGATGACCGAAGAAGCTGGCGCCCGCCACCAGCGCCATCACCGCGATCGCCGACGGAATGCTCGGCAGGTGCAGCACCGAGACGCCCAATTGGAGCAGCACCATGTTCAGCACCAGTCCGCCGGAGTTCACCGCGACGAACGCGACGAAATCCCGCACCGTGCGCCCGCGCACCCGGAACACCAGGGTCCGGTGCAGGACGAACGCCACGAACACGCTGATCGAGTAGGCCAGGGCGGGCGCGAGCGCGGCGGGCGCCCGGTCGCCGAGTACCGCCAGCCACAGCACCGTCAGGGCCATGCCGAGACCCGTGTTCACCATGCCGACGATGGCGAACGCGATCTCTTGCCGACGCACCAGGCGCAGCAGCGGACCCGGGTCCGCGCTCTTGGCTCCGGAACCCGTCTCGGCCGTGACCCCCGCGGCATCGAAGCGCCGCGCGTCCGATGCAGGCGCGCCGACGTCGTCCGCCGCATCCGCGCTCATCGGGCGGCGTCGGCCAGGTGGGTTTCCGGCGTCACGGCCGCGTCGAGCGGGGACGGCTCGGCACCGGAACCTTCGTCGAGCCGCCGCCTGCCGCGCAGATACGCCCACTGCGACAGGCCGACGATGAGCAGGCCGAGCAGTGCCGCGGCGACGCCGATCCGCCACCCCGGCGGCTGCCACGACACGACCAGGTCACCGGAGCTGCCAGCCGGAAGATCCACGGCGACAAAGGTTTTCGCCACCAACGTGGAGGGTGTCTCGCGACCGTCGAGCGTCACGCGGTAACCGGGCCAGCCGAGCCGCGCGAAGACGATTCGGCCGCCCTCCGTGGAACTCACCCGCACCCGGCTGGTCGTGTCCGACTCCCCGACCGAGGTGGCAGTCACGCCCTGGGTGGCGGCGATCCGGCCGTCCCGCGCCGAGATCGAGCCGTCGGTGCGCTCCAGCACCGAGATGTACTTCTCGTGCCCGGGGTAGTCGACCCAGCGCCAGCCGGGCGGCGCGGGCTGGTCGCGCGCGTCCGGGTACAGAGCGCGATGCAGTACCACCCGGTCGACTTTCATCAGGTCGACGATGGTCCGGCCGGTGGTCGGCTCGGTCGCGAACGCGCGCCGGTAGGCATCGGGACAGACGCTGGTGTCCCAGCGCATGCACAACGTCTCGCCGAACCAGTAGTGCCCGTTGGGGGTGTATCCGCTGACGTAGGTCAGCTCGAGGTCTTTGGCGTAGTTGCCGAATACCAGCGATCCGTACGCGCCGGGCAGATTCCGTTCCTGCGGCGGGATGAGCATGCGGTCGCCGAGTTGCAATGTGGTGCCGGGGAAGTCGGGGAACGCGGCTTTCATCTCCGAGCGGTTCTCCGGCAGATTCCAGCCCATCGGCGTCGGTTGCGCGTCCCGCACCTGGACGTACGCGACGGGGAAGACCGAAACGACGATCAGCGCGCACGCCGCGGCCACGCCCCGGCTGCGCCCGAGCCATACCGCGACGGCGCCGAGCGCGGCCACCCCGAGCGCCGCGACGACGTGCCGGATCACCTCGTGCGGCGCGGCCGAGAAAGTGCGCACCCACAGCAGGCCGATCAGCACCGCGGCCGCTGTGCCACGCCGCCGCCAGTCCCGCACGGTCGCGAAACGGCCGAGCAGCACGCACACCAGCACCAGCAGGCCGAGCGCGATCATCGGCAACACCCGCGCGGGCCAGCGCAACGGTCCGACCGCGCCGGGACCGGCCGTCCACATCAGCGCCATCACCGCGAACAGCCCGGGCGCGACGAGCTCACGCGCCGCGCCGAGCGCCTTGCGCCAGTCGACGAACGCCAGCGCGGGAATCAGGAACCACGCGATGTAGACCACCGGCATCGGCTGCACGTAGCCCCACCAGGAACTGAACGCGGGCAGCGTGCTGGGCAGGCTGGCGTTCAGCGACTCCGACCACGGCACCGTCAGGAACTGGTCGTTGTTGATCTGCGCGGTGCCGCGCCAGGTCACCTTCGCCGACAGCATGCTCGGCAGGTAGGTGGCCAGTCCGGCCAGCGCCGCACCGGCGGCGACGGTGAGCAGACGCACCGACGGACGCCACGCCTTCTGGTACACGAGTTCGCCGATCGCGACCGCGACCACCATCAGCCCGGCCTCGACCGCCGGGAAGATGTACTGCACCGAGATGGCCAGATACAAGAAGACGAAGGTGGGAATCGGCCCGCTGCGCCCGCGGGCGTAGCGCACGCCGGAGGCCCAGGCGTGAGCCATCCAGGCGGTGCCGGTGAACGCGGTCATCCAGCTGGACTCGTCGAAGAACAGCAGCCATCCGGTGAACGGAATGGCGGCCCCCGCGACCGCCGCCCACGGCGCCTTCGCTCCGTAGGCCAGGCAGATCCGGTACACCCCGAGCGCCAGGATGATCGCGAAGATCAGTTTCACCACGGTGGCGTACAGCGCGAGGTTGTCGACCGAGGGCGCGATCAGATCGATCAGCAGTTGCGGCGGATTGAGCAGCCCGGCCTCTTCGATGGTGTAGTTGCCCGCCATCCAGTGCTCGGGGATCATGCCGGGCAATCGTCCCTCGCGCAGGTACCGGCCGAGCATCACCCACAGCGGCGCGTACTGCGATTCGGTGTCGTCGGTATAGAAATGCCGGACGTTGGCGAGTAGCACCGCACCGTATCCCGCGATGACCCCGAGCGCCGTGATGACGCCCCATGTGCAGACTTCGCGCGAAGGAAAGGTGCTACGTTCGGCCACGAGTTCCAGACCCTACCGTCACCGCGTTGCCGCTCCGGCAAGCCAGTACCGGGATGCCATTCGGTGACGCGTCATCCGGTCGCGTTCTCGGTCCGCGCCTCCGGCTTGCGGCGGAACGAAATGTAGCGATGGCCGAAGAAACTGACGACGGCGACCAGGCCCATCACCACGACGGCCGACGGAATCCGCGGCAGATGCAGCATCGAGACCGCCAGCGACAGCAGCACCGTGTTCATCAGCAGCCCACCGGAATTCACCACGACGAAGCCCGCGAAGTCGCGCAGCACCCGGCCGCGCACCCGGAACACGAGCGTCCGGTGCAGGACGAAAGCGACGACGATGCCGACGGCGTAGGCCAGCACGACCGCCACGGCGGGCGGCCACGCGTCACCCAGCACCGCCAGCCACACCACGGTCAGCGCGATCCCGAGCAGGGTGTTGCACGCGCCGACCAGCGCGAAGGCGACCTCCTGCCGCCGGACCACCCGCACCAGGAGTCCGGCCGCGGGCCCGTCGCCCACCGCGTCGGCGCCCACGGCGACCGGAGGCGGGTTCGTCGTCACGAAACGACGTCCGCCAACTGGCGATCCGGTTCGGCGGGCTCGGCGGCGGCGCTCTCCTCCGGCTCCTCGCGGCGCCGGGACCGGACGAACAGCCACTGCAGGACGCCGATGCCGAGCACACCCGCCACCACGGCGGCGATGCCGATCTTCCAGCCGGGCGGACGCCAGGTCAGCACCAGTTCGGCGTCCTGGGTGCCCGCGGGAACATCGACGGCGATGAAGGACTTGGCGACCGTCGTGATCGGAAGCGACTTGCCGTTCAACGTGACTCGGTACCCCGGCCAGCCCAGCCGAGCGAACACGACCCGGCCGCCTTCGGCCGAGGACACGCGCACCCGGCTGGTGGTGTCGGTCTCGGAGATCGATGTCGCGGTCGCTTTCTGGGTCGCCGTCACGCGGCCGTTCGTCGTCGAGATCGGTCCGCCGACGCGTTCCAGCACCGCGATGTAGCGCTCGTGCCCGGGATACTCGACCCACGTCCAGCCCTCGGGTGCGGGCTGGCCGGGCGCGTCCGGGAACAGCGCCCGCTGCACCACCACGCGGTCCAGGTTCATCAGATCGACCAACGGCCGCCCGGTGGTCGGCTCCGGCGCGAACATGCGCCGGTAGGCGTCCGGGCAGACACTGCCGTCCCAGCGCATGCACAGCAGCTCACCGAAGTAGAAATGGCCGCTGGGGGTGTACCCGTTGACGTAGTTCAACTCGAGTCCGCGGGCGTAGTTACCGAAGACGAGCGAGCCGTAGGCCGCCTCGATGCTCTTGTCCTGCGGCTGCAGCAGTCCACGGTCGCCCAGCTGGATGGTGTTGCCCGCGAAGTCCGGGAACGCGGCCATCGCCTCCGAACGCTTCGTCGGCAGATTCCACGACATCGGCGTGGGTTGCGCGGCATCGACCTGGAAATAGGCGATCGGGAACATCGCGACGATGGTCAGGGCGCACGCCGCCGCGGTGCCCTTGGCGCGCCCGAGCCACACCACCGCCGCCACCAGCGCCGCCAGCGCCAAGGCCGCGATGACGTGCCAGATGGCGTCGTGCGGGTCGGCGGAGAAGGAGCGCACCCACAGCAGCAGGATCAGCACGCCCGCCGCGATGCCGCGGTTCTTCGGATCGCGGAACGTCCCGAAACGCCCCAGCAGCACGCACACCAGGACCAGCAGCCCGATGGCCAGCATCGGCAGCACGCGTGCGGGCCAGCGCAGCGGCCCGACGGAACCGGGGCCCGCCGTCCACATCAGCATCATGATCGCGAAGATCGCGATCGCGCTGAGCTCCCGCCACGCCTCCTTGGCTCGCCGCCAGTCGACGAACGCCAGGGCGGGGATCAGGAACCAGGCGATGTAGGTGACCGGCAGCGGCTGCACGTAACCCCACCACGACGTGAAGGCGGGCATCGAACTGGGCAGGCTGGCGTTCAGCGACTCCGACCACGGCACCGTCAGGAACTGGTCGTTGTTGATCTGCGCGGTGCCGCGCCAGGTCACCTTGGCCGACAGCATGCTCGGCAGGAAGGTCAGCAGGCCCGCGAGCCCGGCGCAGCCCGCCGCCAGCGTCAGCCGCAGCACCGGCTGCCACTTGCGCTGGTACACGAGCTCGCCCACGGCCACGGCCAGCAGCATCAGCACCGCTTCGACCGCGGGGAAGATGTACTGCGTCGAGATGGTCAGGTACAGGTAGACGAAAACCGGAACGGGCCCGCCTCGACCGCGCGTGTAGCGGACCGAGGCCGCCCAGGCGTGCACCATCCACGCTGTGCCGGTGAGCGCGGTCATCCAGCTGGCTTCGTCGAAGAACAGGAAGAAGCCTGACAGCGGCAGCGCGATACCCGCCACCGCCGACCAGGCGGGCCGCCCGCCGTAGACGAGGCAGACGCGGTACACGCCGAGCGCGGCGATGATCGAGAAGATCAGCTTCACGACGGTGGCGTACAGCGCGACGTTGTCCACCGAGGGCGCGATCAGATCGATCAGCAGTTGCGGCGGGTTGAACAGGCCCGCGTCGTCCATGGTGTTGTTGCCCGCCATCCAGTGCTCGGGCACCATGACCGGAAAATCGCCTGCGCGCAGCGCACGGCCGAGGCCGACCCACAACGAGGTGTACTGGGACTCGGTGTCGTCGGTGAAGAAATGCCGGGCGTTGGCGAGCAGGACAGCGAGGTAACCCGCGACCACTCCGAGCGCGGTGATGACCCCCCACCGGTAGACATCTCGCCGCGAATACGCGTCCGGCGGCGAGTCGAGCACTGCACTGTCCGTCACGAGTTCCAAACCCTACAGGGCGGCTCCCGGCTTGGCATCGGTCGCGGACGCCACCAAGATGAGGGCATGATCAGCTGCTCCGCTGGCCACCCGGCGCACCGTGCTAGAGTCCACACCGGTTCGGGCTCCGCAGTTCTGCCACGAGTACCGGCACGCACCGTCATCGAAAGTCGATCCAGCTGATGCCGATCCCACCCGCCCGCACACTCCGTTCCGGCGCCCCCGCGACGAACGGTGACCCGGCACGGCCCGGCGTGGACCGGCCGCACACGGTGTCGGTGGTCGTGCCGGTGTACCGGGGCGAGGACACGATCGCCGGTCTGGTCGCCGAACTGCACGATCTCACGCGCACCACCGAGACTCCCGGCGGTACCCCGTTCGTCGTCTCCGAGATCATCCTGGTGCACGACCACGGCCCGGACCGCTCCGACGTGGTGCTGCAAGAACTGCAACGGACCTATCCGACCGTGCGCACCGTCTGGCTCAGCCGCAACTTCGGCCAGGACGCTGCGACGATCGCCGGGATGTCGGCCGCGGCCGGTGACTGGATCGTCACCATGGACGAGGACGGCCAGCACGATCCCCGCTTCATCAGCACGTTCCTGGACACGGCGCTGGCGCAGCGCGCCGATCTGGTCTACTCCAAGCCGAGCAACACCAGGCCGCACGGCTTCCTGCGCAATCTGACCTCGCGCGGAGCCAAGCTGGTGCTCGCGACGCTGTTCGCGTTCCCGGATTCCACCCGGTTCGAGAGCTACCGGCTGATCCGCGGGGACATCGGCAGGCAACTGGCCGAGGTCGCGTCCAACGGCGTCTACCTGGACGTCGCGCTGACCTGGGTGGTCGGCGCCGTCGCGCAGGCGCCGGTGGTGCTGCGCGCCGAGGGCAGGGAGGAGTCCGGCTACAACTACCGCCGCCTGTTCTCGCTGTTCTGGAAGATGGTGCTGTGCAGCGGGACCCGCGGGTTGCGGCTGGTCAGCCTGCTCGGCGTCACCCTGGCGCTGGCCGGCGGCGTGATGGCCGCGGTCGTCGTGATCGAAGCGCTGACCACCGACGGCTGGGCGCCGGAAGGCTGGGCATCCACCATCGTGGTGCTGCTGCTGTGCTCCGGCGCCATCCTGTTCTCACTCGGACTCATCGCCGAGTACCTGGGCGTGGCGCTGCACATCCTGGTGGGCAAACCGCTCTATCTGACCGTCGAGACGCCGACACCGCGTCCGGCGGACACTTCGGAAATGACCGCGACCACCGCCAGCAGGGGGACCGACCGGGTTGAGCACTGACCGCGTCATCTTCAGCCGTCCGTACCGGGCGCGCCGGGAATTAGCGAATCTGGAGGCCGTGCTGGCCTCCGACCACAGCCACGGCGACGGACAGTTCACCGCGTCGGCCACCGCGAAGCTGAAGGCGATCACGGGCGCTCCACACGCCCTGCTCACCACCTCCTGCACATCCGCGCTGGAAATGGCGGGCCTGCTGCTGGAGTTGGGGCCCGACGACGAAGTGATCGTGCCCAGCTTCGCCTTCACCTCCACCGCCACCTCGATGGCGCTGCGTGGCGCCACGTGCGTCTTCGCCGACATCGATCCGGCCACCGGGAATCTGGACCCTGAGTCGGTGGCGGCCGTGGTCACCGAGCGGACGAAGGCCGTGGTGGTCATCCACTACGGTGGCGTCGCCGCCGACATGGCCGGACTGCTCGACCTGGCGAACACGCACGGCTTCGCCGTCGTGGAGGACAACGCGCACGGACTCGGCGGCACCTGGCGTGACCGGAAGCTCGGCACCATCGGCACGATGGGCACGCTGAGCTTCCACGACACCAAGAACGTGCACTGCGGTGAGGGCGGCGCGCTGCTGCTCACCGACGAAATCCTGATGGCGCGCGCCGAGATCATCCGGGAGAAGGGCACCGACCGGGCCCGGTTCCTGCGCGGCGCCGTGGACAAGTACTCCTGGCAGGACATCGGCTCCAGCTACCTGCCCAGCGAGCTGAACGCGGCCGTGCTCGACGCGCAGTTGGACGAGTTCGACACCATCCAGGCCGGACGCCACCGGGTGTGGGACGCCTACGCCGCCGCCCTGCCGGATTGGGCCGAGCGCAACGATGTCCGTCTGATGTCCGTGCCCGCCGATCGCGGGCACACCGCGCATCTGTACTACCTGCGGACCCCGAACGAGCGCCGCCGCGACGACCTGATCGCGCACCTCGCGGCGCGGGGTATCTCCGCACCGTTCCACTACATCCCATTGGATTCCAGCCCGGCCGGGTTCAAGCTCGGCCGCACGCCGCGGGCCTGCGCCCGCAGCGCGGAGTTCTCCGGAACCGTCGTGCGTCTGCCGCTCTGGCCGGATCTCACCGACGCGCAGGTGGCCCGCGTCGTGGACGCGGTCACCGCGTTCACCGTGTGAACCGGCCCGCACGCCGGTTCACGCGGTGAGTATGTAGAGCTTCTCCCGCCCGCCCGCGATGAGGGACTGCCGCGCCACCCGCGGGCCGTACGCCGTGAAGAACTCGTCCAGCGTCCGCTCGGTGAAGCGGTGTGCCTGCTCGCCGTCGCCCGCGTCGGTGAACCGCTTGCCGATCGTGGCGAGGACCGGATTGTCACTGGTGGCCAGGTTGCGGACCGGTTCGGCGACGATCACCCGGTCGGTGGCCGCAGCGAGCATCCGATCGAGCAGCGGGCGCGGCTCGGGCAGGAAGTGGTAGAGGCTGGCCTGCATGATGACGTAATCGGCCGTGGGCAGCGCGTCGCCGGAATGCAAATTCCACACCTTGCCCCGCCCGCCCGCTTCGTTCACGCGCGCGACGAAGCGCTCGTTCAGATCGAGCCCGGTGTAGTCGACCGACTTGTGGCGCAAGTAGCGGGTGTAGAGCGTCGCGGGCCCGCAGCACAGATCGACCACGCTCGCCCCTTCCGGGACGAGTTCCGCGATAGCGCGATACCGAGCCGTGTAGTGCTTGCCGTACAACCCGCGCATCAGGACCTCGTAGACAGTCCCGTTGCGGTAAATGAGGCTCGTTCCCACAGGCACTCACTATGCCATCGGTCGATGAATCCGGCTCTTCGGCAACATGTATCGCGTCAGCCACCGAGCAGCGCGCGCGCTTGGTCGTCGGTGAGGATCTCGTAGGCGTCCGATGCCCGGTTGTACCACCAGGTATCCGGCCCCGGCTCCGGCCTGCCCGCCGCCTGCACGGCGCGGGCGGACGGACGGAACGACGGGCTGCGCGGGATGTCGTCCACCACGTACACCAGGTCGGGCCGCTGGTCCGGGTCCAGCACCCGCAACGCCTCGGTGACATCCTTCGGGTCCAGGCGGAGACCTTCGCGCACGCTCACCGCGGCCACCGCGATGCAATGGTCGTCGACGTTCAGTCCGTAGGTGACTTCCATGTCCACAGCGGTGATGTCGTTGAGCACGTCGACGATCGGCTGACCGAAGACCGGCCCGCGCCGGGTGTGGATCACCGTGTCCGTGCGGTCCATCAGCCAGTAGTCGCCGTCGCTGTCGCGGCGGAACAGATTCTCCGTCGGCATCCAGGAGTCGCCCGCCGTGAAGACCCCGCGCAGGCCGCCCGCGGAGATGTCGACGCCGTCGGACGCCTTGCCGATCAGCAGACCCACCTCGTTGTCCGCGCAACGGCGGGCGTAGCCGGATCCGTCGACCAGGATGCGTTCGGTGAGCGGGTCGTAGGCGACCAGTTCCACCTTCGCGGTGCCGGGAACCGACCTCCCCTTGCATCCGCGTTTCACCCCGGCCACGTTGGCCAGCACCACGTCACCCTCGATCGAGGCGTAGTACTCGAGCACGCGGGCGGGCTCGAACTGCTCCACGGTGCGCCGCCACAGTCCGGCGGGCATTCCGGAGCCGATGAACAAACGGATCGGGTGGCTGTGGCCGTCCGGGAACACCTCCGCGTCGAGGATGTCGCGCAGCATGGTCCAGGTGTAGGTCACCACGGTGACGCCGTAGCGGTGCACCTCCTCGGCGAAGCGCGCCGGGTCGAGCGACCGGGCCAGCGAGACCCGGCTGCCACCCGCGATCGCCCCGCCGAGACTGACCAGCAGCCCGGACGAATGATGCAGCGGCGCAAGGCAGTACACCGTGTCCCTGCGATTGAGATCGGCCGTGGTCGCGGTGCCGAACGCCGACAGCGCCCAGCGGTGGTTGGTGATGTACTTCGTCTCCAGCCGGTCACCGGTGCCGGTGACGAGCACGAACGCCAGCTCGCGCGCCAGACCGGGGTCCGGCCGGTACCAGGCGGGCACCCGCACCCGCGCCGGGTCGATCTGCTCGAGGTCGATCAGGCGGTCGGTCGTGGGCAGCGCCAGCTCGCGCGTGCTACCACCGCCGAGCACCAGCACCCTGGCGTCGGTCGCGGCGGCCTGCCGCAGGTTCTCCGGATCGGAGATCAGCGTCTCGACGCCGGTGAGCTCGATCGCGCGGCGCAGGTCGCTGTGCGGGGCGAGCAGCACCGCCACCGCGCCCAGCCGCGACAGCGCCGCGACCGAGGCCAGCGCGCTGGGCCGGGTCTCCATCACCACGCCGACCCGCATGGCCGGGCGCACGCCCACCGAGATCAGGCCGCGCACCACGTTGTCGATGCGCTCGTTGACCGCCGCGTTGGTGTGCACGCGGTCGTCGAACAGGAAGAGGTCCCGCTGCGGCGCGCGGCGCGTCTGCTCGGTCAGCAAACGGCCGAGCGATATACGGGTGTGCGGCTGGATCATGCCGAGGCGGGTCAGCCTGGGCAGAGCCCGCGCGGCCTCTCCCGCCAGTTCGATCGATCCGCGCACCGTGTTGCTCGCGATGCCTTCGAGGGCCTTGCCGACGCCGGTGCCCGCCTCGGCCAGCGTCGCGGCGGTGTGCACCACCCGGGTGGCCGCCGAGCGGGGGCGATTGCTGGGCACGTGCTCGGTCATCGGCACGATCTCAGGGGGCAGCGGCTTGTCGCCGTTCATCCATTCCACCCACTGCCGCACCAGCGGCCAGGTGTGTTTGCTGGCCATGCTTCCGGCCACCAGGCCGAAGTGGCCCGCGACCAATGTCGCCTCGTAGACCTCCGCGTTCGGCGCGGCCCGCACGATGCCGCGCACCGCGGCGGGCTGTCCGATGTCGTCGACCTCGCCGACGAACGCCAGGATCGGGCATTTCAGTTCGGCCAGCGAGATCGGGTGATCGCGAATCACGAAACCGCCGAGCATCAGTCGGTTGTGCGCGACGAATTGCTTGAGCAGATCCGCCGCGGCCGGGCCCGCGTAACCGACCCAGCCTTCACTGTTGAGGAATCGGCGCTGGCGCTCCTTCGGCAACAACGCCTCGCGGTCGTGCAGCTGAAGCAGGAAGTCGATCCTCGACTTGGCCGTCTTCACCGGATCGAGCAACTGGAAGCCGATGCGCACCATGGAGTCGGTGATCGGCAACCGGGTGACCACATGATCGGCCAGGAAGTCCGCGACGTCGGAGACCATGCCGTAGGGCAGCCCGAACGGCATGCCCGCGACGATGTCGACCGGGCTGCCGAAGGTGACGATGCTGTCCACGCCCTTGCCGTACCGGTAGGCGGCGGTCTGGTAGGCGAACATGCCGCCCTGCGAGTAGCCCATCAGGTGCACGCCGCTGCCGGTGGCCTCGTTGACGGTGTCGATCGCGCTGTTGACGGCCAGCACGTGGTCGGCGAGATCGCGCTGCCAGCCGCCCTCCTCGCTGGCGGGCGAGCCGAAGTCCACCACCCAGCAGTCGATGCCGCCGCGGTGCAGGATCCCGACGGCGCCCTCTTCGGCGTTCACATCCCAGATGTCGGCGTTCACCATGAGCGGCGGGACCAGCACGGCCACCGGGCGCCCCGGCGTCGTGTCGTCGGGGAAGTAATGCCGCAGCCGGTACATGCGTCTGCGTTCCACGACCTCGAACGGCGAGGACGCCACGTCAGGGGTCAGTCCGCCGAAGCGGATGACCTCCAGGCCGTTCTGCGCGGTCGCCATCAACCGCTGTACCGAGCCCACCACAACCTTCGCATTCAACTTCACCATCGCTCCTGGCCCTACCCTAGAACGTGACCCGCATCACACACGGCGACGTGTTCAGACGAGCTTCCCACACCACTTGTCCATTATGTGTCCGCTGTGACACGTCACATGCCAGGTTGCCGCAGTCGGCTCCCTGACGGTCACGTATCGACGCGGAAACATTCCATCGCGGCAGCCCCGGCCACCGGCAACCCGGATAGGTCAGCGCCATCGGTGTGCCCGGGCGCCCGCCACCGTTTTCACGCCGCGCCGGAATACGGGCGCACATCGATCGAGGGGTCACCTACTCGACCGTATCCCGGCGGCACCCACGCCCCGGCTCGGACATGGCTTACGTCCGGCAGCACAGCGGGTAGGGACATCGCTCGCGACCGGTGGATGCCACGGCATGGCCGCGATGGCCACTCCAGCCGCCCGATTCGCCCACATCGAGAGAGCGCCGGGCACCGCTTGTGCCGAGGCAGTCGAACGCTCACATAGCTGATCTGCCGCTACCAGAACGCAATTCGGACCGAACCTCCGGACGCAACCCGCCGTTACCGGAATCGACCGCGTGTCGTGACCATCCGGCGGGCGTCGGAACGATCTTCGAAATTTTTCTGTGCACAGCCGCTTTCGGCGTCTACCATCGATCACGTCTGGAACGCCCTGGCGCGTAGGCAAATTCGATCGATGAGCTCTCCGCGGGCACGCCCGCTGCTGTTTGATGTGAACACCCGGCGACTCTGAACTATCGACGATCTCGAATCCCCTGCTCCACAACCCGTCACCACGTCTCGGTGGCCGTCTCGAGGTGAGGACCACGCATGACCATTGAAATGCCAGTCCAAACGGAAAACAACGTGCGCAGGAGCCTGAGCACCAGTACCGCGGGCCTGCTCGCGCACACCACCAAATCCGAACCGCAGATGCAGGGCATCAGCTCGCGATGGCTCACTCGCGCGCTGCCGTGGACGCAGGTCAACGGCGGTGTATACCGAGTGAACCGCCGCCTCACCCACACCGTGGGCAACGGCGAAGTGGAATTCGTCATCGACGGCTCCACCGCACGCGTCATTCCCCTGGAATTGCAAGAACTTCCGGCGCTGCGCGGATTCGATGACGAGGACGTGCTGCGCGCCCTCGCGGACCGTTTCGAACAGCGCGATCTCGAACCGGGCATTGTGGTAGCGGAATTCGGCAATCCGATGGATCAAATTCTGCTGATCGTGCACGGCAAATTGAGCAAAATCGGGTCGGGTGAGTACGGCGAGCAGACGAAGCTCGGCATCCTCGGCGGCGGCGACTTCTTCGGCGACACGATATTGACCGAACCTTCGGCGATCTGGCCGGTCACCATCAAGACGGTCACGCGAACAACCATGTTGGTCCTTCCGCGACGATCACTCACAGAGTTCATCGACAGAACTTCGGCATTGCGCGAGCAACTTTCTCGCGTGGCTTCCGCACCCACCCATCCGCAGAACAACAAAGGCGAGGCGGACATCGCGATCGCCTCCGGCCACGCGGGCGAGCCGCTGTTGGAAGGCACGTTCGTCGATTACGACGCCGCCCCACGCCAATACGAACTCAGCCTGGCGCAGAGCGTGCTGCGGGTGCATACCCGAGTCGCCGACCTGTTCAACGACCCGATGAATCAGGTCGAGCAGCAGCTGCGCCTGACCATCGAAGCGCTCTACGAACGCCGCGAATACGACCTGGTCAACAACCCCGACTTCGGGCTGCTGCACAACTGCGATCTCAAGCAGCGCATCTACGCCGAGACCGGCGCGCCCACCCCGGACGACTTCGACGAACTGCTCAGCATGCGCCGCAGCACGAAACTATTTCTTGCCCATCCGAAGGCGATCGCCGCGTTCGGACGCGAATGCACCAAGCGCGGGCTCTACCCGGATCCGGTCGAGGTGGACGGGCACCGGGTTCCGGCGTGGCGAGGCGTACCGATCTTCCCGTGCGGCAAGATCCCGATCAGCGACACCCAGACCACCTCGATCCTGGCCATGCGCACCGGCGAGAAGGACCAGGGCGTGATCGGCCTGCACCAGACCGGGATTCCGGACGAATACGAGCCGAGCCTCAACGTGCGCTTCAAGGGCATCGACGACCAGTCGATCATCTCCTACCTGATCAGCTGCTATTACTCGGCGGCCGTGCTGGTGCCCGACGCGCTCGGCGTGCTCGACAACGTCTCGGTCGCCCGGCAAGCCGACTGACCGGGGTGATGGGCATGTCGGTGCTCTCCCGCGCCGCGGCGGCGCACGCCACCGATGAGGTGGCCGCCACCGTCGTCGCGCTACTCACCAATACCCGGACAACCGCTCCGGCCGACCTGTTGTCGACGAAAGCGGCTGATTCGCCGAATATTTCGTCGGTGGCCGGACAGGCGGGGGTCACACCGCGCGCTCTGCTCGGTCCGTCCGGCCTGGGCGCCGCCGCGCTGTTGCTTGCCCGTACCGGCGCGGACGCTGCCACGACGCCCGCCGTGGCGGCGACTTCCCCTACCGCTGTCCGCGCCGGCACACCGGGAGCAGCCATCGAAGGGGCAGCCGCAGTTCTCGCCACCGCACCGGGGCCGCCCCTGGTGACGGGACGAACTCCGTTGCCCGCAGCGCCACGCATTCCCACCGGACCCACCGGGCTCGGCACGCCGTCGGCGCTGCTACACGGCCTCGCGGGGCCACCTCGCACGGGCACGCGGACGCAACCGAGCATCGGGTCGGATGCCGCGGGCGGTCCCGCACGCGTGCCACGCACACCGACCGGATCCGGCACCGCCGAGGTGTGCCGCGATCGGCAGGATCCGATTCCACCGCTGTACTGCCCGCCGCCGCTGCGTGACGATCCGGCTCTCGCCGAGGCCGTCAACATCGGCATCGTCGACTGGGCCAGGGACATCGGGTTGTACGAGGGGCGGCTGCAGGAGTTGCGCGACGCCGATTTCGGCCGGCTGATCATGCTCGCCCACCCGGACTGCGACGATGCCGACCGGCTGCTGGCGGCGGCGAAATGCGCGGTCTCGGAATGGTCCGTGGACGACTACTACTGCGAGGAGGATGCCGACGACCGGGCACCGGACGGCACCCCCTCCAGCGCCGAGGCGGAGTTGGGTCCCCGGCTCGAATTGGCGGCCGCCGCCATGGACCCGGTCTATCTTCCCGCGCGTTACGTCGCCCAGCTCGAGGCCGCTCTCGAAGCCGATCCGATCCTGCGCGCGTTTCGCACGTCCTTCGAGCACCTCGCACGCTACGCACGCCCTGCGCAACTGGCCCGGCTGCGCACCGAGATCGCGGGCTGGTTCATCGCGCTCGGAGCGGAAGCGGGCTGGCGCTCGGCGGGGCGGATGCCGCCGGTGTGGGAGTACCTCGCCAATCGGCAACCGCACAGCTTCCTGCCGTGCATGGCGCCGACCGATGTGGTCGGCGGCTACGAGTTACCGGCCGCCGAGTACACCGACCCCGCGGTGCGCCGCGTGGTCACCACCGCCGCGCTGGCCAGCCAGATGGTCAACGACCTGTATTCGATGGCGCGCGAGGATCTCTCCAACGGCAGGGAGTTCAACCTGCCGACCGTCCTGGCCGCCGAGGAGCGCTGCTCGCGCCGCGAGGCCGTGCTGCGCACCGCCGAGGTGCACGACGAACTCGTGCACCGGTTCGAACGGGAAGCGGCGCCCCTGGCCGCGCTCGGCTCGCCGGAACTACGCCGTTTCCTCGCGGGCCTGTGGGCCTGGATGGGAGGCAACCGCGCCTGGCACGCCGACAGCAAGCGCTATCGCGACCCGCACCAGAGCCACCTGTAAGAGAGCAACGAAGCAGTACCGCACCGAGAGAGGATGATCGCGCATGACCATGCTCAACCCGGAGACCGGGACCGTTCTGCGTACCAGCTACCAGAAATCCGTCGCCGCGTACTGGAACAACAACCCGAACGACGACCGGGTCAACACCAAACTCGGTGAGGTCGACGGGCTCTACCACCACCACTACGGCATCGGCGAGCCGGACCTGTCCGTGCTGACCGGCCCGGCGGACACCCGGGAGGAACGCATCGTCGCCGAACTGCACCGGCTGGAGACCGCGCAGGCGGACTTCCTGCTCGACCACCTCGGCGACGTCCGGCCCGGCGACCGGCTGCTCGACGGCGGCTCGGGGCGCGGTGGCACCAGCTTCATGGCCAACCAGCGCTTCGGCTGCCAGGTCGACGGCGTGACCATCTCCGAATATCAGGTCGGCTTCGCCAATGACCAGGCTGTTCACCGCGGCGTCGCGGACAAGGTGCGGTTCCACTTCCGCAACATGCTCGACACCGGCTTCGAGACCGGTTCCATGCGCGGGATCTGGACCAACGAGACCACGATGTACGTGGACCTCTTCGACTTGTTCAGCGAGTTCTCCCGCCTGCTGGAGCCGGGCGGACGCTACGTGTGCATCACCGGCTGCTCCAACGACGTGACCGGCGGTCGCGCGTCCTCGGTCAGCTGGATCGACGCGCACTACGGCTGCATGATCCATCCGCGCGGCGAGTACTTCCGCGCCCTGGCCGCGAACAACCTGGTGCCCATCTCCGTGACCGAACTCACCGCGGCGACCATCCCGTACTGGGAGCTGCGCACGCATTCCGAGCTCGCCACCGGCGTCGAGAAGCCGTTCCTGACCGCGTACCAGGAGGGGAGCTTCCACTACCTGCTCATCGCCGCCGATAAGGTGGGCAGGTGACCGACGCCCTCGCCCAGCCGTACACCGACCGCGAGGCCCTGCCCGTCGAACTCGTCGACGACGCGGGCCGCGCGGTCGGCGCGTGCACGGTCGCCGAGGCACACCTGGCCCCGGGACGACTGCACCGCGCGTTCTCCGTCTTGCTGTTCGACTCGGCGGGCCGGGTGCTCTTGCAGCAGCGTGCGGCGGTCAAGACCAGGTTCCCGTCACTGTGGGCCAATACCTGCTGTGGCCACCCCGCACCCGGCGAACCGGTCGCTGCCGCGGCGGGGCTGCGGCTGGCCGAGGAAATGGGCCTGACGATCGCGCTCACCGAGGCCGGGATCTACCGCTACCACGCGGCGGACCTGCGCACCGGCCGCGTCGAATCCGAGTGGGATCACGTTCTGATCGGGCGCCTCGACATCGGCAACCCTCGACCGGATCCGGCCGAGGTCGCCGACTTCGCGTGGATTCAGCCGGACGCGCTACGCGACGCGCTGGCCGACAACCCGGACGCCTACACCCCATGGCTGGCCGGTGTCCTCGACGTCGCGGAACACGCGCACGTCACAGGAACCTCTGCGCACTGATTCGTCGTATCGTTTCTCCTGGTCCGAGGCAGCCGAACACATCTCGCCGACTGCGCAGGCGGCGCGGCTGCCTCGATCCAGCCGGCGAATTCACGACGGCTTTCCCTCCCGAGCCGGTTGTAGCTCGACATTCGCGCTGGTCGACACACTCGGCACGGTGCGTGACATCGATTGATGCGCATATCCATGTAACAACATGGAGTGAAACTGAGAGAACTCATAGGAACGGCACAGGCTGTGACCAGGACCGTTCTGCATCGTTGAGAGGTACGAGTTCTCGGTGAAGTGAGGTGCGTGATGGTGGAATTCGAGGTCACCGGAACGACGGTGACGGTGCACGTGCTCGGTGCGCATCAGCTGCTGGCGCTGCGCGACCAGCTGAGTTTCGACCTGTCCGCCGTCACCGCGCTCGGCATGGCCGGGGTCGACCGCCGCCCGCCGTGGGTGCGCACGCCCGGCACTTTCTTCCCCGGCGTGATCGCGGCGGGGACCTTCCGCGGCAAGGGCCGCAAGGAATTCTGGGACACCCGATTCGACGGACACGCCATCCGTATCGACTTGGCGGGCGCGGACGTCACACGGCTCGTGGTCGACGTGGCCGACCCGGACGCCGAACTGCGCAAGCTCGCCATCGCGGTAGCCGCCTGAGCCTCGCTCAGGCCCCGAACGATCGCAGCGAGCCGGTGTAAGGCTTCGGCGGCGGCGCGGCGAATTCGCCCCGGCCGGACTTGCGCAGACCGAGCGTGAGCAGCGATTGGACGGTCAGGGTCGCCGCCGCCACACCGTCCACCACCGGCACGCCGACCTCGGCGCGCACGTGCGCGGACAGATCGGCCATCCCCGCGCAGCCGAGGACGATCGCGTCGGACCGGTCCGCCTCGACCGCTTCCCGGCACGCTTCGGTGACGATCTTGCGCGCGTCCGGATCGGTGTCGAGGGCGAGCACAGGAATCTCGCAGGCGTGGATACCGCGGCAGAAGTGCCGCATCCCGTAGCGCTCCGCCAGATCGGCCGCCCGGCCGACGGTCCGGCCCAGGGTGGTGACCACGCTGAACCCGCGACCGAGATGAGCGGCGGTACGCATAGCGGCCTCGGCGATCCCGATCACCGGTCCCCTGGCCAGCTCGCGCGCGGCGTCGAGACCGGGGTCGCCGAAGCAGGCCAACACGTAGCCGTCGACCCCCTCGGCCTCCCCGCGCCGGATCGCGGCGAGCAGGCCGGGAACGCTGAGCGCTTCGTCGTAGTGACTTTCGATCGAGGCCGGTCCCATCTCCGAGGTCACCGCGTCGAGCAGGGTGCCAGGACCAGCGACGGCCCTGGCACACCGCTCGATCGTGTCGGTCATCGCCCGGGAGGTATTGGGGTTGACCACACGGATATGCATCAGGCCGCGCTCTCCCGCATCGCCGGCCAGGTGCGTGTGGCAAGGACGTAGTAGGCCACGAAGCCGAGGCCGCAACCGATGAACCAGCTGTACTGTGCCGCGGTGTACATACCGGTGACATCCTTGGCCAGCACCGGCATCACCGCGGCCAGCGCGCCGACGACCGTCGCGATCACCGCGGCCGGGTTGTATCCGCCGCGATACCAATAGCGTCCGCTGCTGGACATCGTGAACAGGTCGTCCACCGCCACGCGTTGCTTGCGTACCAGGTAGTAATCGGCGATGAGCACCCCGAACAGCGGGCCGATGAAGGCGCCGAGCACCTCCAGCGTGTAGTGGATGACCTCCGGGTTGTTGTAGAGATTCCACGGCGTGATCAGCACCGAGCCCACCGCGGCGATCATGCCGCCCGCGCGCCAGCTGACGCGCTGCGGACTCACGTGCGAGAAGTCGAAGGCGGGCGAGATGAAGTTCGCGACGATGTTGATGCCGATGGTGGCGACAGTGAAGGTCAGTGCGCCGAGCACGATCGCGAAGGTGCTGTCGATGCGCGCCACCGTGGCGACCGGGTCGGTGATCAGCTCGCCGTAGACCGGCACCGTCAGCGAGGCGGTGATCACCACCAGCAACGAGAACAGCAGGAAGTTCAGCGGGAGACCGAGCAGGTTGCCCCGGCGCACCACGGCGAAGGACTTGCCGTACCGGGAGAAGTCGCCGAAGTTCAACATCGGCCCGGAGAAGTAGGAGACCACGAGCGCGATGGCGCCCAGCATCACGGGCACCGAATCCCATCCGGTGTACCGCACCGCGCCCAGGTTCAGATCGATCGCGCCCCAGCCGGCCTTCGCGATCAGGTAACCGCACAACAGGAACATCACCACGTACACCGCGGGCCCACAGAAGTCGATGAACCGGCGAATGGACTCCATGCCCTGCCAGAAAACGCAGGCCTGCACCACCCACAGCGTCAGGTAGCTGCCCCAGCCGAGCAGCGACAGACCGAGGAATCCGTAGTCGCCTGCCACCGCGTACGGCGCGAGGGACGGAAACAGCTTCACCAGTACGACATCCAGTGCCGCCGAAGCGAGGAATGTCTGAATGCCGTACCAGGCCACCGCGATCAGCCCGCGGATGATCGCGGGGATATTGGCGCCGAGCACGCCGAACGCACTGCGGCAGATGACCGGGTACGGCACGCCGGTCGCCTGACTCGGCTTGGCGACCAGATTGCAGAAGAAATACACCAGAGTGATCCCGATCAACAAGGCCACCAGTACCTGCCAGCTGGCCAAGCCGAGCGCGAACAAGCTACCCGCGGTGACATAGCCGCCGACGCTGTGCACGTCCGACATCCAGAACGCGAAGATGTTGTAAGAGCCCCAGTTCTGCTTGCGCAGCGGCGCGAGATCGTCGTTTGTGAGCCGTGGGTCATAGCCTGCGGGGGCGATCCGCTCGGGAGCGGGTGCCGCGGCGATGGTTTCGGTCATGGTGTTTCCCATCCGAAGGGTGAAACTGTGATCGAAACGACGGTAGGAATCGGCTATTGCCCGTCCATTGCGCGGTTATTGCCCGGCTATTGCGCGGCAGATATATCTTCCGGGGCGAGCAGACCGGTATCGGTGGGCAAGGTCGCGATCACGGACTCCAGCCTGCGATGGTGATGTTCGGCGACGAGCAGCAGGCGCTCGACGTCCCGGGCCAGGAACGCGTCCAGCATCAACGCGTGGTCGGTGTGCAGCCGCACTCGGTCGGCCCGGCCGATGTGCACCATCGACTGCACCGGCTCGGTGACGTTCCACGCCGCTTCGAGCATGTGCAGCAGCCGGAACATGCGTGACGGCCGGGTCAGCGCCACATGGAAGGTGCGCGACCCACGGTGGTAGGCGGCCGGGTCGTCGTCGCGTATCGCCTGTTCCATGGCCTCGTTCACATCCAGCAGTTCGGCGCGGTCGGCGGCGGAGTGGTTCATGGCGGCCGCGGCGAGCGAGGCCGTCTCCAAGGTCTGCCGCACGATGTACATCTCGCGCAATTCGGCGGCGGTCAGTTGCGCCACCGTGTATCCGGCGTGCGGCTCGTGGGTGACCAGCCCCTCCCCGATCAGCGTCTTGAGCGCCTCGCGCACCGGAATATGGCTCACGCCGAACAGTTCCGCCACCTCGCGCAGCGGGATGACGGTACGGGGCGGCACCGCCCCGTCGAGGATCACCCGGCGCAGTTCGCCGAGGATGATCTGCGGGCGGCCGGGTGTGTCGACGACCAACCTCGCGAGCAGCGCCGAACGTCGTCTCGGGGGCATGACAACACGCTAGGGGCAGCGTGTTGCGTTCCCGGTCACCCGTGTGACGGTCAGGAAACGTCTTCTCACAGTACCGACCGGTCGCGTGGTGGGTGCGGGTCCCGGCCACCGGTCTCGAGCGAAACGAGACACCTAGCATTGGATTGTTCGCGACGCCGCAGGCGCTGAAAGACAGGCACAGGTTTCGATGACAGTTTCGGCAGGACAATTCGTAGATCGCCGCTTCGCGCGATTGGTGGCGGAGTTCGACCGGCTGTTCCGGCGTCCGTCCGACGGCGGCGGAGCGCTGGCGGTCTACCTGCACGGCGAGCCGGTGGTGGACGTCTGGGCCGGTTACGCGCATCCGGATGTCCCGTGGGCGCACGACACCGTCGCGATGGCGTTCTCCACCGGCAAAGGGATCGCCAGCACGCTGGTGCATCGCCTGGCCGAGCGCGGCCTGATCGACTACGACGAGCCGCTCGCGACCTACTGGCCGGAGTTCGCGGCGGCGGGCAAGGAGCGCATCAGCGTGCGGGCGATGCTGACCCACCGGGCCGGGCTGCACCGGCTGCGTGGGCTGCTGCCCGGACCGGTCGAGCGATTCTTCGACGACGCCGCGGTCACCGCGGCGCTCGCGGCCGCCGCGCCCGATCCGCGGCACAAGGTGACCAGCGGCTATCACGGCATCACCTACGGACACCTCGCCGCGGAGCTGGTGCGCCGGGTGACCGGAACGGAATTCACCGACGCGCTGCGCACCGAGATCGCGCTACCGCTCGCGGCCGAGGAACTGTGGTTCCGGGTCCCGGCAGCCGAGCGCGGGCGTATCGCCACCAATTTCCCGCGCCTGACGGTCGCGGGCATGAGCTGGGAGCGTGGCTCGCGGATGCTCGCCCGCACCCGCTTCGCGGCCGCCGCCGACACCACCCCCGTGGGTTTCGCCGAGCTGGTAGCCGATCCGCGCCTGCACGACTCGGTGATGCCCGGCCTCAACGGCGTCTTCTCCGCCCGCGCGCTGGCCCGCGTGTACGGCGCGCTCGCCAACGGCGGGCAACTGGACGGGTATCAGCTGCTGCGCCCGGACACCATCGAGCAGATCACCCGGCGGCAGGTGTTCACCCCCGACTACGTGCTGGCCTTCCGTATTCCCTGGGCGCTGGGTTACCACGGCGTGCCGATGAAGCCGTCCAAGGCCGAACCCATCTCGGCTTTCGGCCATTTCGGCCTCGGCGGCTCCGGCGGTTTCGCCGACCCGGCGACCGGGATGTCGCTCGGCTTCGTCACCAATCGCCTGGGCAGCCGGATCACCCCGCTCGGCGACGCGCGCCTGGCGCGCTTGGGGACGCTGGCCCACAACCTCGCCAGAGCCGCCTGATCTCGCCTGCCCGAGTGGCAGCATGGCGCTATGGAGACCGTCGACATGCCGCGGATCGCGGCGGCCACGCGGCTGCTGGACCCGGTGATCCGGCGCACGCCGCTGCTGGCCTCGCGAGTGTTGTCCGAGCGCGTGGGCGCCGAAGTGTGGCTGAAATGCGAGAACCTGCAGCGCACCGGGTCGTTCAAGCCGCGCGGGGCCTACAACCGAATCGCGAATTTGCCGCAGGAGGTTCGGGAGCGCGGCGTCGTGGCCGCGAGCGCCGGTAACCACGCGCAAGGCGTCGCGTGGTCGGCGGCCTCGCTCGGCATCGCGTCGACGGTGTTCATGCCGGTCGGGGCGTCACTGCCGAAAGTGACGGCGACCAGGGCATACGGTGCGCAAGTCCGCCAGGTGGGCGAGACCATCGACGAGTCGCTGGACGCCGCACTGGATTTCGCCGACCGGTCCGACGCGACGCTGATCCATCCGTTCGACCATCCCGATATCGTGGCAGGCCAGGCCACCGCCGGCGTGGAGATCGCGGAGCAGCTGCCGCAGGTCGGCACGGTGCTCGTGCCCACCGGCGGCGGCGGGCTCTTGGCGGGAGTCGCGGTCGCGCTGCGGCATATGGCGCCGAACGTCCGCGTCATCGGGGTGCAGGCGGCGGAAGCGGCCGCCTGGCCGGGCTCGCTGGCGGCGGGCCACCCGGTCCGCGTCGAGCGGATGTCGACGATGGCCGACGGCATCGCGGTCGGACAGCCCGGCAAAGTGCCGTTCGGCCATGTGGCCCAGCATGTTTCACGAATCGTGACGGTGGACGAGGAAGCGCTGTCGCAGGCGCTGCTGCTGTGCCTGGAACGCGCGAAGCTGATCGTCGAACCCGCGGGCGCCGCGGCGGTCGCCGCTCTGATGAGTATTTCGCCCGAGGAACTCGGCCTGCGGGGGCCGGTCTGCGCGATCCTGTCCGGCGGCAATATCGACCCGTTGCTGCTGACCCGCGTGATAGGTCACGGCCTGAGCGCGGCAGGTCGCTATCTCGCCGTGCGCGTGACGATTTCCGATCGCCCCGGCGCGCTGGGATCGCTGCTGGCGGTGGTCGGCAAGACGGGCGCAAGCGTGGTCGACGTGGCACACTCCCGCACCGGGACGTGGCTGGCGGTGGACGAGGTGGAAGTGGCGCTCACCCTGGAGACACGAGGTACCGCTCATCGCGACGACGTGCTCACCGCCCTCGGGAACGCGGGATACGGGGTCCGCGTATCGGATTGACCCGCGACAACTCGCGGGCTGCCTCGCAACCGAAGTCAGTGCGCGCCACCGAGTTCCAAGGCGAGCACGCCGAGTATCACGAGCCCGATGCCGCCGACCTGCACGAGGGTCAGCCGCTCGTTGAGGAACAGCACGCCGATCAGCGCGATCGCGGCGACGCCGATCGCCGACCAGATGCCGTAAGCCACCCCGATCGGCATCCCTCGCTTCAGCGCCCGGGCGAGGAAGAAGAACGCCGTGCAATAGCCGACGACCACCACGATCGAAGGGACGAGCTTGGTGAATCCGTCGGACAGTTTCAGTGAAACGGTCGCGGTCACCTCGGAGGCGATGGCCAAGGCGAGCAGCAACAAGGTCATTTTCGCAGCCTAGTCACAGCCGCGACCCGGCCTCGGCCCCGGCAGCGGTGGGCACCGGCCCTCCCAGTGCCGGGGATTCGCGGACCGGCGACCGTTGCCGAGGTGCCGATACGCTCGGCCGATGCGTAGCTCGAACGTTGCGGTGACCGGTTTTCCCTTCGACGAAGTGACCTGCAACGAGTTGCCGTATGCCGAGCGCGATGAGAGGTACCGGCGTTTGCACGAGTGGCCGGAACCGAGTTACGCGCATCGGTCCGGGCTGCGCGTGATCTGGAAGTACGACGACGTGCGCGAAGTGCTGGACGCGACGACACCGGGCATCTCCAACGCGAATTCGCTGGATCCCCTCGTCGGTTACGCGCGCATCGCGGCGACGCCCCGCGCCATCCCGCATTTCGTCCGGCACCTGGTTCCGCCACCCGCGAAGGCGACCGCCAACCTGTCCGACGACCTGTTGCACAAGCGGGTGTGGAATACCATGGCCGGGCCTTCTGGGCATTTCACCATCTCCCCCGCCGATCGGGCCGCCCGGGCCGCCGAGATGGCCGAGCACTTCCACGCGGCGGTGCGGGACGCGGGATTCCGGCCCGGCTCGCCGTTGGACGTGACTGCGTTGTCGATCGGTTATGCCGCCCGCACCGTCGGTGCGGCGGTCGGCTTGCCCGCATCGGACTGGCCGAACGTGGCCGCTTGGAGCGGAGCGCAATCGGGACTGCTCGGCCGGGTGATGCGCGGACGCGAACTGGCCGACGCGGTGAGCGCGCTCGGCTGGCTGTTCACCGTCAGCGGCAGAGCGGTCCGCGCGGGCCGCGGCAGCGAGGCGACCGGGTTCGCCCGCACACTGCGCGACGCCGGGCTGTCCCATCGGATCGCGGTATCCGCCATGGCGAATTCATTGGGCGCAGGCGTGCACACGGTGAGCGGCAGCATTCAGCAAGGCGTCCAGCGACTGCTCGGGGATCCGGACCGCGTCTGGTGGGATCTGCTCACCGAGCCGAACGGCGGCGCACGGGTCGCGGCGAAGATCCTTCAACTCGATCCGGGGCTGGTGGCATGGAAGCGTCGGGCCAGGACACCGGTCGTACTCTCCAGCGGCACGCGGCTGCCCGCCGGACCGTTGCTCGTGATGTTCGCCGCGGCGAACCGCGACCCGGAGGCGTTTCCCGACTGCCTCGCGCTGGACCGGACCGGCAAATTGCCGTTGACCTTCGGGTTCGGCAGGCATGTCTGTCCCGGCAAGAGCATGGCCACGCTGGCGGTCGAGGTGTTTCTCCGGCAGTTGCGCGAGCTGACGCCGGAGGCCGAACCGGCGCAAGGGTTCGACGTGGGTCCCCGGCGCCGCAGCGATCTGCTGTTCAGCGGAGCCGACATCACCGTCGTCGGATAGGCCGGGTCGCGGATCGCGGACAGCGGGCGGAGCCCGGGTTCAGTCCAGCCAGGCTCGCGCCGCGGCCGCCGCCTCGCGCACCTCCGCGAGCTGCGCCGCGACCTGGACACCGGCCGTACCGCCCCGGGCGTTGCGGGACGCGATGGAGCCCTGCACGGTGAGCACCTCGCGCACCTTCCCGGTCAGCGCCGGGTCGATCGCGGCGAACTCCTCGTCGGTGAGCTCGTCCAAGCCGACGCCGCTGGACTCGGCGGCACGCACGCACGCACCCGCCGCCTCGTGCGCGACCCGGAACGGAACACCCTGGCGGACGAGCCATTCGGCGATATCGGTGGCCAGCGTGAAACCCGCGGGCGCGAGTTCGGCCATGCGATCGGTGTGGAAGGTCAGCGTCGAGACCAAGCCCGCGATGGCCGGGAGCAGCAGTTCGAGTTGCGCCACCGAGTCGAAGAGAGGTTCCTTGTCCTCTTGGAGGTCGCGGTTGTAGGCCAGCGGCTGCGCCTTGAGGGTGGCCAGCAGGCCGGTGAGATTGCCGATCAGCCTGCCCGCCTTGCCTCGGGTCAGCTCGGAGACGTCGGGGTTCTTCTTCTGCGGCATGATCGACGAGCCGGTCGACCAGGCGTCGGCCAGCGTGACATAGCCGAATTCCGGTGTGCTCCAGAGGATCACCTCTTCGGCCATCCGGCTCAGGTCGACGCCGATCATGGCGAGCACGAACGCGGCCTCGGCGGCGAAGTCCCGCGCCGAGGTGGCGTCGATCGAGTTGGCGGCGGCCGCGTCGAAATCCAGATCCGCGGCGATGGCCTCGGGGTCGAGTCCCAGGGAGGAGCCCGCCAGCGCGCCGGAACCGTAGGGCGACACCGCCGCGCGGCGATCGAAGTCGCGCAGCCGGTCGAGGTCGCGCAGCAGCGGGTGCGCGTGCGCGAGCAGGTGATGGGCCAGCAGCACCGGCTGCGCCGCCTGCAAATGGGTCTTGCCCGGCATCACCGCGTCCGGATGCGCGGCCGCCTGCTCCACCAGCGCGTCGACCACCGCGAGCACGCCCGCGGCCACCCGGCGCACGCCGTCGCGCAGCCACATCCGGAACAGCGTGGCCACCTGGTCGTTGCGCGAACGCCCCGCCCGCAACCGGCCACCGAGTTCGGCGCCGACCCGTTCGATCAGGCCGCGTTCCAGCGCGCCGTGTACGTCCTCATCCGACTCGGCGGGGCCGAACGCGCCGGACGCTACGTCCGCCGCGAGGCGATCCAGCCCGTCGAGCATGCCGGACAGGTCGGTGTCGGAGAGCAGCCCGGCCTTGTGCAGCACACGCGCGTGCGCCTTCGACGCGCGGATGTCGTAGGGGGCCAGCGCCCAGTCGAAGTGCGTCGACTTGCTCAGCGCGGCCATGGCCTCGGCCGGTCCGGAGGCGAATCGCCCGCCCCAGAGCGCACCTTGGTTCGTGCTCATGCTGTTCCGCCTCTCCGGGTATTCAGGCCGTACCAGTTGGGTGGGTGGTCGGTTTGCGTTCAGGTCTTGCGTTGGGTGTCGGTCGGGTTTTGGGCGTACCCGGTGAGTTACCCATGTTCTTGCGAGATCAGTTGGTGCGTTGATTCGCGAGAACAGTTGTGGGTTGGTTTGCGGGATCAACTGGTGCATCGACTTGCGGCTCAGTCGTTCCGTTGGAGTTGTTGCGTCGGCGCGCACAGGTCGAGTCGTTCCTGTTCGACGCAGCTTCGGTGGTTGCTCGAAACCATATGCCGGGGCCTCGAGCGCCGGGGCGAAGGCGTACGCAGGTTGCTTTCGGGGTGCACTGCTGCCCTGTCAGCACACTCCGAACGCCGATTCGAGACTACGGGAAGCCACACTCCTACCCCACCGCCGCCGAAGTCGAGGCGGTGCAGCGCGAATTCTGGTTCGAGGCCACCCTCGTGGGAGCCGTCGGCGTGCCGGTGCTCGGTCGGGCACCGGCACGCCTGAGGCTTACTTCTGGTTCAGGTCGCGGCGGGCGGCGACCTTGGAGGACAGGCCGTGGATCTGGACGAAGCCCTTGGCCAGGGACTGGTCGAAGGTGTCGCCCTCGTCGTAGGTGGCCAGGTTGAAGTCGTAGAGCGACTGCTCCGAGCGGCGGCCGTTGACCACGGCGGAGCCGCCGTGCAGCACCATCCGGATGTCGCCGGAGACGTGCTGCTGGGTGTCCAGGATGAAGGCGTCCAGCGCGCGCTTGAGCGGGGAGAACCACAGGCCGTCGTAGGCCAGCTCGCCCCAGCGCTGCTCGACCTGCCGCTTGTACCGGCCCAGCTCGCGCTCGATGGTGACGTTCTCCAGGGCCTGGTGCGCGGTGATCAGCGCGATGGCGCCCGGAGCCTCGTAGATCTCCCGGCTCTTGATACCGACCAGGCGGTCCTCGACCATGTCCAGGCGGCCGACGCCCTGGCGGCCGGCGCGGTGGTTCAGCTCGATGATCGCTTCCAGCACGCTGACCTGGCGGCCGTCGATGGCCACCGGAACACCCTTGTCGAACGTGACGATGAGTTCGTCGGGAGCCTCGAAGTTGACGGTCGGGTCGGAGGTGTAGTCGTAGACGTCCTTGGTCGGGGCGTTCCACAGGTCCTCGAGGAACCCGGTCTCCACCGCGCGGCCCCAGACGTTCTGATCGATGGAGAACGGCGACTTCTTGGTGACGTTGATCGGCAGCGCGTTCTCCTCGGCGAAGGCGATGGCCTTCTCCCTGGTCCAGGCGTAGTCGCGAACCGGGGCGATCACGTTCAGATCGGGCGCGAGCGCGCCGATGCCGACCTCGAAGCGGACCTGGTCGTTGCCCTTGCCGGTGCAGCCGTGCGCGACGGTGCTCGCGCCGTGGAACTTGGCGGCCTCGACCAGGTGCTTGACGATGAGGGGGCGGCTGATCGCCGACACCAGCGGGTACTGGCCCATGTACATCGCGTTGGCCTGGATGGTGGGCAGGCAGTACTGGTCGGCGAACTCGTCGCGCGCGTCGACCACGATCGCCTCGACGGCGCCGCAGTCAAGGGCGCGCTGGCGCACCACGTTCATGTCCTCGCCGCCCTGGCCGAGGTCGATGGCCACGGCCACCACTTCGGCGCCGGTCTCCTTGCCGATCCAGCTGATCGCGACGGAGGTGTCCAGCCCACCGGAGTAGGCGAGTACGACGCGCTCGGACATGTTCTGTGTGCTCCTCGATGGTTCGGTAGGTGTATCAGCAGTATGGCGGGTGTCCGAGCAGTGGGAACGGCCCGGCCCCGACGCCCTCGCGACCAGCCTTAAGGCCCTGCGTCATTCTGCAAATGATTATGCACGATGATGCAAGCTCATTCATAATCGGGGGTCGGGTTCCGCGCTCCGCTGGAGAGCCGGCACCCATCAACCGTGCCCATGTACAGCCGCAGTATCTTCAGCTCGACCGACAAGTGAGCTGGATCGAGGTCACTGTCGGCCGTCTCGTTCCGATGCTGGAGTCCGCGTCCTTCCCGTCCGGTCACGCCGCCTCGGCTTTTGCGTTCGCCTATTCGGTGGGCCGACGCTATCCGGCGCTGGCAGTGCCGATCCGGTTGCTCGCCAGTGGGGTGGCCTATTCGAGGGTGCACACCGGCGTGCACTACCCCGGTGACGTCGTGCTCGGCTCGGTCCTCGGAGCCGGAACGTCGGCCATGGTGGCGGGCGTACGCGACCGCAGGTATCGGTCGTCGAGGCGGAGAGGCGTCGTACCCGGCCGACTACTCCGGCGCCTGCCGGCGGACAGACGGTGAAGCGCTCCTCGGGGACCGTGCCGGTCGCAGACGAGCGGAGGGCGAGGCGCCAGGATGCCGGGAGGAGATGCGCACGCGGAGCACTGCCGGGCGAATGGCGAACCTGAGCGGCGCGTTCAGCACCACCGGCTCACCGTCGATACCCGCGTGCACCGGCGCGGGGGCGAAGACCTCGAAGTCCGGTGCGCTCCAAGCGCGCCCTGGAGGATGCCGCCCGGGATCCGGCGCGTCGAGAACGACGATGCCCAGTAGGCCGCTCTCGAGCGACGGGCGACTGCCCAGGACAGGAGGGCCCAAGGCGTAGGGGTTGTTCGAAACCAGCACAACAGCGAGCTGAGCGTGCTGCCGGCCTACGTCGTCGACGAGGTGCAGCGCCGGTGTCCTTCCACCGGGGCCGGCCACCCGATCGGCCGTCTCCATTAGAGTGCGCACCTTGGCGTCGCGATAGGCCGGATGGCGGACCGCCTCACCGTAGATCCCGAGTGAAACGTTGTTCACGAATGCGCGGCCGTTCACTTCTGCCAGGTCGATCCGGCGCTCGACCCCATCGGTGAACGCGTCGAGCCCGCCCGCCACGTCCTGCCGGTTCACTCCCAGGTCGAGCGCGAAGTGGTTACGTGTCCCGGCCGGGACGCAGATGAACGGCACACCCTGCGCGGCGGCGGCCGCTGCCACGACCGCGAGGGAGCCGTCGCCACCAGCCATCCCCAGCGCGTCCGCGCCCTGCCTCACCGCCTCCTCGACGCACTCGGTGAGGCTCTCGCCGGGATCGAGAACGACCACCTTTATCCCGAGATCCCGTGCCCGTTCAGCAACCCTCGCGCGACCGGCCGCCCCGTCGCCCGATTTCGGGTTGACAAACAACACCGGCCGTAGCGGCGGGTCCACGGCACTCCAGCCACAACGTCCCTGCTCGGACGGGCCGCTGCTCGGACGGGGCATCAGGGGGAAGGTCATGAAGCTTTCCCCCGACTGTTATCAGCTACCGATGGCGACCTCAGGCCGCCTTCGCAGACTCCACTGGTCGGGTTCCGCGAAGGATCGTCGGCCGCTCGTCGGCATCGGACTGACACGTCATGTCCCCATTGGCGGTTGCTGACCCTGACACTTCCGTATCTTACGTCTCGGTCCACGGCGACCCGGTACGACGACGAAAGAAATGTGCCCCTGACCAGCGAATTCCTCAGCTCACGTGTGCAGGAGTCGTCGAGCAGCTGCCCGGAAGCCCTGCCGACGTACCACCACCTCGGGAGGGAGGACCAATGGACCTACTCACGCAGTTCGAGAGAAGGTCATTGGCGGTTCGACGAATCAGGCACGGAGTCGGGGACGGATCAGGCTAGTTGTTCGATCTTCGCGGCTACTTCCGCACCGGTCAGGGGTTCGCGGGCGATGACGGCGATGGTGTCGTCGCCCGCGATGGTGCCCACGATGTACGGCAGAGCGGCGCGGTCGAGGGCGCTGGCCAGGTAGTGGGCCGCGCCGGGTGGGGTGCGTAGCACTGCGATGTTGCCGCTGGCGTCGGTGGAGACCAAGAGGTCGCCGAGCAGTTTGGACAGGCGGTCGGTGCCGCCGGTGACACCGCGGACGGGGCTGCCGTCCTCTGGAACCACGTAGACGCCCGCGCCGCCGTCTGCCGCGCGCAGTTTCACCGCACCGAGTTCGTCGAGGTCCCGCGACAGCGTCGCCTGGGTGGTCTCGATGCCCTCGGCCGCCAGGAGCGCCGCCAGTTCGGTCTGGCTGCGGACCGCGTGCGCCGACAGCAGTTCGACGATGCGCGACTGCCGCCCGGCGCGGGTGCGCGCGATGGCGGGGCCGCTTCTGACCTCGGTCACGCCCCTCCCCCGTATCGTCGCTCCAGCAGCCAGACCAGCAGCGCCTTCTGCGCGTGCAGACGGTTCTCCGCCTCGTCCCACACCACGCTGTGCGGCCCGTCGAGCACCTCGTCGGTGACCTCTTCGCCACGGTGCGCGGGCAGGCAGTGCAGCACGACCGCGTCCGGCTTCGCGTGCGCGAGCAGCTCGGCGTTGAGCTGGAACGGGCGGAACGGACCCACCCGGTCCAGGCCGTCGTTCTCCTGCCCCATGGACGTCCAGGTATCGGTGACCAGCGCGTCGGCGCCCCACGCGGCGGCGACCGGGTCGCCGGTCACCGTGACGGTCGCGCCGGTCTCGGCGGCCCGCTTGCGCGCGGCCTCCACCACCCACGGCTGCGGCTCGAACCCCGCGGGCGCGGCGATGGTCACGTTCAGACCCGCGGTAGCGCCGCCGAGCAGCAGCGAGTGCGCCATGTTGTTGGCGCCGTCGCCGAAGTAGGCCAGTTCGCGACCGGTCAGGTCGCCCTTGTGCTCGGCGAGTGTCTGCAGGTCCGCGAGCACCTGGCAGGGATGGAACTCGTTGGACAGCGCGTTGACCACCGGCACCGTCGCGGTGGCGGCCATCTCGTCCAGCCGGGACTGCTCGAAGGTGCGCCACACGATGGCGTCCACATACCGAGACAGCACCCGGCCGGTATCGCCGAGCGTCTCCTCCCGGCCCAGCTGGGTGTCGCGGCCGTCGACGACCACCGCGTGCCCGCCGAGCTGGGCGATGCCCATCTCGAAGGAGAACCGGGTGCGGGTGGAGTTCTTCTCGAAGATCACGCCGACGCCGCGCGGACCCTCCAGCGGGCGCCGCGCGAACGGCGACTTCTTGAGTTCGGCCGCGAGGACGAGGATCTCGGCCTGCTCGGCCGGGCTGACATCGTCGTCACGCAGGAAATGCCGCACGGAAGTCATTGCGCCGCAGCTCCTTTCGCGTCAGCGAGCGCGGCGTCGAGGATCCCGGGCAGGTCGGCGACGAAATTGTCGGCCTGGGTCTCGGTGAGCACCAGCGGCGGCGCCAGCCGGATCACGTCGGGCTTGGCCGGGTTGACCAGGTAGCCCGCCTCCCGCGCCCGCGCCTCGACCTGTGCGGACACCTCGTCGGTGAGCACGATGCCCAGCAACAGGCCCGCACCGCGCACCTGATCGATGAGCGGATGCTCGAGCAGTTCGATGCCGTCGCTGAGTCGCTTGCCGACCGACTCGACGTGCGAGAGCAGGTCGGTCTCATCGATCGTGCGCAGCACCGCGAGCGCCGCCGCGGCGCACACGGGATTGCCGCCGAAGGTGGTGCCGTGCATGCCGGGGGTGAGCAGATCGGCCGCCCGCCCGGTGGCCAGCACCGCGCCGATCGGCAGTCCGCCGCCGAGACCCTTGGCCAGGGTGATCACGTCCGGGACGATGCCGACGGCCTGGTGGGCGTAGAACTTCCCGGTCCGGCCGATGCCGGTCTGCACCTCGTCCAGCACCAGCAGCGCACCCTTGCGCGCGGTGATCTCACGCGCCTTGGCCAGGTAGTCGAACGGCGGTACCACCACGCCGCTCTCCCCCATCATCGGCTCGAGGAACACCGCGGCGGTGTCCTCGTCGACCGCGGCCTCCAGCGCCGCGGCGTCGCCGTAGGGCACGTGCACGACGCCGGGCGGCATCGGTTCGAACGGGGTGCGCTTGGACGGCTGCCCGGTGAGGGCGAGCGCGCCCATGGTGCGGCCGTGGAAGGCCTCCTCGCAGGCGACGAGCTTGGGCCGCCCGGTCAGCCGTGCGATCTTGAACGCCGCTTCGACGGCCTCGGTGCCGGAGTTGCAGAAGAACGCCCGGCCTTCGCCGTCGCCGAAGTGCGCGAGCAGCCGCTCGGCCAGCTCGACGACCGGCTCGCTGGCATACAGATTCGACACGTGCCCGAGCGTGCCGAGCTGCTGGGTGACCGCCTCCAGAATCGCCGGGTGCGCGTGCCCGAGGCTGTTGACCGCGATGCCGCCGAGGAAATCGACGTAGCGCTTGCCGTCCGCGTCGTAGACCACGGCTCCCGCGCCGCGGACCAGCGCGACCTTCGGTGTGCCGTAGTTGTTCATCAGCGCGGCGGACCACCGCTGCTGCAGTTCAGCTGTGCTCATTGTTTCGTTCCGTTCGGCGCGCCGGACCCGTTCGGGATGAGCGGGGCGGGCGTCACCATCGTTCCGATTCCTTCTCCGGTGAACAGTTCCAGCAGCACGGCGTGCGGGACCCGGCCGTCGATGACATGCGCGGTCGGCACCCCGGCCGCCACAGCGCGCAGGCAGGCTTCCATCTTGGGCACCATGCCCGCATCGAGGCGTGGGAGCAACTCGGCCAACGCTTTCGTATCGATGCTGGAGGTGAGCGACGAACGGTCCGGCCAGTTCGTGTACAGGCCTTCCACGTCGGTGAGCATCACCAGTTTCTCGGCGCCGATGCCCTCGGCGAGCGCCGCGGCGGCGGTGTCGGCGTTGATGTTGTGCACCACGCCCTCCGCGTCCGGGGCGATGGTCGACACCACGGGAATTCGGCCCGCCCCGATCAGATCCAGCACGGCATCCGGGTTCACCTCGGTGACGTCGCCGACCAGCCCGATGTCGGTGGGCTCGCCGTCGACCTCGACCGTGCGGCGGGTCGCGGTGAACAGCCGGGCGTCCTCACCGGAGATGCCGACCGCGTACGGGCCGTGCGAGTTGATCAGGCCGACCAGCTCGCGGCCGACCTGACCGAACAGGACCATCCGCACCACGTCCATCACCTCGGGTGTGGTCACCCGGAAGCCGCCGCGGAATTCGCCTTGCAGCCCGAGCTTTTTCAGCATCGCGCTGATCTGCGGGCCGCCGCCGTGCACCACCACCGGGTGGACGCCGACCGTGCGCAGGAACGCCATGTCGGCGGCGAAGGCCCGCTTGAGGTCGTCGTCGACCATGGCGTTGCCGCCGTACTTCACGACGACGATCTTGTCCCGGAACTTCTGCAACCACGGCAGGGCGTCGGCCAGGACGTGCGCCTTGTCCAACGCCGAAAGCGTGTGCAGCACATCGCTGGTCATGAGCTGTAGGCCGAGTTCTCTTCGACGTAACCGTGCGAGAGGTCGGTGGTGCGGATGGTCGCACGCGCGGAGCCCACGTTCAGGTCGATCAGCACCTCGATGTCGGCGCCGGACAGATCGACCTCGCGTGCGCCGGGCGCGCCGACGCCATCGATGCACACCGGTTTGCCGTTGAACGACACCGAGATCCGATTCGGGTCCAACGTCACCGGCGCCATGCCGACCGCCGCGAGCACCCGGCCCCAGTTCGGGTCGGATCCGAACAGCGCCGTCTTGACCAAGCTGTCGCGGGCGACGGTGCGCGCCGCGGCCACGGCCTCGTCCTCGGTGACCGCGCCTGCGACGGTGACCAGCACCCGCTTGGTGACGCCCTCGGCGTCGGCCATCAGCTGGGCGGCCAGATCGTCGCAGACCGCGAGCACGGCGGCGTCCAACTCCTCCTGGCTCGGGCTGACCTCGCTCGCGCCGTTGGCCAGCAGCAGGACGGTGTCGTTGGTGGAGCAGGAGCCGTCCACGTCGAGCCGGTCGAAGGTGCGCGCGGTGGCGTTGCGCAGCGCGCGGTCGAGCTGATCCGCGGTCACCGCCGCGTCGGTGGTGAGCACGACCAGCATGGTCGCCAGCGACGGGGCCAGCATGCCCGCGCCCTTCGCCATGCCGCCGACGTTCCACTTGTCGCGGTGGTGGAACGCCGCCTCCTTGGGCACCGTGTCGGTGGTCATGATGGCCCACGCGGCATCAGCGCCGCCGGACAGGCCGCCGCCCATCTCGTGGACGATCTCGGTGACGGCGGGGATCAGTTTGTCCATCGGAAGCCGGTCACCGATGAGCCCGGTGGAGCAGACCGCGATCTCCCCCGCTCCGGTCTCGGTGCCCCAGTTGCTCAGCGCGGCGGCGAGTTCCTCGGCGGTCTTGTGCGTGTCCTGGAATCCGCCCGGGCCGGTGCAGGCGTTGGCTCCGCCGGAGTTCAGGATCACCGCGCGCAGCCGCTTGCCGGTCAGCACCTGCTGCGACCACAGCACCGGAGCGGCCTTCACCTTGTTGCGGGTGAACACGCCCGCGGCCGGGTACTCCGGACCCTCGTTGAACACCAGCGCCAGATCCGGCTTGCCGCTGACCTTGATGCCCGCGGCGATGCCCGCCGCGCGGAAGCCGAGCGGTGCGGTCACGCCCTGGGTGCGGACCAGCTTGCCGCTGGCGGTGTCGGTCGATGTCACGGTGCCACTCCTACGGTGGAAAGTCCTTCGGTCTCCTCGAAGCCGAGGGCCAGGTTCATCGATTGCACCGCGGCGCCCGCGGTGCCCTTGGTCAAGTTGTCGATCGCGCCGATCACCACGAGCACGCCCGCGTCGGCGTCCACGGCCACCTGCAGGGTCACGGCGTTGGAGCCGAGCACCGACCCGGTCTGCGGCAGCGCGCCCTCCGGCAGCAGGTGCACGAAAGGCTCGTCGGCATAGGCTTTTTCGTAGACCGCGCGCGCCTGCGCCGCGTCGACGCGAATCGGTGCGGTGCAGGTGGCCAGGATGCCGCGTGGCATCGGCGCGAGTACCGGCGTGAAGGACACTGTGACGTCCGTGCCGCCTGCCGCCGTGAGGTTCTGCGCGATCTCCGGGGTGTGCCGGTGCGCGCCCGCGATCCCGTAGGCCCGCGCCGAACCCATCACCTCCGACCCCAACAGCCCGATGTCCAGCTTGCGGCCCGCTCCTGAGGTGCCGCTCACCGCGACCACATGCACGGTGGGCTCAACGATGCCGGCGGCGACGGCGGGAGCCAGCGCGAGGCTCGCGACGGTCGGATAGCAGCCGGGGACCGCGATCCGCGTCGCGCCCCGCAGCTTCTCCCGGCCGCCGGGCAGCTCGGGCAAACCGTAGGGCCAGCTGCCCGCGTGCGGGCTGCCGTAGTATTTCTCCCAGGCCTCGGGGTCGGTGAGCCGGAAGTCGGCGCCGCAGTCGATGATCACGGTGGACTCGGGCAACTCGGCGGCGATGGCCGCGGACTGGCCGTGCGGCAGGCCGAGGAAGACCACGTCGTGCCCGGCCAGCTCGGCGGCCGTGGTCGGCGCGAGCACCCGATCGGCCAGCGGCAGCAAATGCGGTTGCAGCTCCCCCAGCGGGGTGCCCGCGTTGGAGCCCGCGGTCAGCGCCCCGATGACGAGGCGCCCGGTTCGGTAGGCCGGATGCCCCAGCAGCAGACGCAACACTTCGCCGCCCGCGTACCCGCTGGCACCGGCTACCGCGACCCGCACGGCGGGTCCGCCCGAGGAATCAACCATGTGATGATTATGCATGACTATGCAAGCTCATTCACAGCCTGGTCGCCGGGAGCGGTTCACGACCACCAGATACCCGCCGCGTCGTCACACGAAACGGCGAGCTCGCGGTATCGGTCCCGCGAGCAACGGCGCATTGCTCCGCCGCAGGTCAGCGCAGTAGTTCGGGCGCGATGCCCAGCGTATCCGCCAGCCCGGCCTCGCCCCGCGCCGTCACGCGCACGGCGCGCCCGCTACCGATCCGCTTGATCCACGCCAGCTCGATCATGCGGCGGCAGAGTTGCGCGCCCGCCGCGCCGCCCAGATGAACGCGGCGCTCGGTCCAGTCCAGACACGGCCGGACGATCGGCCGTCGCGTGGCGCGCAGCGCGGCGGGGTCGACGCCCATCGGCCCGGTGAGCCACGCCGAGCCGGGCTCCGTCAGCGCGAACCCGCTGTCGCCGCGCAACAAGCCCTGCGCGGTCATGGCGTCGGTGACCGCCACACCCAACCGGCCCGCGAGATGGTCGTAACAGGTGCGGCCACGGGCCAGCGCGGCGGCGGCGGTCGCGGTGCGCAGTCCGGTCGCCGGGGCGGCGGGCGGGCCGACATGGGCGACCATGGCCTCGAGCAGGTCCGCTACCCGGGGCCCGGCCAGCCGCAGGTAGCGGTGCCTGCCCTGCCGATGCTCGAGCACCAACCCGCCGTCGCGCAGCCGGTCCAGGTGTTGTGTCGCGGTGGACGGCGCGACACCGGTATGGCGCGCGAGTTCGCCCGCGGTCCAGGCCCGTCCGTCCAGCAGCGCGAGGCAGATGTCGGCGCGGGTGCGATCGGCGAGCAGAGCGGCCAGGCCCGCCAGTTCGGCTCCTCGATCGGACATCACCTCATCATGGCGCGTCGTCGTTTCGGCGGGCGCCGAAACGTCCCGTGGCTACGGTCGCGGCATGACTTCGTCTTCTCCGGCGGCGCCCGCGCCGACCAAGTTCGAGATCTTCCGCGCTTTGCACCACCGCGACCTGCCCCTGGTGCTGCCGAACGCCTGGGATTTCGCCTCGGCGGCGTTGCTGGCGACCGAGGGATTCCCGGCGATCGGCACCACCAGCCTGGGCGTGGCCGCCGCGGCGGGGCTCGCCGACGGTGCGGGCGTCACGAAGGCGGAGACCTTCGATGCCGCCCGGCGCCTGGCCCGGCTGCCCATCCCGATCACCGTCGACATCGAGGGCGGGTTCGACGAGCGGCCCGAAGCGGTCGCCGATTTCGCCGGACAACTCGCCGCCTGCGGGATCGCGGGTATCAACCTCGAAGACGGCCGCGCGGGTTCCGCTCTGGCCGACCCACGGCACCAAGCAGCGCTGATCTGCGCGATCAAGGACCGCACGCCACAGCTGTTCGTCAATGCCCGCGTCGACACCTACTGGCTCGGCCTCGACCACGGCTCCACGCATGAGCGTGCGCGGCGCTACGCCGCGGCCGGAGCCGACGGCGTGTTCGTGCCAGGCGTGGCCGACCCGGCCCGCGTCGAGCGGATCGTCGCGGCGACCGAGCTGCCGGTGAACGTCCTCTATTCGGCCACCGGCCCCGGCATCGCGACGCTGGCAGACCTGGGTGTCCGCCGGATCAGCACCGGATCGCTGCTCTACCGCGCCGCGCTGTCGGCCGCGGTGGACGTGGCCCGCGCCGTGCGGCACGACGCTCCAGTCGCGCCGGGCATCGTCAGCTATTCCGACATCCAACGCCTGCTGCCTGACAAGTGAGTCCGCCCGATGCCGCGGTGCCGGAAATTGGGCGGAAAATATTCCGCGCTCGCTGTCGATCCGCCGGTCGTCCGTTCGTGTACGTGGTGAGACCGGCGCAGCGCCGGTCGCGGAAGGAACGGAGATGAGCAAGATCATCGCGGTGGAGCATCTGAGCTTGGACGGCGTCATGCAGGCGCCCGGCCGGGCGGATGAGGACAGCAGGGACGGATTCGCCCACGGCGGCTGGGCACACCGGCACGACGACCCGGTGCAGGCGGAGGTCATGGGCAGGCATATGGCGGCCAACCGCGGCGCGCTGCTGCTCGGCAGGCGCACCTACGAGGATTTCGCGGGATACTGGCCGCGACAGGTCGGCGATCCGATGGCCGAGGCGCTGGACAAGACCGAGAAGATCGTCGCCTCTCGCACCGGAAGCGGGCCGCTGGCCTGGCAGAATTCGATCTGGCTCGGCGGCGACGCGGCGACGGCGGTGCCCGGAATACAGCGGCGGCAGCCGGACCGGAACCTGGTGGTACTCGGCAGCGGTGACCTGTTGCGCTCTCTGATGCGTCACGATCTCGTGGACGAGTACCTATTGCTGACCCACCCGCTGGTGCTCGGCACCGGTCGCCGCCTGTTCGACGGCGTGGGGCCGGTCGGCCTGCGGTCGGTCGACACCGTCGTGACCGGCACCGGTGTCGTCATCACCACCTACCGGCGCGCGTGAAGGAGGACGACGGAATGAAGAACTATCTGCTCGGCATCTACCAGCCCGACGATGGCGTGCCGGACAACCTGGACGAGATCATGCGCGATCTCGCGGCACTGAACGACGAGATGCGGGCGGCGGGAGCCTGGGTGTTCGCGGCGGGCCTGCACGCGCCGAGCACCGCCACCGTGCTGCACGCCAAGGGCGACGACATGCTGATCACCGATGGTCCGTATGTCGAGGGCAAGGAGCACATCGGCGGGTTCACCGTCATCCGCGCCGCCGATCTCGACGAGGCCATGGAGTGGGGCCGCAGGCTCGCCGCCGTCGTCACTCTGCCCATCGAAGTCCGTCCGATCCGAGACGAATAGATGAGCGAGGCCGTGACCGGCTCGGTGATCGAAGCGGTGTTCGCCGAGCACTACGGCCGTGCGGTGGCGAGCCTGATCCGCGTGTTCGGAGACATCGGCGTCGCCGAGGACGCGGTGCAGGACGCGTTCGCCGCCGCCGTCCAGCGCTGGCCCGCCGACGGTGTCCCGCCGAGCCCGCCCGGCTGGATCATCACCACCGCGCGCAACCGGGCGATCGACCGCCTGCGCCGCGATGCCTCCCGGGCGGACCGGCACGCGCAGGCCAGGCTCCTGCATGCCGAGGACGAACCATTGGAGCCCGTGAGCGCCGTGCGCGACGACCGCCTCCGGTTGATCTTCACCTGCTGCCACCCAGCCCTCGCGCAACAGGCGCGGGTGGCACTGACCCTGCGGCTGCTCGGCGGGTTGGGCACCGCCGAGATCGCCCGCGCATTCCTGGTATCGGAAGCGACCATGGCGCAACGCTTGGTGCGGGCCAAAGGCAAGATCCGGGATGCTCGCATTCCCTACCGGGTGCCCGCCGACGCCGAGCTGCCCGCCCGGCTGCGCGCGGTACTCGCCGTCGTGTATCTGATCTTCACCGAGGGGCACACCGCCTCCTCCGGCGCGCGGCTGGTCCGGGCCGACCTCTGCGCCGAGGCGATCCGCCTCGGGCGCTTGCTGGCAGAGCTGATGCCGGACGAGCCCGAGGTGACCGGACTGCTCGCGCTGATGCTGCTGAGCGAGTCCCGCCGGGCCGCCCGCACGGGAGCCGACGGCTCTCTCGTCCCACTCGCGGAGCAGGATCGCAGCCGGTGGGACCGCGACCTCGTCGCCGAAGGACACGCACTCGTCCGGCAGTGCCTGCGCCGCAACCAGCCGGGGCAATACCAGCTGCAGGCGGCGATCAACGCGGTGCATGCCGACGCACCCACCGCCGCGGCCACCGACTGGACCCAGATCCTGCGGCTCTACGACCAGCTCGCCGCACTCGCGCCGAGTCCGATCGTCGCGCTCAATCGCGCGGTGGCGGTCGCCGAAATACACGGTCCGGCAACGGCCTTGACTGAGGTGAACGCCCTGCCCCTGGCGGGGTACCACCTGTTCCATGCCATCCGCGCCGACCTGTTGACCCGGCTCGGCAGCACCGAGGAGGCCACCGCCGCCTACGACGCCGCCATCGCCCGCACCGACAATGCCGCCGAGCGCGGTTTCCTGGCGCGTCGGCGCGCCGACCTCGGTGGAAAACCACGCCGGAGCGATTGACGGCCCGCGCTCACGCCAGGCGGCCGCCGCCATCGACGTGCAGGGTCGTCCCGGTCATGAACGGATTGGTCAGTGCCGACAGCGCCGCGGCGGAGATGTCGGCGGTGCTTCCGACCCGGCGCGCCGGATTGCGAGCCGCCACCTCCTCGAAGAAATGCTCTTTCCGCTCGCCCAGACCGTCCCAGGCGCCCGAGTCGACGATGCCCGGCGACAGCGCGTTCACCCGGACGGGCGCCAGCTCGACCGCCAGCGCCTCGGCGAGAAAACGCACCGCGCCGTTGGTCGCGGCCATCACCGTCCGGCCCGGCGCGGGCCGCCATGCGGCGACCCCGGAGAACAGCAGCAGCGCACCGCCCGGCCTGATCCGGGCGGCGAAGTGCTTGCCGAGCAGGATCGGACCGATCACCTTCGCGTCGAAGGCCCGCACGACCGCCGCGCGGTCCAGCTCGGCCACGGGACCGTTCGCGTGCGCCGCCGCCACCGACACCAGATAGTCCAGTTCACCGATTTCCTCGGCCGCCCGGACGACGGAGTCCTCGTCGCCGAGATCGATGCGCATGGCATGGATCGCCGCGCGACCACATGTCTCGTCCGCCACCTGCCGCCGCGCGGCGGCGACGGCGTTCTCGTCCCGCCCCGCGAGCACCACGTCCGCGCCCTCGGCGGCGCCGTCTCGCGCGATCTGTCGCGCGATGCCCGACGCGCCGCCGACGATGACGAGTTTCTTGCCGTGCATCGTGCCTGTCATGAGTTGCCTCCTCGGTAGGTCCCCCACCGAGAAGGAACAAGCAGGGAGACCATCGGCCATCCCGTCGTGATATCGATTTTTTGTGGCTTTGCCATAAAATTCTCGAATGCCTACGCTGCGCGCGCTGGAGTGCCTGGTGGCCGTGCTGGACTCCGGATCGGTGACCGAAGCCGCCGCCCGGCTGCATCTGTCGCAGCCCGCGCTGTCGCATCAGATCGCCGCGCTGGAACGCGAACTCGGCACGCCGGTGCTGGAGCGGCTGCCACGCGGTGTGCGGGCCACCGCGGCGGGCCGCGCGATCGCCGCGGACGCGCGTGCCGCCGTGTCCGCCGCCGAACGGGTGGTCACGGCAGGCCGCGCCGTCGCAGCGGGCGCGCGAGGACAGCTGCGGATCGCTTGCGCGGACAGCATGTCCGCGAGCCTGCTCGCGCCTGTGCTGCGCGCCTGGCACCGCCGCCGCCCCGAGGTACACCTCGTCCTGGCCGAGTTGTCCAGCGCGGACGCCATGGCCGAGATGGTGTCCGCCGGGACGGCCGACCTCGCCCTCGGGCCGCGGCCGTCCCGCTGGGAGGGCCACCTCGTGGTGATCGGAACCGAGGAGATCGTCGCGGTATCGCCGCAGGCTGCCGGAAAGCCCACGGGAACGGTCACTTTCGCCGATATCGCCACGCAACCCGTAGTGCACTACCACTCTGACAACGGTCTCGGCGCCTGGCTCGACGAAATCGCGGCAGGCCAGGGCGTGGCGCTGACCGCGTCCACCAGGACCCGGCAGGCCACCACCGCCGCCCAGCTGGCCGCCGCCGGACTCGGCACCGCACTCGTGCCGACCAGCGCGCTGACGGCCACGTTCTCCGGCGCCGTCCGCAGCCTGCGTCCGCCCCTGGTGCGCGAGGTCGTCTGCCTCACCGCCACCCCGGGCGATCCTCTCGTCCGCCGATTCCTGGAAGACCTGCGCCGGCGCGGTGTCCCGGTCCCGAGCCCGATCGCCGTCCAGTTGACGGCACGGGAGTGAGGCGGCGGCGCCGGGTCAGTGCTTGCGCACCACGCGTTCGCCTTCGCCCGGTTTCCAGATGGTGATGTCGAGGTGGTCGCCCGCGACCTCCACTGTCGACGCGCCGGTGAGATCGGCGACGTAGAAGTGGTCGAACTGTTGGCCCCTGATGTCGAACCCGGTCTGGTCGAACAGGTGCTGAGCGAAGCGAACGTGCACGTCGCGGTCAGGAAGCTCGACGACCGTGCCGAAGAGTTTGGCGTCGCCGTCGGAAACGTTCGTGTCCACCGTGGCGGTGTGCAGGCAGAAGCGCGGATCGCGCGCCAGATCGCGGAACTTGGTCGTGCCCGGCATCCCCGCGATCACCAGGAGCCCATCGAAGACGCGCGGCTCGATCGGACTGATCCGTGGATATCCGTCCGAACGGATGGTGCCGAGCATGCAGAGATTGCCCGCCGCGCGGTGCCTGCGCAGGAAGATCTCGGCGATGTGCGGCGCTTCTTCGGTGAACCGGCTCCAAGTGGTCATACCGGCGACGGTACGGCGAATACTTGCCATCTCCTGTCCAGGTTTCCGGCTAGTGTCGCCTACGTGCGAGCGAGTCGACTGGTGCAGCTGCTCTTGCTGTTGCAGACGCGGGGCAGGCTCACCGCGCCCGAACTGGCCAGGGAACTGGAGGTGTCGGTGCGCACCGTCTACCGCGACGTCGAGGCCCTCTCGTCGGCCGGTGTCCCGGTCTACAGCGAGCCGGGCCGGGCCGGTGGCGTGCGGCTGGTCGACGGCTACCGCACCCGGCTCACCGGCCTCACCACCGACGAAGCCGACGCGGTGCTGCTGACCGGCCTGCCCGGTGCAGCCGCCGATCTCGGGCTCGGCACCGTGCTGGCCACCGCGCAGTTGAAGGTGCTCGCCGCGCTGCCGCCGGAACTGCGCGGGCGGGCGACGCGCATCGCCGAACGTGTGCTCGTCGACGCGCCGGGCTGGTTCCACCGGCCGGACGAGACGCCGATGCTCGCGACGATCGCCGACGCGCTCTGGCACGACCGCAGGCTGCGGGTGCGCTACCGCCGCAACGACAAAGTGGTCGAGCGCCTGCTCGACCCGCTCGGTCTGGTGCTCAAGGCGGGCACCTGGTATCTGGTGGCGCGCAGCGGGTCCACACCGCGCTCGTACCGGGTCGGCCGGATACTCGCCGCCGAGCCGACCGGCGAAACCTTCTCCCGCCCAGCGCAATTCGATCTGCGCACACATTGGTCCGAGGCCGCCGACGAATTCGCGCGCTCGATGCTGCGCGTGCGGGCGCGCTGCCGGATCGCCGCCACCCACCTGCGCCTGCTGCGGCTGACGAACGATCCGGCGGCGGTCGCGGAGGCACTGGCCTCGGCGGGACCGCCCGATGCCGAAGGGTGGGTCGAGGTGGTGGTTCCGTCGGAGTCCTACGACGTGCTCGCCCACGGCCTGCTGCCGCTCGGCGAGCACGTCGAGGTTCTGGACCCACCGCAGTTGCGCGCGCGACTCGCGGCGACCGCCGCCGCCATGCACGCGCGCTACTCCGGGAAGTAGTTCCTATGTCACCTGATGCCGAAATCCCCTGACCAGAGGACGAATCACCCCCGGCGTGGTCCGCGTCGGCGACACAGTGCGACGACCCGCCACCGCCTCGTCGGCCTTCGTCGCCGAACTGCTCACGCACCTCCAGCAAGTCCGTTTCGCCGGCGCACCGCGTTATCTCGGAATCGACGACACCGGCCGCGATACCTTCACCTACCTGCCCGGATGGGTGCCCGCCAGGTTCCAGCGCTGGACGGACACCCAGGTCGCCGCGGCAGGGGCCCTGCTCCGTTCGCTCCACGACGCGACCCGCGACAGCGGCCTCACGGCAGGCAGGCCGGTCGTCTGCCACCACGACCCCGGCCCCAACAACACCGTCTTCCGGAATGCCCGACCGGTCGCCTTCATCGATTTCGACACCGCCGCCCCCGGCGACCCGCTCGAAGACTTCGGATACCTGGCCTGGACGTGGTGCGTCTCCTCGAAGCCCGACGCACCACCCGCCCCCGCCCAGGCAGCCCAGGTGCGAATCCTCGCCGACGCCTACGGCCTCACCAATGCCGAGCGAGCCAACGTCGTCGACGCGATGCTCGACCGCCAGATCCGCAACGCCCACTGGTGGACAGCACAGCTGGCCGACCCCGGCCATCGCGGCACCAGCCCCGAGCAGGTCGCCTCCCGCATCGCCTGGTCCGAACGGGAACAGGCCTACACCAGCGCCCACCGCGCCGCCTTCGAAGCGGCACTCCGGTACGACGGATGATCCGGGTCTCGAGCGTGCCGCCGCACCGACATTCGACCCGGGAAAGCCCGGCGGGACAAGCGGATCCGCCGAGGTCCATCGACGGATGGACCACTCACCGGCCGTGCGCGGCCGCCGGGTGGTGTCCGGCCCGGTCAGCCCTGTGGACGAGTGGGCCGGATCAGCGCAGCGTGCGGAAGAACTCGCGCACGTCCGCGAGCAGCAGATCCGGCGCCTCCATCGCCGCGAAATGCCCGCCGCGGTCGAACTCGGTCCACCGGACGATGTTGTGCGCGTCTTCGGCGAGTTTGCGGACGGACATGTCGCCGGGGAAGATCGCCGCCGCGGTCGGCACATCGGACTTCCGCGTCGGCGCGCCCCAGACCGCGGATTCGCTGTAGAGCCGCAGCGAGGAGGCGAAGGTTCCGGTGAACCAGTACAGGCTGACGTTGGTCAGCAGCGCGTCCCGGTCCACCGCGTCGTCGGGCAGCTCGATCGCCGGGTTGGTGTACTGCCGGAACAGGTCGGCGATCCAAGCCAGCAGCCCGGCGGGTGAGTCCTGGAGGCCGATCGCGAGCGTCTGCGGACGGTTCGCCTGCACGGTCGCGTAGTCGTAGCGGGCATAGCTGTCCGGACCGGTCATCGTGTCCAGCTTCGCCTGATCCGCCGCGGACCATTCCGCCTGAGCCACGTATTCGTCCGGGCCGCCGGAGTTTTCGGCGTCGCCGTCCCAGGATGGAATCGTGATCGGGCCGTTCACGTGCAGGCCTACCAAATGCTCGGGGTCGATATGGCCCAGTTGGGCGGCGACGAAGTACCCCGCGTCGCCGCCCTGCACGCCGTAGCGGTGGTAGCCCAGACGCGCCATAAGTGCCGCGACCACCTCCGCGAACCGCTCGGTCGAGCCCGCACCCGGGTCCGGGGCCACCGTGGAGAACGCGAAACCCGGCAGCGAGGGCACAACCACGTGGAACGCGTCGGCCGGGTCGCCGCCGTGTGCGCGCGGATCGCTCAGCGGTCCGAGCAACTCCAGGAACTCGACGAACGACGCGGGCCAGCCGTGCCCGAGCACCAGCGGCATGGCATCCGGCTCCGGCGAGCGCAGGTGCAGAAAGTGCACCTGCTGCCCCTCGATGTCGGTGACGAACTGCGGCAGCTCGTTCAGCTCCGCTTCCACTGCGCGCCAATCGAATTCGGTACGCCAGTACTCGGCCAGCGGTCGCAGGTAGGACACTCGCATGCCCTTGTCCCATCCGGCGCCGGGCAGGTCGCTCGGCCACGACGTGCCTGCGAGGCGCCGGCGCAGATCGTCGATCTGCTCCTGCGGGATGGCGATGCGGAAGGGGCGAATGTCCGGTTCGGTAGTCATATCGGCCACGGTAGGAAGCGCTTAGGACGGGATCGTTCCTAACTTCCGGGCATGCTGGCGTCATGCTGGAAACGTCGGCCCGCCTGCTCGCCCTGCTGACTCTGCTGCAGACCCGTCCGGACCGGACGGGCGCCGAACTGGCCGAACGGCTCGGCGTCACCGGCCGCACCGTTCGCCGCGACGTCGACCGGCTGCGCGAGCTGGGCTACCCGATCCATGCCACCCGCGGCGCAGCGGGCTACCGGCTGGGCGCGGGGACAGCGCTGCCGCCGCTGCTGCTCGACGACGACGAAGCGGTCGCGGTGGCGGTCGGGCTGCGCGGCGGTACCGTGACCGGGCTCGAAGAGGCATCGCTGCGCGCGCTGACCAAACTGGAGCAGGTGCTCCCGCCGCGCTTGCGGCACCGGATCCGCACCCTGCGCGGCGCCACCTTGCGCGTCGGCGCACCGGCGCCGCAGGTCGATCCGGACACGCTCATGGCCATCGCCGAAACGTGCCAGCGCCACGAACGGCTCCGGTTCGACTACCGCGCGCACAACGGCGCGCTCGGCCCGCGCACCGTCGAGCCGCACACCCTCGTGCACTTCAGCAGGCATTGGTACCTGGTCGCCTGGGATGTCGACCGCACCGACTGGCGCACCTTCCGGGTGGACCGGATGACCCCGCGGATTCCGACCGGGCCGCGCTTCACGCCCCGGGAGCCGCCGGAAGGCGATGTCGTGGCATATCTTTCGATGCGGCTGTCGGCCCACTCGTGGCCGTATCAGGCGACGGTGCTGCTGCACCGATCGGCCGACGACGCCGCCGGACGCGTCTGGCCCGGTGCGGGCGTCGTGGAAGCCGTCGACGAGCACAGCTGCCGCCTGCATGTCGGCAGCGAGACGCCCGAACAGCTGGTCTGGATGATCACCTCGGTCGATCTCGACTTCACCGTGCTCACCGGCCCACCGGAACTCCTCGACGCGCTCCGCGCCCAGGCCGCCCGCTGCGAGCGCGCGGTACGCGACTTCGCGCCGTAGCGAGCTAGCAGCGCCAATCCAGGACCGGCGCGAACGGCCTGAGTTGCACCGAGCCGGGGATCGCCCGCAGCAAGGCGTCCCGCAGCGCGACGCCGGGCGGGAACGACAGTTGCGCCACCGCGCCGATCCGGCGCGAGCGAGCCGCGATCATCCGGGTACGCGGCCCGCGTTCCCGGTCGTAGGCGGTCAGGTCACCGTCGCGGGTCACGACCCTGGCCAGCACCACGGCGTCCTCCAGCGCCTGGCAGGCGCCTTGCCCGAGGTTGGGCATCATCGCGTGCGCGGCGTCGCCGACGAGCGCGATCCGTCCTGCCACAAAGGTTCTCAACGCGGGCAGGTCGTAGAGATCGTGCCGCAGCACCTCGGCGTCCCCGGCCGCGGCGAGCAGGGCGGGAATCGGCTCGTGCCAGCCGCCGAACCGCGCGCGCAACTCGGCGAGCCCGCCGCTCGCCGTGCCCGCGGGCATGTTCGCGGTGGCGAAGCAGTAGACCCGGCCGTCCGCGAGCGGCGCGTAACCGAAACGCTCACCGCGCCCCCAGCTTTCGCCCATATCGGTGACCGGCTGGTGCGGCGTGACGACCAGACGCCATGCGGTGTATCCGCCGTAGCGGGGCCGAATCTCGCCGCAGACGGCGCGGCGCACCACACTGCGGATGCCGTCGGCGCCGACTACGAAGTCTCCGCTGGACGTCCCGGCCGAGTGCACCACCGTGCCGTCCACCCTCGCCTCGGCCACGGTGACACCGGTGCGCAGCGCCTCCGCCGGGATGGCCGACCGCAGAATGTCCACCAGATCGGCGCGGTGCAGCATGATCGGGCTGCCGTACGCCGCCCGGAGCTTCTCGGCGTCGATCCTGGTCAGCCACCGCCCGGTGCGGTCGCGAATACCCGCAGCGCCCTCCTCGACGGCCCGTGCCCGCACCGCGTCGCCCAGGCCGAGTACATCGAGAGCACGCAGGGCGTTGGGCCACAAGGACAACCCCGCCCCGACCTCGGTGATTTCGGCACTCCGCTCGAGCACTTCGACGCGCAGGCCCTGCCGGAGGAAGGCGACCGCGGTCGCCAGACCACCGATGCCACCGCCCACGATGACCACCTCGGGCATCGTTTCCCCTTTCTCCGGACCACTCGGTTCCCCGAACGCTACTACGTATGTAGTGTCGCCGCGCCGGACTGTAACCGGTATCACTACCGCTGTAGTATCGAGGAATGTCCGGTAAGCGCGAACTCGTCTTGGACGCGGCGATCGAGCTGCTCGGGTCCCGCGGGATCCGAGCCCTCACCCACCGCGCGGTGGACGAGGTCGCGGGCATGCCCGCCGGATCGGCGTCCAACTACTTCCGCACCCGTGCGGCGCTGCTGACCGGCATCGCCGAGCGACTCGAAGCTCGCGACTACGCGGATTGGGAGGCGCTCAACCGGCGACCCGCCCCCGCCACCATCGAGGACCTCGTCGACGGCACGGCCGCCTTCGTCGTCCACGCGGCGCGAACCGACCCCACACGGACATTGGCACGCTACGCGCTGTTCCAAGAAGCGCGGACCTCGCCCGCGCTGCGTGAGACCGTGCGGAGCGGCCACCGCAGGCTGACCGAATGGGCCGCGAGCCTGCTGGCGAACGTCGGCGGGGACCGGGCGACGACGCAGATCCTGGTCGGCCAGCTCGAGGGCATCATCCTGCACCAATTGGTCGATCCGACACCGGATTTCGATCCGCGTCCGGTGCTGGACCGGTTGGTGCGCGCGCTGATCGCTTCGAACGACTAGCGCCGGGCGTCGCGGCCGAGAGCCCGGCGCCACCCGTCAGAAGAACGTGTGCAGGAGATCCACCACTCGCGGCGAGGGCGCATCGGCGTCATCGATCACCGGGATCAGCCGCCATTTGTCGAAAGCCGTGCACGGGTGTGACAGACCGAGCCGAACGACCGCCCCGATGGGCAACTCGGTGGCGGCGCCGCCCGGTAACCGGAGGAAGGCGTGCTGGTCGTTGAGCGCGGAGACCGTCGCGTCCGAGTCGAGCGCACCGCCCCGCGGTCCCGCGACGCGCTGCGGAACCGGCATCCCCTCGTCGAAAGGCAGATCACGTTTGCCCGCGTCGAGCAACGCGAGGCCGGGCTCCGGGCGCGAGAGTGCGCGTGCCCAGCCGTGCATCGCCGAGCGCAGCGGCCGCGCGCACTCGGGAGCCGCCAGTGGCGACATGCTCGCGTAGAAGCCGTCATCGTGGATGACATACGCGCCCGAGCGCAGCACGACCGTCGTCGCGACACCTTGCCTGCCCTGCTCGTCGGACAGCGGGGCGAGGTACTCGAGCGCCAGCTCGGGATAGGCGCTCCCACCGGCGGTGACGACGGCCGGACCGCGATATCGCCCCGCCGCGTCGAGTTCCCGGTGCAGCCGGGCGAGTTCCCCGAGGTAGTCGCGCACCGCGCGGATGCCGGTCGCGGTGCGGTCGTGTGCGAGCGCGCCCTCGTAACCGCCCACCCCGGCGAGCGTCAGCCGGGACGCGCCGGCGATCGCCCGAGCTACGGCGTGCGCCTGTTCCACCGTGCGTGCGCCGGTTCTGCCGTGCGGGCCGCCGAGTTCCACCAGCACCCGGATCCGCGCCGACTCGGGGGCGGTGCGCAGATGCGCGTCCATCAAGGCAACCGTTTCGGGGCTGTCGGCCCAGCAGTAGAACTCGAAAGACGGATCGCGCGCCGATTCCGCCGCGACCCACCGCAATCCGACCGGGTCAACCAGCGCGTTGGCCAGCAGCACCCGCGCGACGCCGAAGGACCGCGCCACCTGCGTCTGCCAGATGGTGGCGAGGGTGATGCCCCATGAGCCCGCGGCCAGCTGATCGGCCCACACCTGCGGCGCCATCGTCGTCTTGCCGTGCGGCGCCAGCCGAACGCCTGCCGCCCGCACCCACTCGGCCATGACCGCGATGTTCTCCGCGAGGGCCGCGCGATCGACCGTGAGCACCGGCGTCTCCAGCTGATCGAGCGCCGGTGCGGCAGCGCGGAGTTCGCGCACGGTCCGCCCCCAGAACGCGGGTGGCATGCCCTTGTGCTCGGGACCGATCCGGCGGTCCGCCAGCGCCGCCACGGCTGCTTCGTCGATCGACACGACGTCCTTCCTACCGGACGCGGGCCCTTCGGCGGCTAACCCGAGTTGCGCAGGGCGGTGGCCAGGCCGTTCATCGTCAGCAGGATGCCGCGTTTCACCAGTTCGGAGTCGTCCCCGGCCCGGAGGCGGCGCAGCAGCTGCACCTGCATCTGGTTCAGTGGTTCCAGGTAGGGGAAGCGGTTGTGGATCGACTCGGCCAGCGACGGGTTGTCGGCCAGCAGGTGATCGTTGCCGGTGATCGCGGCGTGCATGCGGACGGTCCGGGCGTGTTCGTCGCGGATCATGCCGAAGATCTGCTCCCGCAACGCCACGTCGTCCACGAGTTCCGCGTAGCGGGCGGCGATGTCCAGATCGCTCTTGGCCATCACCTGCGCCAGATTGGACAGCACCGTGCGGAAGAACGGCCAGCGGCGATACAGATCCGCCAAGGTCGCCAGACGTTCCGGGTCGCCGCCGATCCATTCCTCCAGCGCGGCACCGGTGCCGTACCACCCCGGCAGCATCACCCGCGCCTGACTCCACGACATCACCCACGGGATGGCGCGCAGGTCCGCGACCGAATTCGTCGGCTTGCGCGAGGCAGGCCTGCTGCCGATGTTCAGATCGCCCACCTCGGCGACCGGCGTGGACTGCCGGAAGTACTCGACGAATCCGGGTGTCTCGTGCACGAGCCGCGCGTACGCGGCTCGGGCGCGGGCCGCCAGGTCGTCCATGATGCCGTAGGACGGCTCGGCGTCGGCGCCGAGACCCTCCACGTCCAGCAGCGTCGACTCCAGGGTGCCCGCGATCAGCGACTCCAGATTGCGATGCGCCGCACCGGGTTCGGCGTATTTCGCGGCGATCACCTCGCCCTGCTCGGTGAGCCGCAGCGAGCCGCGCACCGCTCCGGCCGGCTGGGCGAGGATCGCGTCGTAGCTGCGGCCGCCGCCGCGACCGACCGTGCCGCCGCGGCCGTGGAACAGCCGCAACCGGATGCCGGTCTTGCGGGCGACCTCGACCAGATCCAGCTCCGCCCGGTACAGCGCCCAGTTGGCGGCCAGATACCCGCCGTCCTTGTTGGAGTCGGAGTAGCCGAGCATCACTTCTTGACGCATGCCCTGCGCGGCCACCAGCTCGCGATAGACCGGCACCTCCAGCGCCGCCGACAGCGTGGCCGCGCCAGCGCCGAGGTCCTCGATGGTCTCGAACAGCGGGACGATGCCCACCGGGCAACTCGGCGGCCCGTCCGGCTCCCCTGGGTCGAGCAGACCGCCCTCCTTCAGCAGCAGGGCGGCTTCGAGCAGATCACTGACCGACGTGCACATGCTGATGATGTAGTTCGGCACCGCCGCCGCGCCGAGCGTGTCCACCACGTCCCGGGCGGCGCGGACGATGCCGAGTTCCTTGACGGCCAGTTCGCTCAGCCGGGCGTGCGGACCGAGCAGCGGGCGGCGAGTGCGCAGCTCGGCGGCGAGCAGTTCCACTCGGCGCGACTCCGGCAGGCTCGCGTAGTCGGAGTGCACCCCGGCCCAGGCCAGCAGTTCGGCGACGACCTGCTCGTGCACCTCCGAGTTCTGGCGCATGTCCAGGCTCTGCAAATGGAAGCCGAAAGTCTCCAGGGCGTGGCGCAACGTGGCGAGGCGATCGTCGGCGAGCAGGCCGTCGCCACTGCGCCGCAGCGAGGCGTCGATCGCGTCCAAGTCGTCCAGGACGGCCTGCGGAGTCGGGTAGGGCCGCGCCCCGGCATCGAGGCCGTTCGGTGGCACCTGCTCGAGCGCCGCCAGCGCGGTGGCGGTCAGCCGGGCCCGGACGTGGTGCAGCGCACGGCGATACGGCTCGTCGGCGTGCGTCGCCGGATCGGGGTACCCGGTCTCGGCGAGCGCGGCGACCTCGGGCGTCACGGCGACCAACCGGGCCGACAACGACAGCGTCTTCTCCAGTTCCACCAGATCGCGCAGGTAGCGCTCGAACGCGACGCCCGCGGCGCGGGAGGCGGCCTGCCGCACCACCTCGGCGGTGACGTACGGGTTGCCGTCGCGGTCGCCGCCGATCCACGAACCGGGACGCAGCATCGGGCGCGGCAGCAACTCGACGCCGGGCCAGCGCGAGCGCAGCGCGGCGCGCACCTCCGCGTTGATCGCCGGGATCACGTCGAACAGGGTCAGGTCGTAGTAGCGCAGACCCACCGAGATCTCGTCCTGGATGCGCAAGCGCGCCAAGCGGATCAGCGCGGTGCGCCACAGGCTCAGCACCTGGCGGCGGATCCGCCGCTCGAGGTCGGCGCGCTCGCGCTCGTTCTCGGCGTAGCGCTGGCGCAGGCGCATCAGCTCGGTGATCCGGGCCTGCGCGTCGAAGACGGTGCGGCGGCGCGTCTCGGTCGGGTGCGCGGTGATCACCGGCGACACCAGCGCGTCGGCCAGCAGATCCGCGACCCGGGTTCCGTCCAGCGCCGCCGCGTCCAGCTTGCGGTAGGTGGCCGCCAGTGACGAGTCCTGCGGCGGTTCGCCCGCCGTCTCGTGCGCGGCGCGGCGGCGGTCGCGCTGGATGTCCTCGGCCAGATTGGCCAGCAGCACGAAGTAGCTGAACGCGCGGATCAGCGGAAGGGCCACCGCGATGTCCACTCCGTCGAGCATCTCCGCGACGGCGCTGCGCCCGACCTCCTCGCGGCGCACCCGGAACGCTTCGATGCGCACGCGCTCGATGAGGTCGAAGACCTCCGGCCCCTCGTGGTCGCGAATGGTGTCGCCGAGCACGCCACCGAGGAACCGGATGTCGTCGCGCAGCGGCCGGATGGCGTCCTGTTGGGTCTCGCTCGTCGTTTCACCCATGATCAGACAGTATTGTCCTCCGGCCCGCCGGGAAATGCGACGCGGCCCACACCGGCCGCGCCCGGCTCAGCCGAGGAGTTCGGAGAAGCGCAGGTGGTTGCCCCACGGGTCACGGAACCCGCAGTCGCGGACGCCGTACGGCTGCGAGATCGGCTCCTGCGTCACCTCCACCCCGGCGTCGCGCAGCCGGGCGAACGTGGCGTCCACGGCATCGGTGGTGAAGATCAACGTGCCCTGCGCCCCGTTGGCCAGCCGGGCCCGCGCCGCCGCGGCGGCCGCCTCGTCCGGCACCATCTCGGGGGTCTCCAGAATGAACTCGATGCCCGGCTGCTTCGCCGGCCCGACGGTCAGCCAGCGCCCACCGGCGAACGGCAGGTCCGCACGCACTTCCAGACCGATCACGTCGCGATAGAACTCCAAGGCCTTGTCCTGGTCACCGACCAGCACGCCGATGTGGGTGAGGCCGAGGTCCGCGCCGTTGCTCATGATGATGCTCCTTCTGTTCGTCAGGGCCGGGCAACAGTACGGACGACGCACGCGCGGCGAATTCATCGGTCGCGGCGCAATCTCGCGGCGATTCTCAGCCCGCGTCCCTTGCGGTCAGGTGATCCGTCCGGTGCAACAGGACCTGTTCGAGTAGCGAGACCAGCACCTCCTTGACCGAATCGCGCTGCCTGGCATCGCATTCCAGCACCGGGATCCAATCCTCCAGTTCGAGCGCCTCGCGGACCTCGTCGAGGTCGAAACGCGTGCTGCCGTCGAAGCGATTGACCGCGATGACGAACGGCGTGCCGCGTGCCTCGAAATAGTCCAGTACCGGATAACAGTCGTCGACGCGGCCGGTATCCACCACGATCACCGCGCCGAGCGCACCGTCGACCAGGTCGTCCCACAGGAAGACGAAACGGTCCTGGCCCGGCGTGCCGAACAGGTACAGCAGCAGTGCGCTGTCCAGGGTGATGCGCCCGAAGTCGAGGGCGACGGTGGTCTGCGTCTTGTCGTCGCGGTGCCCCGCGTCGTCCACGCCGACGGCCATCTCGGTCATCGCCGCCTCGGTCACCAGCGGCTCGATTTCGGAGATGGCTCCGATGAATGTCGTCTTCCCGACGCCGAAACCGCCGCTGACCACGATTTTCACCGAGGACGGCATGGTAGGCGTTCGCATGTCAGAGTGCCCGGACAAGGTCCCTGATCCTCTCGATGGCGGCGGCGGTGAGCTGGTCGGCCGAGCGCACGGTCACGTGTCCGGTGGCGGCCAGGTCGCTGACCACGACCTTGGCGACCCCGACCGGCACGCCGAGCGCGGCGCCGATCTCGGCGATGGAGTGCGGCCGCTGGCACAGCCGCACGAGGGTGCGCTGCTCGAAACGCAGCGGCGCGGACAGCGCTGCGGGCTCGGCCCGCACCAACGTCTCGATGCGCAGTCCGTCCAGCAGCGGCCTGGTGCGTCCCGCGGTGACCACGAAGGGCCGCACGAATCGGTCCTCGCCGGAGGCGAATTCGTGTCTCATCGCCGCAGCGACTCACGCAGTTCGGCGATGAGCGCGGGATCGAGCAGCGCACCAGCGCGGTCGGCGAGCACCGCCATCTCGTAGCCGACCAGACCGACGTCGCAACCGCTGTCGGCGATCACGCCGAGACAGCTGCCGTCGCCTATGGCGGAGACGAGCAGGAACCCGCGCCTCATCTCGATCATGATCAGTTTCAGGCCGTCGAAGGAGTAGCTGCGCGAGGCGCTGCGGGCCAGCCCGACCAGCCCGGACACCATGGCGGCGAGCCGGTCGGCGGAGGCGCGGTCCAATCCTTCGGACATGGCGATGAGCAGGCCGTCCGAGGACACCGCGACCGCCTCGCGCACACCGTCGGTCTCGCGAACGAAGTTGGCCAGCATCCAATTGAACGTGTGCGGGTCGGCGCTCGATATGTGGGTGGTCACCGGATCTCCTCTGCCATGGTCGCGGCGGGCTGGAATTCGGGCGCCGCGGCGGCGGCGCGGACGCGGTCGTCCCGCGCGGCGGCGTGCCGTGCGGGCGCGCCACGCTGATGTCCCGTCCGGAAGGAGGACAGCATGCTGCGGATCTCCTCGGGTGAGCGCTCGACCGCGGGGGCGGGCTCCGTCCGGGGCGGCGCGTCGGGCCGCGCGCCGGTGGCGGCAGCGCGGGCCTTCTTGTTTCGTTTCACCAAGCCGTTCTTGGTGTGCCGCGCCGCGGGGTCGCTCGGCGCCGGGACGAACGGCTCTTCTGAGCGGCGGGATTCGGTGCGGCCGACGCTCGCTGTCGGCTCGGTCGGCGCGGAAACGAACTGCGTGTAGGGCGACGACCCGGCGTTCACCGCGTGCGCCGGTGGGCGGTCGGCGGTCGTAGCGGTAGCGGTACCGCGCGATTGTGGCCTCGAACCGGTCGCAGACCCAGCGGTATCGCCCACCGTGGCGGTGTGGGAGGTGGCGGGATCGTCGCGCCGATCCGGCTCGGTCTCGACCATGCCGGGCGGCAGCGTCAGGCGCGCGACGATGCCGCTCACCGGCGAGACGCTCAGTTCGACCGTGATGCCGAGCCGTTCGGCGAGCCTGCCGACCACGTAGTGGCCGAGGTGGCGGGTCGGTGCGACGACGAAGTCCTGTTCGCCGCGCAATCGTGCGTTGGCCTGGGCCAATTGGTCGGCGGGCATGCCCACGCCGTGGTCGACCACCGCGAGCAGGTACCCGTTGGGCCCGGCGCGCCCGTAGATCTCCACCTCGACATCCGGTGGGGAGAACGCCAGCCCGTTCTCGATCAGCTCCGCGAGTATGTGCGCGAGTTCGCTGGCCGCCGCGCCGGCGATGAGCACGTCGTCCATCCGGCGCAGCACCACCCTGCGGTAGTCGTCGACCTCGGACAGGCCCGCGCGGATCACGTCGCTGAGCGGGATCGGTTCGGCCCAGCGGCGCGGGCTCGCCTCGCCGACCAGCACGAGCAGGCTTTCGGCGTTGCGGCGCATGCGGGTGGCGAGATGGTCGAGCTCGAACAGATTCGACAGCGCCTTGGGATCGAGCTCCTCGCGTTCGAATTCGCTGATCAGGCCGAGCTGGCGGCGCACGAGGTTCTGGTTGCGGCGGGCCAGGCTGACCATCGACTCGGTGGTGTTGCGGCGCACCAGCGCCTGTTCCGACGCGAGGTCGAAGGCGGTGGACTGCACCCGATCCAGCGCTCGGGCCACGGCGACGATCTCGACGCCCGCCCCCGGCGGCGGTCGCACCGGGGCGGGCGGGTCCGGCGGCCGGGTGTCGTCGCCGGTGCGCCAGGCCGAGATCACGTCGGGCAGCCGCCGACCGGATACGTCGTCGGCGTCCGCGGCCAGCGTGGCCAGCGGCCGGACGATCGCGCGCACCGCCGCGACGACCAGCGCCACCTCCAGCGCGATCGCCGCCAGCGCGGCGAGCACGAACGCGCCGAGGGCCAGCGCGGCGTCGCCGCGCAACACCTCTGCCCGCTGCCGCACGTCGGCGCCGACCGTCTGCTGCACGGTGCGCTGCTCGTCGATGACCGCGGTCATCCTGGCCCACCAGGCGATCGGATCGACCGGGCGCGCCAGCGGTCCGCCGCCCGCGGCGATCGCGACGTTCTCCGACTCCGCGGCCGCGGCCGCGTCCGCGCCGTCCAGCACGGCGTCCAAGCGCGCCTGCTGCGCGCCGGTCGCGTCGCGGGCGAACGCGGCCAGTCCGGCCAGTTTGGCCGCGCGGATGTCGAGGAATTGCACGTACTCGCCCGGCCCGAAGGCATCCGCGGCGAAGACGCCGTTGAGGAAGCCGCGCTCGCGAGCCGTCTGCTCCTTCGCCTCACCCAGCGCGTACAGCGCTTGCAGCCCGTGCCGGACCACCGGGTCGGCAGCCTGATCCTGACCGAGGGACAGGTGGTTCAGGGCGTCGATCGCGTCGGTGTAGTACTGGAACGCCGCCTGCCGGGGTTCTCGCCGCTGGTCGATCGTGGATCGGGTCGCGTCCAAATCGGCCAGCGGCCGGGCGGCCTCCCGCACCCGCTCCGCGCCGGGCGGGCCGTCCGCCGCCGCCTGCCGCAGGGCACGCAAGGCGCGGTCGACCGCACCGCGCTGGTCGTCGACCGGCTGGCGCAAGCGCTGGTCGCCGCCGAGCAGGCCATTGGTCAGGCCGCGCTCGCGCTGCGTCTCGTGCACCAGGTCCTGCACCGCCAGCGCGAGCGTCACCGCGGCGACTGTGTCCCGGCTCTTCCGGTACGCGTCCACTTCGCGCGCCACCAGCGTGCCCAACAGCGCGAGCACCAGCACGAGCGACACCACGAGGATGCGGGCCAGCTGCCCGCGGATGGTTCGCGGGCGCACAATTCCGCTGCCGGACACCTGGCGTTCACCATCGGAAATGCGGAGGGGGACAACCGGTGTGCCGCCGGAATTCTCCGGTCGTCCAGGTGACCGCACCACCCTCTGCTCCTCCGATCAGCCGCCGCGCCTGCTCCACAGCGAGCACGCGGAAATCAAGGGGAAACTGTCACACGGCCTACCCGTCGTCAACGCGAGAATCGGGCAAAACGGACACTGTGCGGACTTCTAAACACACTGGCAACGAAGAGTTACGAGCGCGACAAAACCGGCATCCGCGAACGAATGCCGAGACTCGTTGTGTCCTACCCACCTTCGCCCGCCGCGAAACCTCGCGGCCCGACTCTGATACAGTCCGGCGCGACAAACCGGATGGCAAGAGGGCTGGATGGCGCACCGAATTACGTTGGTTCCCTTGGCGATCGCACTCGCGTTAGGACTGGCCGCCTGCGGCGACGAGTCCGGCGGGTCCCCCGCGACGACCAGCACGCAGACCGCGAGCGCCGCGGGCACGGCCACCCAGCTGTTCGATCCCTGCACCGGCATCCCCGACGCCGCGCTGACGAGCGCCGGACTCGACCCGGCGAGCAAGCAGGTCGGCGTCGGCGGGGTGAAGCAGCCCGGTTGGGAGATCTGCGGATGGAAGGGCGCCGACTTCACCCTCGGCGTGTTCTCCAACAACATGTCCGTTGCCGAGTTCGAGCGGAAGCCGGGCAATGTCGACTTCCAGGACGTCACCATCGCCGGACGCACCGGACGCCAGTTCCGCGTGGACGACGCCGCCAAAGACCAAATGTGCGACGTGCTCTTCCCCGCCCGGCAGGGCCTGCTGCAACTGACCCTGGTCAACAAGACCGCGGACCAGAACCCCTGCGATCGCCTCGCGACCATCGGCGAAGCGATCGTCCCGGCGCTGCCGAAATAGCACCGCCCCCCTCGGCGCAGGACCGGGTACGGATTCGCCTGGCGCACCCGACAACCACGACCATCGCTGCGGCATCGGCGGAGTTCAGCCGCCGGTTACCTCGCACGCAACCACACCAAGCTCAACCACCGGTTTCGAGCGAAGCGAGACCGAGCATGCGCCGTTCGCGGCCCGGCTCGCGTCCGAGTGGCCGTCGCGTCCGCGACGAAGGAGCAAGCGGCGGTCGCTCGGACGCGAGCCATGAAGGGGCCGCGAACACCCAGCGCCGCAGGCGCTGGAAGAACGAACACAGCCCGGCGCTGGAAATCAGACAGAGAGGATGGCGAGTACCTCGTCGGAGGTATAGAAGGGGGCGAGGCGCTCGCGGATCAACCCGGCGAGAACCCCTTCGCGCTTCGCGCCCTCGATGACCGCCGGTCCGTACCGGAGGATCTCCTGGACGATGTCGTCACCGGTCAGACCGAGTTCGGGCAGCATGGCCGCCAAGGTGTAGTCGCCGTACTTGGTGAAGAACACCTCCACGCACTCGTCCAGGAGCAGGCCGAAGTACTCCTTCTCGCGGGTGGTGACGGCGATCTCGTAGCACAGCAGCACCAGCTCGTTGAGATCCTTCCGGCTGAGGTATTCGCGCAGACCGCTGACCGGCTCGTCGGCATGCAGATCCCAGAACTCCATCGCGGCGGCGTGCACCGGGGCATCGCGCAGCATCTCGCGGATGGCGTTGTTGGTCCGCTTGAGGGCGAACAGCGCGCCCTTGCCCGCGAGGTCGCCGACGAAGGTGCCGTCGGCGGCCTTCTTGGCGCGATTGGCCGCGGACTGGCCCAGCGACATCAGCGAGGACACACCCGGGATCTTCTCCGCGCGTTCCCGGTTGGCCTGCATGAAGTCGTTGATCAGCTTGTCCACGAACTTCGACGCGACCGTGGCCACCAGCGGGCTCTCGGTGAGCCGATCCAGGATGCGCTCCTGCGCCTGGTGCATGCCGAAGATCTTTTCCAGCAGCGCCTCCACCGGCTCGCGCTCGACCACCTCGCCGAGCGTGTAGTCGTGGTTGGCGGCGATGTGGTCGTAGATGGAGTCGGCGAACACCCCGACCATATCGGCGAGAACCGGACTGCCGCCGATCAGCTCGACGACCGTGCGGACGGTCTGCTTGGCCTGGTCGATCTCCACCACGTCCCGGAAGACGAGCGTGTCGGCGACTCCGAGCACCGCCTCGGTGTCGCGCGCGACCACCTCCGCGAAACGCTCGCCGGTCACCTCGGCGAGCAGGAATGCCACCTGGGCCTCCAGTAGCCGTTCGGCGATCTCACGCGGCTCGCTCATCGAATTCCACCCATCACACCTCGTGCGGCGCGCCCGGCACGGTTCACGGCTGGTGCGGGTCGGCGTCGTTGCCGTGCAACGATTTCCGGATCCGGTCCAGGCGCTCACGCGCGGCCTGCTCACGTGCCTGCCATTGTTCGTCCACGCCGCGGCCCGCTGGAGTCTGCCGGTCGAGTTCACCCATCCCCTGCGCGGTGCCGTAGCGATGCTCGACCTTATCGCGAACTGACTCGAAAGTAGGAACACCGGAGGCCGAATATCCGCCACTCGCGGCGGACTCCGGCATACCCGGCGGCGGTACCGGTACCGCCGGTACCGCGGAACCGCCGCCGACCTGGCCCGACACATCGGGCGTGTGCTGCGGGAACCCAGGCCCGCCGGCCGGGGTGGCAGGAGTCACATCTCCGGCCGCAGCCGCATCACCGGTTTCCAACAGCCCGACCAGCGCGGCGTGGACCGCCGCGAACCCGGGACGCGCCGCCGTTGCGGCCAGCAGTACACCTGCCAGCTCCGCATCCGGCAGCCCGGCCAACCGGCTCGCGATTTCGCTGTTGTCACTCATACCGCCAGGCTACGCACGCGCGACCGCACCGAAGGCCGTTCACGACCGCACGCGCGCACCCGCCCAGTCGCGCACCAGCTCGTACCAGGCCGAGCCGCCCACGACGATCAGATCGTTGTGCCCGGCTCCGGGGAAGACCACCAGCCGTTTCGGCTCCGGCGCTGCGGCGTAGAGCCGTTGCGCGTGCCGCAGCGGCAGCAGTTCGTCCTGGTCGCCGTGCATGATCAGCACCGGGGCGCGCAGCGCGCGGATGCGGCGTTCGTTCGGATAGGCGTTCGGCACCAAGGCCGCGGGCAGGAACGGATACACCGAGCGAGCCGCGTCGCGCAGGCCGCTGAAGGTGGACATCAGCATCACTCCGGCCGGGGGATGGTGCTGTGCCAGCTCGAGCACGACACCGCCCCCGAGGGACTTGCCCAGGTACAACACGCGATTCGGATCGACGCCGGGTTGTTCCAGCAGCGCCCTGCGCGCGGCGCGCGCGTCCAGGTAGGTGCCGTGCTCGGTCGGTTTCCCGGTGCTGCGCCCGTAGCCGCGGTAGTCGAAGGCCAGCACGTCGAAACCGGCCTCGGTGAGCAACGCGAAGATCGGCACCCGGTCGCCGAGATTGCCCGCGTTCCCGTGCGCGAACAGGATGTGCCCGATCGAATCGCGGGCAGGCATCCACCACGCGTGCACGGTCTGCCCGTCCGCCGTGGGCAGGGACAGGTCCGTGTACTCCATGCCGAGCAGCGCCGGAGTTTGCAGCACCGTCCGCTCCGGCAGATAAGTCAGCGCGTTGAGGATCGGACGGGCCGGGTGTCGCATGCCCATGTTCTTACTCCTGAACAGGCAAGGCCGGGTCGGGCGGGTGCCGCGACACGAGCGCTCGAAGCCGCGGCCCACCGCCGCAGGGCCGGTGCGGACGCCGGTCGCCGCCCGACCCGCGGAGACGATCGAACTCGGCCGGTAGCCGGTTGCGGTGACCGCGTGCGTCAGCCGCGCAGCACCGCGCCCACGGCGTCGGCCGCCGCCGCGACGGCCGCGTCGCGTGCCGCACTTGCCTCGTCCTCGGTGAGGGTCCGGTCGGTGGCACGGAAACGCAGGGCGTAGGTGAGCGACTTACGTCCCTCACCCGCCTGAGCGCCCTCGTACACGTCGAACAGCGCGATGTCCTCCAGCAGCTCGCCGCCGCCGGTGCGCAGTGCGGACTCGACGGACGCCGCCGGGACGGTCTTCTCGACGCTCACCGAGACGTCCTGGAGCACCGCGGGGAACGGCGACACCGTCGGGACCGGCCGGGACTCGCGCAGCGGCAGCGCGTCCAAGTCGAGTTCGACGGCGCAGGTGCGCGGCGGCAGGCCGGAACGTTCCAGCACGGCGGGATGCAGCTCACCCGCGTAGCCGACAACCGTTCCGTCGACCACCAGCTCGGCGCAGCGCCCGGGATGCCAGGGCAGCTGAGCCGCCGCACGGCGCTCGATGGTCACACCGGCCGCGTCGCCGACGGCGTCGGCGAGGGCGAACGCGTCGGCGGCTTCGACCGGACGGCCCGGCCCCCACGGCCCGCGCGGCTCCCTGCGGCCGGTCAGGACAGCGGCCACGTGCACCGGCTGTTCCGGCAGCGAGTCCAGCAACTCGGCGATCTCTTCGTCGGTGGGGCGCCGGTCCACCGGCAGCGGATCGACCGCTCTGGTGTTCGCGCCCGGCAGCACGACTTGCGCGATGCCGTAGATCGCCAGGTCACGCGCGCCCCGCGAGATATTGCGGACCGCCACCTCGAGCAAACCGGGGAGCAGGGTGGTGGCCAGCTCGGCGCGCTCCACGTCGAGCGGATTCAGCACCCTGGTGGTGGCGCGGCGCGGGTCGTCGGCGTCCAGGCCCCAGGTGTCGAACACTCCGGCGGGCAGGAACACCGGCGGCGGCACCTCCACGGCGCCCGCGAACGCCAGCGCGCGGCTGACGGCGCGCCTGCGGCGCTGGGTCGGCGTGAGCCCACGCCCGGCCGGTGCGGCCGGCAGCACGGACGGGATCCGCTCCAGGCCCTCCAGCCGCAGCACCTCCTCCACCAGGTCGGCGGGCTGAGCCAGGTCGGGCCGCCAGCTCGGCGGGGTCACCACCAGCTGACCGTGCCCGGCCTCGCTGACGCCGACCTCGACCGTGCAGCCGATCTGGGCCAGGCGGCGCGCCGAGGTGCCGGTCGCGTACGTGACGCCCGCGACGCGGTCGGCCAGGTCGATGTCCATCCGGATCGGCTCGGGCGCCGGGACGGGGGTCCGGACGTCGGTCAGCACGGGTTCGATGGTGCCGCCGGCGATTTCGGCCAGCAGCGTGGCCGCTCGATCGAGCGCGGCCACGTTGATCTCCGGGTCGACGACCCGTTCGTACCGCTTGCCCGCCTCGGACACCAGCTTGTGCCTGCGCGCGGTCCGGTAGATCAGCAGCGGGTTCCAGGTGGCCGCCTCGAGCAGGATGTCGGTGCTCTCCGCGCCGACCTCGGTGCTCGCGCCGCCCATCACACCGGCCAAGGAGATGACGCCGGAATCGTCGGCGATCACCACGTCCTCGACGTCGAGGGCGCGCTCGACGTCGTCCAAGGTGCGCAACTTCTCGCCCTTGTGCGCGGAACGGACCACCAATCCGCCCGACACCTTGTTCGCGTCGAAGGCGTGCAGCGGCTGCCCCAACTCCAGCATCACGTAATTGGTGACGTCCACGGCGGGCGAGATCGGGCGTACGCCCGACAACAGCAGCCTGCGCTGCAACCACCACGGGCTCACCGCCTCCGGGTCGACGCCGGTGACCCGGCGGGCCGCGAAGCGCGTGCACCGGGCGTCCGGCTCGACCCGGATCGGCCAGGCTTCCTGCTCGTGGTCGGGCAGGGTGCGCACCGCCGGATCGGCGTACTCGAGATCGAAACCGCAGGCCAGCTCGCGCGCCAGGCCGCGAACGGAGAAGCAGTAACCGCGGTCGGGAGTGATGTTCAGCTCGATGACGGTGTCGTCCAGACCGAGTAGCGCGTTGGCGTCGGCGCCGGGCTCGGCGGTGCCCGGTTCCAGCACCAGGATGCCGGAATGGTCCTTGCCGATCCCCAGTTCGGCGACCGAGCAGATCATCCCGTTGGACACGTGACCGTAGGTCTTGCGCGAGGTGATCTCGAACCCGCCGGGCAGCACGCCGCCGGGCAGCACCACGACCACCAGATCACCGACCTGGAAATTCCGGGCGCCGCAGATGATCTCCTGCAACTCGGGCTTACCGATGTCCACCTTGCAGAAGCGGATCGGCTTCTTGAACTCGGTCAGTTCGGTGATCTCGGCGACGCGGCCGACCACCAGCGGCTCGCCGCCCTCCTCCGAACCCGCGATCCGCTCGAGCTGGTCGAGCTCTTCGACTTCCAGCCCGACCCGGACGAATCCCGCGTCGAGCTCCTCCGGCGTCACCGACCACTCCGGGTTGGTGCGCTGGATGATGTCGGTCAGCCAGGACTGCGCTACTCGCACTTGACGTTTCGCTCTCTCGATCGAAGGGTGGGGTCAGGACCGGATACCGAAGGGCAGCGTGAAACGCACGTCGCCCTCGACGATGTCGCGCATGTCCGGGATGCCGTTGCGGAACTGCAGCGTGCGCTCCAGGCCCATGCCGAAGGCGAACCCGCTGTACACCTCGGGGTCGATCCCGCTGGCGATCAGCACCTTCGGGTTCACCATGCCGCAGCCGCCCCATTCGACCCAGCCCGCACCGCCCTTCTTGTCCGGGAACCACACGTCGACCTCGGCGGAGGGCTCGGTGAACGGAAAGTAGTTGGGCCGCATGCGCGTGCGGGTCTGTGGTCCGAACAGCGCGCGAGCGAACGCGTCCAGCGTGCCGCGCAGATGCGCCATGGTCAGGCCCTTGTCCACCGCCAGGCCTTCGACCTGGGAGAACACCGGTGTGTGCGTGGCGTCCAGTTCGTCGGTGCGGAAGGTGCGGCCCGGGCAGACCACGTAGATCGGCAGCTCGCGTTCCAGCATCGAACGCACCTGCACCGGCGAGGTGTGCGTGCGCAGCACTTGGCGCGAGCCCTCCGGCGCGATGTGGAAGGTGTCCTGCATGGTGCGGGCCGGATGGTCGGGCAGGAAGTTCAGCGCGTCGAAGTTGAAGTGCTCGGTCTCCACCTCGGGACCTTCGGCGACCTCCCAGCCCATCGCGACGAACACGTCGGCGATCTGCTCGGAGATGACGGTGATCGGATGCCGCGCGCCGACGGCCGCCCGGCGTGCGGGCAGCGTCACGTCGATGGTCTCGGCGACCAGCACGGCGGCGTCGCGCTCGGCCAGCAACGCGGCGCGGCGGGACTCGAATGCCTCCGACACCCTGGACCTGGCGACGTTGACCCGTTTGCCCGCGTCCGCCTTCTCCGTCTTGGGCAGGCTGCCCAGCGCGCGTTGGGCCAGCGCCAGCGGCGCCTTACCGCCGAGGTGCTCGGTTTTCGCGACCGCGAGCGCATCCAGGTCGGCGGCAGCGGCGAACGCCTTCTCGGCGGCCGCCGCGGCCGCGGCCAGTGCCTCCTCGGTCAGCGCCGCGTTCTGCTCGCCTGCGTCGATGTCGTCGGCCACGATGCTCCGTCTCTCCCCTGGGGATCAATTCGCGGGCACCGCTGCACGCCTGCCCGCATTGCTGCTGGTCGCAATCGTATTCGATGGGCCTCGGCGGATTCACGCGGATTACCCGCCACGCCGCGCGAGCCGTGTGGTACCCGCGAGCCGGACGGGCGCGCGCCGGCCCCGCTCCACTACCCGTCCGGAACGGCGCGACTCATCACAGGCTCGCAGGCGGTGACCGGTCAGGGCAGCGAAAGACCAGCTCCGACAGCCGCCGCGAAACGCCCGGCCCTGGCCGATACCCAGTGACCGGGCGCTCCGCGATCAGCGCGCGACAGTGCGGTCAGCGCGCGGCGGTGATGTGGCGGGGCAGCAACCGCGACCCCAGCGCGCCGACCGCCACGATCGCGGCACCCACCCACACCGCGGGCACCAGTCCGTCGACGTAGCTCTGCGGATCCAGGTACGAGCCCCGCGCCGCGAACACCGACGCCAGCACCGCGACGCCCATGGCGACACCGACTTCCCGCAGGGTGTTGTTGGTTCCAGACGCCATCGCGCGGTCCTCCTCCGCCGCGGCGGCCATCACCACGGTCGCGCCGGGCGCGAAGGTCAGGCCCATGCCGATCCCGCCGAGCAGGAACGGACCGACGAACGACAGGTAACTCGCGTCGACGGAAGTGACCAACGCCATCCAGCCCAGCGCGACGGCGAGCAGTGTCTGCCCGGTGGTGAGCAGCGCACGGGCGCCGACCTTGTCGACGATCAAACCCGCCAGCGGAGCGACCACCATCGGCGCCATCGTCCACGGCATGGTGCGGATGCCGGATTGCAGCGGTCCGTAGCCCTGCACGACCTGGAAGTACTGGGCCAGCAGGAAGATCGAGCCGAAGACGCCCATCGAGAAGGTGAAGCCGGTCATGTTGCTCACCCGGAACGCGCGGGAGCGGAACAGGCGCAGCGGCAGCATCGGCTCCCGCGTGCGCAGCTCCCAGGCGATCAGGCAACCGAGCAGCAACACGCCACCGATCAGCGCGGACAGCACGCCACGAGACGTCCAGCCATCATCGGCGCCGTGGATGACGCCCCACACCACCGCCAGCACGCCGCCCGCCGACAGCAGCAGTCCCAACAGGTCGACTCGTCGGCTGCCGCCGTGCGACTCCGCCAGCACCCGCAGCGCGAACGGCAGCACGACCAGGCCGATCGGCACGTTCACCCAGAAGATCCACTGCCAGCTCAGCCCTTCGACGACCGCGCCGCCGATGAGCGGCCCCAGCGCGACGCCGAGGCCGGCGATCCCGCCCCAGATGCCGATGGCGGCGCTGCGCATCTTCTCCGGCACCGCCGCCGACAACAGTGTCAGCGACAGTGGCATCACCCCCGCCGCGCCGAATCCCTGTACCGCCCGCGCCGCGATGAGCATGCCCGGTCCGGTCGCCAGCGCGCAGACCGCGGACGCCAGTGTGAACAGCGCGATACCGAGCAGGAAGATCCGCCGCCTGCCCAGTCGGTCACCGACCGCGGACGCGGTGAGCAACAGCGAGGCGAACGACAGCGTGTAGGCGTTGACGAACCATTGCAGGTCGGCCAGCGAGGCGCCCAGCTCGGTGCGGATCACCGGCAGCGCGTTCGTCACGACCAGGTTGTCCAGCGTGACCATGAACATCGGGATACCGACCGCGGCGAGGACGGCGGCGAGCCTGCGACCGCCGATCGTCGCATCGGGCGCGGCGACGGTCGCCGTGGCGGATGGAAGGGTCTCGGTCATGTCCAGTCCTTGTTGTAATCGACTGATAACTAATGCTCGAAACGGTATGCATCGACTGATAACATGTCAAGAGCAAGGTCGGTACCAGCGAAAATGGAGAACGATGGCGACCAGAACCAGGATGACGGCGTCCGAACGGGGCGAGCAGGTGCTGCGCGCGGCGGTCTCCGCGTTCGCCGAATGCGGTTACGCCGCTACCAGGACCGACGAGATCGCCCGGCGAGCGGGCGTGTCACAGCCCTACGTGATCCGGCTGTTCGGCACCAAGCAGAACCTGTTCCGCGCCGCCCAGCACCGCGTCTGCGACCGGATCGAGGAGATCTTCCGCGCCGCGCGCGCCGAGGCATCGCCCGAGGCGGCCCCCGACGAAGCCCTCGCCGCCCTCGCCACCGGCTATTCGGTCTTCCTCGCCGAACGCGAACTGCTCCAACTTCTGCTGCACGGCTTCGCGGCCAGCGCGGACCCGGAGATCGGCGACCAGGTCCGGGCCAGGTTCGGCGGTATCTACCACCTGATCCGCGAACTGACCGGAGCACCGGAAACCGAGACGCGCCGCTTCCTCTCCACCGGAATGCTGCTCACCGTCATGAGCGCGATGCGAGTGGCGGGTCCGGAGGCGGTCCCCACGACGTGGGCGACAGAAATCCTGGAGAACTTGAGCACCGAAGGCGACTGAATTCCGTTCGCGGCCCGCGCCGCAGGCGCTGGAAATCTAATACCGCACGCGCGAGTTCGCGTACAGGCAGATCGCGGCGGCCGTCGCCAGATTCAGGCTCTCGGCGCGGCCGCGAATGGGAATGCGGACGCGGTGGTCGGCGCGGCGCGCGACGGCCGGGTCGAGGCCGTGCGCCTCGTTGCCGAACAGCCAGGCCACCGGTTCGGTGAACAATTCGTCGGCGTCGTCGAGGTCGACCTCGCCGGTCGCCGCCGTAGCGAGGATCGTGATGCCCGCCGCGGCGATCGCATCCAGCGTCTCGGCGACATCGCGGTGCCGGGCGATCGGCACATGGAAGATGCTGCCCGCGCTGGCTCGCACGCATTTGCCGTTGTGCGGGTCGACCGTGTCGCCCGCCAGCACCACGCCGTCGGCGCCGACCGCATCGGCGACTCGGATGACCGTGCCGGCGTTTCCCGGTTCGGCCATCTCGACCGGGACGGCGAGCATCCGGGGTCCGGCGTCGAGGATCGTGGCCAAGGGCACGTCGAGCAGATCGCAGACCGCCACCAAGCCCGGCGCTGTGACCGTTTCCGCGAGATGCTCCGCCGCGCGGTCGCTGACCAGCGTGGTGCGGACGCCCGCCGCGGACGCCCCCGCGATCAGCGCGTGGTCGCGTTCGGCGGCCGCCTGCGAATAGAACAGCTCGTGGACGCGCGCGGTCTCCAGGGCCGCGGCGACGGCATTGGCTCCTTCGGCGAGGAATCGGCCCGCTTTGCGGCGCTGCGCTCCGCGTTGCAGCTTGACAGCGGAAACGACCCGCGGATTGCGCTCACTGAGCGCTTCCACGGGTCGTTCCGAAAGTCGTCCGGGTGTCAACGAACGCGACTCAGGCGGCCGGCGCGTTGACATCCTGCGGCAGGGCGGCCTTGGCGACCGCGACGAGGCCGGCGAACGCCTCGGCGTCCGACACCGCGAGCTCGGCGAGGATCTTGCGGTCCACCTCCACACCGGCGGCCTTCAGGCCCTGGATGAAGCGGTTGTAGGTGATGTCGTTGATCCGCGCGGCGGCGTTGATGCGCGCGATCCACAGCTTGCGGAAGTCACCCTTGCGCGCCCGGCGGTCCCGGTAGGCGTAGGTGAGCGAGTGCAGCTGCTGCTCCTTGGCCTTGCGGTACAGCCGCGAGCGCTGGCCGCGGTAGCCCTTGGAGGCCTCGAGGATGGAACGGCGCTTCTTCTGAGCGTTGACGGCCCTTTTGACGCGTGCCACTGGTCAGTCCTGTTCGATCTGGGGGCGCGGGGCGGCGCCCGGAAATGGGTCGGGGTGGCGACGGAGGTAACTCCGGTCGCGAGTGCGTGCCGGTCTGCGCGCGGGCGCGATCAGAGACCGAGCAGCTTCTTCACGCGACGGACGTCGGCGGAGGCGACGACTTCCACACCGTCCAGACGACGAGTCCGGCGGCTGGGCTTGTGCTCGAACAGGTGGCGACGGTTCGCCTGCTGGCGCAGCAGCTTGCCTTTGCCGGTCACCTTGAATCGCTTCGAGGCGCCGCTGTGCGTCTTCATCTTCGGCATGGATTCCTCTATCTGTCGTCCCGGCGGTCGGGGCGGACCGCCGGTGTTCTGATCGGTGTTACTGCGGGCCGGCCGTCTCGGCCTGCTCCGGGGCGGGCTGACCGGCCGGGGCGGCGCTGGGCGCCGGGCGCGAAGCCGACTCCTGCTGCGCCTTCACCCGGGTCTTCGCGCCCTTGTGGGGGGCGAGGACCATGGTCATGTTGCGACCGTCCTGCTTGGCCGAGGTTTCCACGAAACCGAGATCGGCGACGTCGGACGCCAGCCGCTGCAGCAGCCGGAAACCGAGTTCGGGGCGGGACTGCTCGCGTCCCCGGAACATGATCGTCACCTTGACCTTGGACCCGGCCTCGAGGAAGCGCACGACGTTGCGCTTCTTGGTCTCGTAGTCGTGGTCGTCGATCTTCGGGCGGAGCTTCTGCTCCTTGATCACCGTCTGCTGCTGGTTCTTCCGAGACTCGCGCGCCTTCTGCGCCGTCTCGTACTTGAACTTGCCGTAGTCCATGATCTTGCAGACCGGCGGACGGGCATCCGGTGCCACCTCGACCAGATCGAGGTCGGCTTCGAGGGCGACGCGTAGTGCATCTTCAACACGCACGATCCCAACCTGCTCGCCGCCCGGTCCGATGAGCCGGACCTCGGGAACACGGATGCGATCGTTGATGCGGGTCTCAGTGCTGATGGGGCCTCCTAGGTCAAGCGGTGTCGTCAGACGACCGCGCGCAATAACTGCAACCCCTGTTCAACACGAAGGCCCCGGTGCGGTATTCCGCGCACGGGGCCCGATGTCGACCGATCACCGACCACGAGCGAACTCGGGTCGACTCTCGCGCGGCAGGGTTCTCCATGAGAACCCCGGCACGAGAAACCCACCCTCGCGGGTGAGTGACCGGACCGCTGGACCGTACGATGACTCGTCGGCAACGGTGGGAGTCGGGCTCCACTTATCAGCCCCGGGGCAGCCCGGGGCGGTCGTCAGCGGAAAGTCTAACATTCCGTTCGGCTATCGCCGAATCGGCCGCGAATCATTGCCCGGCCGCGTCCGGCATGCCACGCTCCCCCGGTGCCCAAACCACGCCGCGACCTGCTGCGATGGCAGTTCGACCCGACCTGGTCACTCGCCGGGATCCACCTCGCCGACATCACCGAGATCGGCCACCTCCGGATGCTCCGGGCGGCGTCGCTAGCCTGAAGGCATGACTGACGAGCTCGACGCCTCCGTACGCGAACTGGCCGACATCCCAGCGGTCGAGGTGATCAGCCGCGCCGCCGTGATGCTGATGAGTTCGGCGGCCGAGAAGCTCGGGCTGGCGGACGAGGACCCCGAGACCAGCCCGCAGCGTGACCTGGACGAGGCGCGCCGCGTGATCACCGCGCTGGCCGGACTCGTGACGGCGTCGGTGGAGTACCTGGGGCCCCACGCCGGACCGATGCGCGAGGGATTGCAGTCGCTGCAACGTGCGTTCCGTGAGTCCTCCGCGCATCCCGATGAGCCGGGCAAAGGCCCGGGCGAGAAGTACACCGGCCCGGTCTACTGACCTCGTTCGGTTCCGAGCCCGATGGGAGTAGACACCGCGCCGCGCCGACCATCGACCGGCCGCAGCGGGTCAGGCACCCGCCCCGATCGATCCTCCGCGTTCCGCCCGGTCGAGAAGAGAATTCCGAAGTAAGGGCGGCATTATGAGCGAAATACCGGTGGGTACAACGATGTTTAGGAAATATCCCAACGGGTAGGGCACAGTGAGCCCATGGCTACTCGGATTCTTCTCGCTCCCGGATTCTGGCTCGGTGCATGGGCGTGGGACGAGGTCGCACCCGATCTGCGGCGGCGTGGCAACGAGGTGGTGGCGCTCACACTGCCCGGCTTGGATGAAGCCGACCCGGACCGGTTGTCGGCCACCCTGGAATCCCAGGCGCAAGCTATCGTCGATGCGGTGCCCGAGGGCGAGACCGTCGTGCTCGTCGCGCATTCCGGCGGGGCGGCGCCCGCCTATCTCGCCATCGACCGCGCGCCCGAGCTGTTCCGCCGGGCGATCTACGTCGACAGCGCGCCGCTGCCGAACGGTTTCGTCATCAACTCCGCGCTCGACGTCGCCGTGCGCGAATGGATTCTGCCGGAATGGCCGGAACTGGAGGCCGCGGGCAACAGCCTGGCGGGCCTGGACGAGGCCGCCTTGGCGCGCTTTCGGGAGCGTGCCGTGTCGGAGCCCACGTCCGTCGCGGCCGCCCCGCTCCGGTTGAGCGATTCGGACGCCCGCCTGTCGGTCCCGACCACCGTGATCTGCAGCAGCATGACCGCCGACGTGGTCGAGAAGCTGCGCGACAACGGTGAAACTCCCCTCTTCGCCGAACTGGCACGCATCGACGCCGAGTACGTCGACCTGCCCACGGGACATTGGCCGATGTGGTCCAAGCCGAAGGAACTCACCGAACTGATCCACGCCATCGCCAACCGCTGAACGAACGGCGGCGCGGCCCGGCGCACCCGGACCGCGCCCGCTTCGGACGAGAGGTCAGCCGACCGCCGCGGCCTTCTTCGCCGGACGCTTGGTGGCCTTGCCCGCGGTCTTCTTCGCCGGAGCCTTCTTCGCGACGCTCTGCGGCGCGGGTGGCTGGTCCAGCACTTCCTTCAGGAACTGACCGGTGTAGCTGTCCGCCACGCCCGCGACCTCCTCCGGCGTGCCCTCCGCCACCACGGTGCCGCCGCCGGAGCCGCCCTCGGGACCCATGTCGATCACCCAGTCGGAGGTCTTGATGACGTCCAGGTTGTGCTCGATGACGATCACCGTGTTGCCCTTGTCCACCAGGCCGTTGATGACGTTCAGCAGCTTGCGGATGTCCTCGAAGTGCAGGCCCGTGGTCGGCTCGTCGAGGATGTACACCGTGCGGCCGGTGGACCGCTTCTGCAACTCGGCGGCGAGTTTCACCCGCTGGGCCTCACCACCGGAGAGGGTGGGAGCGCTCTGGCCGAGACGTACGTAGCCGAGCCCGACGTCCACCAGGGTCTTGAGGTAGCGGTGGATCGAGGTGACCGGTTCGAAGAACTCGGCGGCTTCCTCGATGGACATGTCCAGCACCTCGGCGATGGTCTTGCCCTTGTAGTGCACCTCGAGGGTTTCCCGGTTGTAGCGGGCGCCGTGGCACACCTCGCAGGGGACGTAGACGTCCGGCAGGAAGTTCATCTCGATCTTCAGCGTGCCGTCGCCGGAGCAGGCCTCGCAGCGACCGCCCTTGACGTTGAAGGAGAACCGGCCCGGCTGGTAGCCGCGCACCTTCGCCTCGGTGGTGGCCGCGAACAGCGTGCGGATCTTGTCGAAGACGCCGGTGTAGGTGGCCGGGTTGGACCGTGGCGTCCGGCCGATCGGCGACTGGTCCACCTGCACCAGCTTGTCCAGGTGGTCGAGCCCGTTGACCCGGGTGTGCCTGCCCGGCACCTGCCGGGCGCCGTTGAGCCGGTTCGCCAGCACCGTGGCCAGGATGTCGTTCACCAACGTCGACTTGCCCGATCCGGAGACGCCCGTCACCGAGGTCAGCACACCGAGCGGGAAGGCGACGTCGATGCCTTTCAGGTTGTGCTCGCTCGCCCCGACCACGGTGAGCTGCCGCTTTTTGGTGACCGGGCGGCGCACCAGCGGCACGTCGATGCGTTCCCGGCCCGACAGATATGCCCCGGTGAGCGAGTTCGGATCGGTGAGCAACTCTTCGTAGGGCCCGCTGTGCACCACCGTGCCGCCGTGCTCGCCGGCGAACGGGCCGATGTCGACCACCCAGTCCGACGCGCGGATGGTGTCCTCGTCGTGCTCGACCACGATCAACGTGTTGCCCAGATTGCGCAGCCGCGTGAGGGTTTCGATGAGCCTGCGGTTGTCCCGCTGGTGCAGGCCGATGGACGGCTCGTCGAGCACGTACAGCACACCGACCAAGCCGGAGCCGATCTGGGTGGCGAGCCGGATCCGCTGCGCCTCGCCGCCGGAGAGGGTGGCCGCCGCGCGGGACAGCGTGAGGTACTCCAGGCCGACATCGAGCAGGAAGCCCAGCCGCGCCTGCACCTCCTTGAGCACCTGCCCCGCGATCGCCGCCTCGCGCTCGCCCAGGGTGAGCGAGTTCAGGAACGCCGAGCACTCGCCGATGGACAGATCGCTGACGTCGGCGATGGACTTCTTGTCGCCGTTCGCGGCGATGGTGACGGCGAGGATCTCCGGGCGCAGCCTGGCGCCGTTGCACACCGGGCACGGGATGTCGCGCATGTACCCGTCGTAGTGCTCTTTCATCTGCTCGGACTCGGTGTTCTCCATGCGCCGCTGCAGGAACGGCATCACGCCCTCGAAGTCCGCGTAGTACGAGCGCTTGCGGCCGTAGCGGTTGGTGTAGGAGACGTGCACCTGGTCGGCGCTGCCCTCCAGCACGGCCTTGCGCGCCTTGGGCGGCAGATCCTGCCACGGGGTGTCCATGGAGAAGCCGATGGAATCGGCGAGGCCCGAGAGCAGCCGGGTGAAGTACTCGGCGGTCTGGCCGCGCGACCACGGCGCGATGGCGCCGTCGTTCAGGCTCAGCGCCGGGTCGGGCACCACCAGTTCCGGGTCGACCTCCTTGCGGATGCCGAGGCCGGTGCAGTCCGGGCAGGCGCCGTAGGGCGAGTTGAACGAGAAAGAGCGGGGCTCCAGGTCCTCGATGTCGAGCGGGTGGCCGTTCGGGCAGGCGAGGCGCTCGGAGAAGCGGCGCTCCCGGTCGTGCGCGTGCTCGTCGCGATCGACGAAGTCGAGCACCACGATGCCGTCGGCCAGGCGCAGCGCGGTCTCGATGGAATCCGTCAGGCGCTGCTTGGAACTCGGCTTCACCGCCAGGCGGTCGACGACGACCTCGACGTCGTGCTTCTCCTGCTTCTTCAGCTTCGGCGGATCGGTGAGCGGATACACCACGCCGTCCACCCGCACGCGGGAGTAGCCCTGGGTGTTGAGCTGGTCGAACAGGTCGACGAACTCGCCCTTGCGGGTGCGCACCACCGGCGCGAGCACCTGGAATCGGATGCCCTCCTCCATGGCCAGCACCTGGTCGACGATCTGTTGCGGCGTCTGCTTTGCGATCAGCTCGCCGCAGACGGGGCAGTGCGGCGTGCCTGCTCGCGCGTAGAGCAGCCGCAGATAGTCGTAGACCTCGGTGATGGTGCCCACGGTCGAGCGCGGGTTGCGGTTGGTCGACTTCTGGTCGATGGACACCGCGGGCGAGAGGCCTTCGATGAAGTCGACATCGGGCTTGTCCATCTGACCGAGGAACTGCCGCGCGTACGCCGACAGCGACTCGACGTAGCGCCGCTGCCCCTCCGCGAAGATCGTGTCGAAGGCCAGGCTCGACTTGCCGGAGCCGGACAGACCGGTGAACACGATGAGGCTGTCGCGGGGCAGGTCGAGATCGACACCCTTGAGGTTGTGCTCCCGAGCTCCGCGCACAGTGAGGCGTTCCGCCACGGCCGTCCCTTCTCCTTCGTGTTCGGCGTCCAGACATACCCCCGGCCGCCATGCTAGGCATGGGCACCGACAAGTTTCGCGGACCGGCCGTCACCTGGGCGAATGACGGGACCCCTGTGGCCGGACGTTGCGGATGAGCCGGGAAACGGGCCAGGACGCCTCCGTAGCATCGCCCTCCCGGCACCACTGGTCAACAGCGCGACGTCATTCGGCATTCCCTGGTCGACACAGTTACGGCAGGCAGCCCGACGCAGGGCGGCCGGCGACGCCCCCAACGGATGCGCGGTGCGCGAGATCACTCCGCGGTGGTGGGATGGAAAACCTCGAGCACGCGCGGCGAACGAACTGGTCAGCACGGTGCGAGCACCCACAGAAGCGCGGCGCGGATGTCTCCGGCGAGACCGGTCACCACTCCGCACAACTGCGCCCCGCGCGCACCGGTCCCCGACTAAACTGAGCCCGCTGTGCGCCCCCCACCGGCCTCCCCCACTCATCCATGACGATCCTGACCCAGCATCTCCCGTCAACGGTGCTCGACACCCTGCGCGCCCTGCTGCGAACCGCCACCCGCTCGGTCGCGGCCCGCTACGGCGCGCTCGGCATCCGCGGCCACGACGACCGGCTGGTCGAGTTCATCTTCCACGGCGTCGACGACGCGACGGCCGCCCACATCGGCCGCTCCCCCGAGGGACACGGCGTACTGGGCTTGCTGCCGGCGCACCCGCACCCGATCCGGCTGGACGATCTGTCGGAACATCCGGCCGCCGTGGGCTTTCCGCCCGGCCATCCGCCGATGGGCAGTTTCCTCGGCGTCCCGGTGCGGGTCGGCGAGGAGATCTTCGGCAATCTCTACCTCACCGAAAAGGCCGGGGGACAGTCGTTCACCGAGGACGACGAGGCCATCGTGCTCGCCATGGCCGCCGCGTCGGGTATCGCCATCGAGAACGCGAAGCTGTACGAATCCGCGCGGACCAGGCAGGCGTGGATCGAGGCGACGCGCGACATCGCGACCGAGTTCCTCGCGGGCACGGCGCCGGATCTCGTGCTCGCGCAGGTGGTGGCGCGCGCCCGCGCGCTGACCGGTTCGCAGCAGGCGCTGCTGGCCGTGGTGGCGCCGGGGACGCCGCCCGATGAAGCCACCGAACTCGTTGTGGCGCAATGGTTCGGCCCCGGAGGGGGCCCGGAGCGGGTGCGCATCGCGGATACCGCCACCGGCACGGCGTTCACTCGTCGCGCGCCGGTGCGGTTAGCCGACGCCGAATCGGTCGATCTCGGGGCCGAGGTCGGCGCGGCGGGGCCCGCGCTGGTGCTGCCACTGCAGACCGCGGACCTCGCGCTCGGTGTGCTGATCGTGGTGCGGCCACCCGGGTGTCCCCCGTACCCCGGCGAACTGGTGGACCTGACCGCCGCGTTCACCGATCAGGCGGCGCTGGCCATGCAACTGGCCCAGACCCAGCGCAGAATGCGCGAACTCGACGTGCTCGCCGACCGCGACCGCATCGCACGCGACCTGCACGACCATGTGGTCCAGCGACTGTTCGCGGTCGGGCTCGGGTTGCGGGCCACCGCGGCCCGCACCGAGGATCCCGTGGTGCGGCAACGACTTTCGGTGGAGATGGACGGTCTGCAGGAGGTCGTGCAGGAGATCCGTACGTCGATCTTCGACCTGCACGGCGGCGACCCACTGCGCCGTCGGCTCGAGGACGCCATCCGCCAGCAGACCGCCGACGGCGCGTTCCGGACCAGTGTGCGGTTCTCCGGGCCGCTGTCGGTGGTCGGCGACGAACTCGCCGACCATGCGGAAGCCGTGGTGCGCGAATCGGTCAGCAACGCGGTGCGCCATTCCGGCGGGAACCGGCTCGCCGTCGAGATCACCGTCGGCGACGAACTGACCGTGCTCGTCGAGGACAACGGCGCGGGGATGCCCGCGCAGGTGACACCGAGCGGTCTGGCCAACCTCGCGCAGCGTGCGAGCATGTCCGACGGTCACTGCACTGTGCAGCGGACCGACAGCGGCGGCACCAGGGTGCACTGGTCCGCGCCGCTGGCCTGAGAGTCAGGCGGGCAGCACGATCGCCAGGTCGCCGTCGTGGCGCCGGTACAGCAACCCGCCACGCCCGCTACCCGGATCGGTACAGAACAGGAACGGCAATCCCTTGTGGCACAGGATGTTCGCGGCCTCGGCCGGGTCCAGGCAGGCGGCGGGAGCCGCGTCGGCCAGGATCGGCGGGGTGCCGCGCACCGGCTCCGTCGACCGGATCGGCGGATACGTCGCCCACTGGCGGACGAGTCGCACGCCCGCCTCCGCCCAGTGCACCACCGCGTCCGCACCGGTCTCGGCGTCGATGAACAGGTGGGCGTCGTAGTCCATGGCGTCCAGCACCGCGACCGCCTCGGCGGGCGTGCAGACGGACAGGACGCACCGCTTGCGGCGCACGATCGGACGCGGCGCACCCGCGCGGGCCAGCGGAGGGCGGGCCGGATCGGGCCAGGTCCGCGTCTCACCCGCGGCCGAGCGGGCCAGTCGGCGGTCGAGCCGCTCGGCGGCGAAGGTCACCGCGAACCCGCGCGGCCCGGTGACCTGCACCCGGGTGACCACATCCCGGTGGTGGACGTCGACTTGGACCACCGTCGGCGCCTCCGGATCGGGCGGCGCGCCGAGACGCACCCGGGCGGGCCCGTCGAGATGATGCCTGCGCAGAACCCGGGTGATGGCGCGCACCGCCCGCGTCACGTCCATGGCCGAGACCTCCCCACGCGTGGTCACCGCCACTTCCGGCCCCGCGGCCGCCGTCCACTGGTCCGACGCGAATCGCAGCCCCGATGAGACCATCTGCATTGCCCCGCCTTCCGGATCGATTCGTCCCACCCCATGCCAGCACCGCGGGGGATGCCGCGAACAGGGCCGAAAGTCCCCATCGAGCGAAAAAGACTGGCGCAGGCGGAATTCAGGCTCGGCCCGGGGCGAGTGCCCGCGCCGCACCTCGCGTGGCGGCCACGATCACGCGGCGCCGAGCACCACGACGGAGTTGTTGCCACCCATACCGAGGGAGAGCTTCACGGTGATGCCGCCCTCGAACGGTGTGGGGCCGTCCAGCAGCCGTGGATGCGCGGGCGCGACGATCGGGGCCGCGGGCACGATGCCCCGGTCGTAGCCGAGCGCGGCGGCCGCGACCTCGACGGCGGCCGCGGCGCCCTGGCAGTGGCCCGCAAGCGGCTTCACCGCGTAGATGTGCGGGCGGTCGGCGAACACGTCCGCGAGCAGATGGTGCTCGGCCACGTCACACTGCCGGGTCCCGGTGCCGTGCGCGTTGAAATAGCGCACGTCGGCGGCGGTGACGTGCGCGGCGGCGAGCGCGCCGCGAGCGCAGTCGAGGATCTGCTCGTGCGTCGGGTCGACCGAGACCACGTGATAGGCGTCGTTGGACATGGCGCCGCCGAGCACCGCCGCATAGGGCCGATCCACCGAACGGGTCAGCACGAACGCCACCGAGGCCTCGCCCATGCTGAACCCGCGACTGCCCTCCTGGAAGGGACGGCAGGCGTCCAGCGGTTCGGCGTCGGCGACCGCGGCGCCGAGCCGCACGAAACTGTCCAGCATGTCCGGGGTTGCGGACAGGTCGGTCGCCACGAAGATCACGTCGTCGGCCATGCCCGCGTCCAGCCAGAGCTTCGCGGTGATGAGCGCGACGTTGGCGGAACTGCACGCGGCGGAGATGTTCATCGCCGGGCCGTGGAAGCCGAATTCCTGCATCAGCATCGAGACCGGCGTGGACGGCAACAGCCGCAGGTAGTCCCTCGACCGGCGGCGGCCGCCGTCGACGAGGTAGAAGTCGCGCCAGTTCACCACGTCGCCGAGCACGATGGCGTGCAGCAGGCCGACGGTGCGGCCTGGCCGCCAGCCCCGGTCGCGTGCGTCGGCGACGGCCTCCCGCGCCGCCTCGTGCACGGCCCGCCCGTACCGGCTCGTGCTCACCTCGGGGTCCCCGCCGTCGGGGACGAGCGCGACCCACGCGTCGTCGTCGCGGCCGGGCCCGTAGCCCGGTTGCAGAGCCGCCGCCGACTTGCCGCTGAGCAAGCCGTCCCACAGCTGTTCACGTCCCCATCCGTACCCGGTGATCGCGCCGATCCCGGCGATGGTCATGTTGTCTCGAGGCCCCCGCGGATCGGTGCGGAACCGCGTAGCGGCGTTCGGGTCGGCACCCGGCATGTATCGCTCCTTCACCGGCTCCCAGGGCGGGCCGAACCGTCTGCCCCGCCTCGACGCAGAAACCGGTTTCTGCCATGATCGCCGGATCCGGCCCGAGAACGTGCCAGTACTGTGATCGAAGCAATAGCGTGGAGGATGTGATCTTGTCCACGTCGATACCAGAATAATCCCGTGTTCCAATGGCCATAATGGGGTCGATGATCGGGGGTTCGAGTGGGTGACGACAAGCTGGCCGCGGCGGTCGACGCCGCCGAACAGCTGGCTGCGCGCTACCGCTCCCTGGTCGAGCACACCCCGGACGGGATCTGTGTGCATGAGCGTGGCCGGGTCGTCTACGTCAACCCGGCCACCGTCCGGTTGCTCGCCGCGGAGGACGCCGAGGAGATCATCGGCCGCCCGCTGACCGACTTCGTCCACCCCGCCTCCGTTCCCTCGATGCTCGACCGCATCAGCACCCTCACCACCGCGGGCGCGGCCTCGATTCCCACCGAGATGACCTTGATGCGGGTGGACGGCGGCACCGTGCCCGTGGAGACGGTGTCCGTGCTGACCGCCTGGCACGATCACCTCGCCTATCAGGTGGTCATCCACGACCTCACCGCCCAGCGCCACGCCGAGGCCGCGCAGCGCAGGGCCGAGCACTACTTCACCACGGTCGTGTCCCAGTTGGAGGAGGGCGTCGTGGTGATCGATCCGGAGGGCCGGATCGAGTCGATGAACCCGGCGGCCAAGCGCATCTTCGGTACCGAGGGGCCCGACGGCATGGTCATCGGGCGCACCATCCAGTCGTTGCCGCTGGTGCTGCTGGACGCGAACGCCCAGCCGCTGCCGCCGAGCCGCCATCCGGTGGCGCGCACGCTCGCCACGGGCGAGACGATCACCGGCTATGTCTTCGGCGTCGACCGGGTGGACGGCCAGCGGCGCTGGCTGTCGGGCAGCAGCCGCCTGCTCAATCCAGGCGATCCGCGCTCGTCGGCGGTGTCCTCCTTCGCCGACATCACCGAATTCCGCGCCAGCAGAAGGCAATTGGAGTATCAGGCCACGCACGACTCGCTGACCGGGCTGGCCAATCGCTCGCTGATCCTGTCCCAGCTGGCCGCCGCGCTGGCCAGCACCGAGGAACTGCTGCCGGTGTCCACCGTGCTGTTCATCGATCTTGACGGGTTCAAGACGATCAACGACACGCTGGGGCACGCCATCGGCGACACCGTGCTGCAGATCGTCGCCCAGCGCCTGCAGCGCGCCCTGCGCGGCGACGACATCGTCGGCAGGCTCGGCGGCGACGAATTCCTGGTGCTGCTGTCCGGCCGCACCCGCCGCGTCGACATCGACGCGCTGGTGAGCAGGCTGCGCTCCACCATGGCCGAGCCGATCATCGCGCGCGGGCACCGGATCGAGGTGAACGCCTCGATCGGCGTCACCGAACTGGGGGTGGGCGACCGGCGCAGCCCGGAGGCGGTGCTGCACGACGCGGACTTGGCGATGTACCGCGCGAAGCCGCCTGGACGGCGGGAAGGCACCGTCACCAAAGGCCGCAGACCCAACAGCACCCACGCGTCCTGACGAGCTCGCCATGATCATCGAACACGCACTTCTGCCGGTTCGCCCCGAACTCGCCGCCGATTTCGAAGCCGCCTTCGCCGCGGCACGGCCGATCATCGCGAGCATGCCCGGCTTCCGGGCGCTGTCGCTGTCGCGCGGTCTCGAGTCGCCGGGCAGCTACCTGCTCCGGGTGGAATGGGACCGGCTCGACGATCACGTCGTCGGATTCCGCGGCTCGCCGGAATATCAGCGCTGGAAGGACCTGCTACACCACTTCTACGACCCGTTCCCGGTGGTCGAGCACTTCACGCCGGTGCAGCTCACACCGCCCGCCGACCTCGCCCCCGCCCCGGCGCCGGGGGCCTCACCTGCGGTTACGGCGAGCCCGCCGCAACCCCAGTAGACTCGACAACTCTGTTTTCCGTGCGTGCACCTGCCCGATCCCGGCGGCGTGCGCGCGCCTGTTCGCGGTGACAAGGAGTTCAGTTTGCCCGACCTCACTCAGGACCGTGCCGCAGGCGGCGGCGCGCCCGAGCGGACCCGCGAAACCGATCAGGAGCAGGCCTACCTGTCGGTGCTGTACGAGCGGCTCGACGAGATGCGCGACTACGCGCGCAATCGCCTGCGCACCGTGCTGCTGGAGACCGGCGGCACGCCGCAGGCCCGCAGCGAACGGGAGTCCTTCAGTCAGCTCTACACCGAGGACCTGGCGAAATACGACGCCGCCGAGCACGGCCTGTGTTTCGGCCGCATCGACCTCGACGGTGAACAGGAGGAGTACCGCTACATCGGCAGGCTCGGCATTCTCGACGAGAAGGACGACTACGAGAGCCTGCTGCTGGACTGGCGCGCCCCGCTGGCGCGGCCGTTCTACCTGGCCACCACCGCGGCGCCGGACGGGGTGACCCGGCGCAGGCACATCCGCTCGCGCAACCGCAAGGTCACCGCGATCAACGACGAGTACCTCGATCTGACCGCCGCGCGCCGGGCCGGTGTCACGGCCGCGGACGGCGGTGTCGGCAGCGAGAGCGCGCTGCTGTCCGCGCTCAACGCCGCGCGCACCGGCCACATGAACGACATCGTCGAGACCATCCAGCACGAGCAGGACGCGATCATCCGCTCCGAGCACAAGAGCGTGCTCGTGGTGCAGGGCGGGCCCGGCACCGGCAAGACCGCGGTCGCGCTGCACCGGGCGGCGTATCTGCTCTACACCTATCGGCAGCAGCTGGCCAAGAGCGGCGTGCTGATCATCGGGCCGAACGCCACCTTCCTCGACTACATCGGCCAGGTGCTGCCGTCGCTCGGCGAAACCGGCGTGCTGCTGTCCACCATCGGCGATCTGTACCCCGGCGTCCGGGCCGCGCGCGAGGACTCGTTGCGCGCGGGCGAGATCAAGGGGTCGCTGACGATACTCGAGGTGCTCAAGCAGGCCGTGCGCGACCGCCAGGAGGTGCCCGCCGAACCGATCCGGTTGGGCTTCGACGGCTATCCGGTCACGCTGGATCGCAAGATCGCCACGAAGGCCCGTGGCCGCGCCCGTTCCTCGCGCCGCCCGCACAACCTGGCGCGGCCGATCTTCGCCGCCTCGGTGGTCGATGCGCTGACCGATCAGCTCGCCGCGACCATGGGCGCCGACCTCTCCGGTGGGCCCAGTCTGCTCAGCTCGGCCGATCTCACCGAGATCCGCGACGAGATGCGCGCCGACCCGCAGATCCAGGCGGCGATCGCGAAACTGTGGCCGATCCTGTCCCCGCAGGATGTCCTGGCCGACCTGCTCGCCGACCCGAAGCGACTGGACCGGGCCGCCAGCTCGCTGGACCCGGCCGACCGCGCCGAACTGCTCCGGCCGGACGACGGGCGGTTCAGTCCGGCGGACGCACCGCTGCTGGACGAGCTGGCCGAACTGCTCGGCGTGGACGACACCGAGGAACGCGAACGCGCCCGCCGCCGCTGGCGCGCCCAGCTCGCCGAGGCGCAGGACGCCCTCGACATCCTCACCGGCTCCGCGCCCCAGGATCTGGAGGACGACCTCGATCCCGAGATTCTGATGGCCTACGACCTGATCGATGCCGGCCAGCTGGCCGAACGCCAGGACTTCCGCACCCGCCAGACGACCGCGGAGCGCGCTGCGGGCGACCGCACCTGGACCTACGGCCACGTGATCGTGGACGAGGCGCAGGAGCTGTCGGAGATGGCCTGGCGCATGGTGATGCGGCGCATCCCGAACCGGTGGGTGACGGTGGTCGGCGACGTCGCGCAGACCGGCGACCCGGCGGGCACGTCGTCGTGGCAGCGGATGCTGGAGCCCTACGTCGCGGCCCGGTGGAAGCTGACCGAACTCACCGTCAACTACCGCACCCCCGCGGAGATCATGGACGTAGCCGCCGACGTCCTCGCCGCCATCGATCCGACGGCGACCGCGCCGCGCTCGGTCCGCGCGACCGGCGTCGCGCCGCGCGCGTACCGGGTCGAGCCCGGCGACGTGCACGCGGAGGTCGCCCGGCTGGTCGCCACCGAGACGGGGCCGGGGACCACGGCGGTGATCGCGCCGCAGGCGCTGGTGGCACCGCTGGCCGACCTCGCGGGCGAATCGGTGCGCGTGCTGACCGTGCACGAGGTGAAGGGTTTGGAGTTCGACGCGGTCTATCTGGTCGAACCGCGGGACATCCTCGACGAATCGCCGCGTGGCCTCAACGATCTGTACGTCGCGCTGACCCGCGCCACCCAGCGGCTCGGCGTGGTGCACAGCGCGGACCTGCCCGCCGTGCTCGACCGGCTGCGCTGATCACCGACGCACCGGAAGACGAAAGGCTCCGTGCCACAACGCTGTTCGCGGTGGGCACGGAGCCTTTCGGCCGAGGCGGGACTCAGCGCACGGTGTGCACGATCAGGACGTCGGAGCGCGATTTGCGCGCCACATCGGAGGGCACCGAGCCGAGCAGCCGTCCGGCCAAGGTGTTCAGGCCCCGGTTACCGACGACCAGCAGATCGGCGTCGACCTCCTTGACCAGCGCCAGCAGCGATTCCACCGGCTCGCCGACGATGGCGCGCTCGACGATGTCGGCCGCACCCGCCGCGATCGCCTTGTCCCTGGCGACGCGCAGGATCTCATTGGTCGGCGCGGAACCGCGTACCTGGTAAGCCTCCTCCTTGAGCACGTCGGCCGCGGCGGCGACATCGCGGTCGTCGGTCGGGTAGTACGCGCAGGCCACGACCAGGGTCGCGCCGGACACACCGGCCAGCGCCCCTGCCTTCTCGACGGCGACATACGACGAGTCCGAGCCATCGGTACCGACGACAATGGTCCGGTAGGCGGTCATTTCTCCTCCAACTATGCGGTGTGTCGGGTGCTGCGCACGGGTTCGCCTCTGGTTCGACGGCGCGCCGGCGCGGCGACTGGGGTCGACCATAGCGGCAATCGGTGCGGAAATTTCAGAAATCGCAAGACATCACACCGGGGCCGTCCGGCCATTCCCGCCGCGTATTCGCCAGGGAATACCGGAAGGGCCGGACCAACCAGGGCAGACGCAATTTCGGAGAACTAAACTTGTGATGTGCCACAACGGCCTTCAACGCCGTTGCGGGCCTGGGATATTCATCACAGAGCCAGGTCCGTCACACGAAGATCGGTCCGCCCCGCACGTTGATCACGTGCCGGGAACGGACCGATCGGGCCCGGACTACCGTGCGGCTACGGCCACTGCCGATAGTTTGCCCAGAATATGCCGAGAATCGCTCCGATGATGTCCATGGCTTCTTCTTCCTGCGGTGAAAAGGACGCGCAATATTAGCGCGCGGAGCGCGGACTAGAGGTCGAAAAGCGGACCGGTGATGGTCAATCCGAGTTCGTCGACGTGCGCGAAGAACGCGAACAGCATCAGGGCGGCGCCCGCCAGGGCGACGTCCTTGTTGAAATGGATCATCTCGCCCTGTCTGGTCTGCGGATCGGACTCCTGCCAGAACCGGTGCATCACGGCCGCCGTCGGCAGCAGCGCGACTACCAACAGCAGCGAACCGAGGTCGGCCCAGATGCCCAACAGCACGCTGAGGCCGCCCAGCAGGAACAGCGCCCCCGAGCCGAACACTGCGGCCTTCGCCATCGGGACGCCCTTACTCCGCGCGTACCCCGCCATCGCCTCGGTCTGAGTGAAATGCCCGAGGGCGGAGGCCAGGAACAGCAGCGCGAACAACACTCGTCCGATCAACACCACGACATCCATGTCCAGCTCCTCGTCGGCTGTCCGGCAACTAAGCCCTCGCCGGGATGACCTTGGCGGTGACCTCGTTCCGGAGACGTAGGGAATTCTTGGCGTATTCCAGGGGTGCCATACCCACTTCCGCGGTGAACTCACGCGAGAAATGGGCCTGGTCGAAATAGCCCAGTTCCGCGGCCAACGCGGCGAGATCCTCGGTACGGCCTTTCGCGAGCAGATCGGCGCCGTCCTGCAATCGATAGCGCCGCAGCACCCATTTCGGCCCCGCGCCGACGTAGCGGCGGAACATGCGCTGCAGCGTGCGGGCGGGCACATCGAACCGCTCGGCGATCTGATCGACCCTGGTGAGCTCCTGGTCGGTGGCCATGGCGTCGATGATGCGCAGCACCGACCGATAGGTCGGGTCCTCGACCGCGGGGTGGTCGGCGAGGTATTCCTCGACGATGTGGCGACGCCGCTCGACAGTCGGCGCGTCCAGCACGCGTTCGGTCAAGTTCGCGGCGTCGGGCAGCACGTCGGCGAGTGGCACGGCGCGATCGCGGAACGAGCCGACATCCAGGCCGGTGAACGCGCCGAATCCGCCCGCACGGAAGCGGATGCCGAACGTCTCCCCGAGCCCGCTGAGTTCGCGGATGAATTTCGTGGTGGTCACGCCGTTGACGAATCCGCCGGTGCGCGTTTCGGATCGCTCGAAGGTGACGTTCACGCTCGGATAGGACAGGACCTCCGCCCGGTACGGCGGCCTGCCCCGCAGATCCCAGCTCACCGCCCAGTACCACTCGATGTAGCGGTCGACCGCGGGACCCGGCGGCAAGCGAACCAGCGAGCGATGCTTCGCCTGCTCGTCCGGATGCAGAATGCCCTTCGTGTCCTCGGGCGCGAAGGGATTGCGGGGCTGCGGCGGCTCGGCGGCGGATGATTCGGCGCTACGCGGCACGGTGTCGCTTTCTTACAAGACCCGGGGGCCCGGACCGGCGAAAGTAGTGGTCATGACGAACACAGTGAATCCCATTGCCGATGGCTACCACTCGATCACCTGTTTCCTCGCGGTCGGCGACGGCAACAAAGCGATCGATTTCTACACCGCCGTCTTCGAGGCCGAGGTCGTCACTCGCAACGACATGCCCGACGGGCAGCCCGCGCACGCCGAACTGAAGATCGGCGACTCGACCCTGCAGATGGGGCTGCCCATCCCGGACAACGGCGTGCTGGCGCCGAACGGCGAGTGGGTGCACACCTCGATCGTGCACTACTGCCCCGATGTCGACGCCGTAGTGCGGCGCGCCGTCGAACACGGCGCCCGCAAGGTCGAGGAGCCGCAGACCTTCGTGACCGGCGACCGGTTCGGCGTGGTGATCGATCCCTTCGGGCACCGCTGGGTGGTGCTCACCAAGGTCGAGGACGTCTCGCGCGAAGAGGCCGAGCGCCGGGTGAACGAATGGATGGCCACCCAGGCCTGACGGCTCGGCTGCCTCCGCGGTCGTTCCGGGAACGGACCGCGGAGGCAGCGCCGCTGCGCCCCGGATCAACTCAACCCGGCGGCGTCCATGCCGCGCAATTCCTTCTTCAGATCCGCGATCTCGTCGCGTAACCGCCCGGCGAGTTCGAACTGCAACTCCCGAGCCGCGTTCATCATCTGTGCGGTGAGTTCCTTCACGAGATCGGCCAGTTCGGCGCGCGGCATCGACTTGACGTCGCGGCCCTCGTACACACCCGCGCTCACCGCCCGCCCCGGCTCGCCTTGCGCGCGTCTGCCCCGGCTGGCGTTGCGTCCGGAGCCGCCGACCTCCACCTCGGTCTCGTCGGCCTCGCGGTACACCTGATCGAGGATGTCGGCGATCTTCTTGCGCAGCGGCTTCGGATCGATGCCCATTTCCTCGTTGTAGGCGATCTGTTTCGCGCGGCGGCGTTCGGTCTCGTCGATGGCGAACTGCATCGAGTCGGTGATCTTGTCCGCGTACATGTGCACTTCGCCGGAGACGTTGCGCGCCGCGCGCCCGATCGTCTGGATCAGCGCGGTCGTGCTGCGGAGAAATCCTTCCTTGTCCGCGTCGAGGATCGCCACCAGCGACACCTCGGGCAGGTCGAGGCCCTCGCGCAGCAGGTTGATGCCCACCAGCACGTCGTATTCGCCGAGCCGCAGCTGCCGCAGCAGCTCGACGCGGCGCAAGGTGTCGATCTCGGAGTGCAGATAGCGCACCCGGACCCCCAGCCCGAGCAGGTAGTCGGTGAGGTCCTCGGCCATCTTCTTCGTGAGCGTGGTGACCAGGACCCGTTCGTCACGCTCGGTGCGCTGCCTGATCTCGTGGATCAGATCGTCGATCTGCCCCTTCGTCGGCTTCACCACGACCTGCGGATCGACCAGGCCGGTCGGCCGGATGACCTGCTCGACCACCTCGCCACCGGTCTGCCCGAGTTCGTACGGACCGGGAGTCGCCGACAGATACACCGTCTGCCCGATCCGATCGGCGAATTCCTCCCAGGTCAGCGGCCGGTTGTCCACCGCGGACGGCAACCGGAAGCCGTACTCCACCAGGTTGCGCTTGCGGGACATGTCGCCCTCGTACATACCGCCGATCTGCGGGACGGTGTTGTGCGACTCGTCGATGACGAGCAGGAAGTCCTCCGGGAAGTAATCCAGCAGCGTCGCGGGCGCCGAACCGGCCGGGCGGCCGTCGATGTGGCGGGAGTAGTTCTCGATGCCGGAGCAGAAGCCGACCTGCCGGATCATCTCCAGGTCGTATTGGGTGCGCATGCGCAGCCGTTGCGCCTCGAGCAGCTTGCCCTGACGTTCCAGCTCGGCGAGCCGGTCCTCCAGCTCGGCCTCGATGTCGTGCACCGCGCGCTCCATCCGCTCCGGGCCCGCCACATAGTGGGTGGCGGGGAAGATCCGCAGCATGTCGACCTGACGGACGACGTCGCCGGTGAGCGGGTGCAGGTAGTACAGCGCCTCGATCTCGTCGCCGAAGAACTCGATGCGAACGGCGAGTTCCTCGTAGGACGGGATGATCTCCACGGTGTCGCCGCGCACCCGGAACGAGCCGCGGGTGAACGCCATGTCGTTGCGGGTGTACTGCACGTCGACCAGCAGCCGCAGCAGCGCGTCCCGATCGATCTCGGTGCCGACCTGCAGCTGCACCGACCGGTCGAGATACGACTGGGGCGTGCCGAGGCCGTAGATGCACGACACCGAGGCGACCACCACCACATCGCGCCGGGACAGCAGGCTCGAGGTCGCCGAATGGCGCAGCCGCTCGACGTCGTCGTTGATCGAGCTGTCCTTCTCGATGTAGGTGTCGGTCTGCGCGATGTACGCCTCGGGTTGGTAGTAGTCGTAGTAGGAGACGAAGTACTCGACGGCGTTGTTCGGCAGCATCTCGCGCAGTTCGTTGGCCAGCTGGGCGGCGAGCGTCTTGTTCGGCGCCATCACCAGCGTCGGCCGCTGCAACCGCTCGATCAGCCAGGCCGTCGTGGCCGACTTGCCGGTACCGGTGGCGCCGAGCAGCACCACGTCGCGTTCCCCCGCGGTGATCCTGCGCTCCAGTTCGGCGATCGCGGCAGGCTGGTCGCCCGCGGGCTGGTGCTCGCTGACCACCTCGAACCGGCCGCCGACGCGCTCGATCTCGCCGACCGGGCGGAACTCCGAGTGCGCGAGCGGCTGCTCGGCGGCCCTGTCCTCGAAGCCCTCCGCCGGAATCTCGGTTGCGAATGCCATGCTCACCAGCCTAGGCCCACCCACCGACAGGTTCCCGTGGACAACGGCCGGTCACGAGCCGGGTGATGCCCCGCGCTTCGGCGCTGTGAAACCGATCACACCGAAAGCGGTCGCCGGCCGGTCGTTCGCCGAAAGTTCCCGAGTTCGCGTGCCACCGATACGCGCGGACGCGATCGAGCCGCCTGTCGGCCATCGAGAAGAAGGGGATAAGCGACACCGCGCGGTGGGTACACCGAAAGCGAACGATTTCAACGACTTTCGATGAAGCGGTGCGAGCCCGCTCCTATCATCCTCGGCGGCACGGAGTTCGCCGTGCGGCCTGCGCTCGACCGCATCCTCACAGCCCACGTACCCGCGCTCGGCGCGAACGGTTACATGTCCGAAATGTCCGTTGCGGCAACAGGTTTCGTGTGGAAGAACACCTTATCGCGAACCGCGCGAGCACCCCGACCCAGGTGTAACCTGATCTGGTTGTTCGGACGTGGTGAAGGACAAAAGCCATGAGCGGTCTGATTCCATTGCTCGTCGCCGTGCCGGCTGTGACCGGCATCGCCGGGTACGTCGCCAGAGACATCCGCGCGGTGGTTCCCTCCGTCGCCGGCGCCGTCATGGCCGCTCCACCAGGGCCGATCGCTCCCGTCAGACCGGCGCCGCACCGGCCGCGGGTGGAGTTCTTCAATCTGGCCGAACTCAGCAACACCGACGCCAAGGGTTTCGTCCGCCCGGTCGACCGCTTCCACGTCGAGCCGTGGGGCCTGTACATGGCCCGCCGGGTCGGCGGACCGGATTCGCACTACCTCGAATCCTGGTTGCTGCCGGGACTCTCGTTGCGCGCGACGCTGGCGCGGACCAACCCGGCGCACCACCGGGAACCGGTCTACCGCCTCGACGTCGGCGAGTTCAGCCGGGTCGGCCAGAAACGCTGGAAGGCGGTGGACCAGTACTTGTCCATCGCCGTGCGCCGCGGCGGCACCGCCGAACTGCTCGGCGTCGACGAACTGCTCGCCGCGCATGCCGCGGGACTGGTCGAGACGGCGCAGGCGCACCGGGCGTTCGAGCGGGCCACGGCCGTGCTGGACGGGCTGGCCGCGCACGATCACCGCGTGGAGGGCTGGCTCGCCACCCACGGCATCACCCTCACCTGGATGTAGCCCGCGGATTACTGCCTCCGGCTCGACGCGCCGGGAACGGCGGTAGATTCTTGATGCATGACGCAGGCACCCATCGTCGACGTGCACCGGCCCAAAGTCGAGTACTTCAACCTCGCGGACCTGACGAACACGGATCCGAAAGGCTTCGTGCGCCCGGTCGAGAAGTACCACGTCGAGCCGTGGGGCCTGTACATGGCGCGCACCTCGGATCACCCGCAGTTCCACTACATCGAGTCCTGGTTGCTGCCGAAGCTGCACCTGCGCGCGACCATCTTCCACTACCTGCCCGCGCATCGGCGCGACCAGGACTATTACCTCGACATCGGTGAATTCACGCCGGTCGCCCCGAAGAAGTGGAAGTCCGTCGATCACTACCTCGACATCGTCGTGCGCTCCGCACGCGAGACGCAGCTGCTCGACGTCGACGAGCTGATCGCCGCGCACGCCGCGGGCCTGATCAGCCTCGCCGACGCCGAGGCGGCGGTGCAGCACGCCACCGCCGCCATCGACGGCATCGCCGCGAACGGTCACACCTTCGAGGGCTGGCTGGAGACCATGGACATCACCTTGACCTGGCTGTAGTCCCGGACCTGCGCACACCCGACCTGATCGGCGCGGCGGACGGCCGGGGCCGGAGCGGCTAAGGCGCCGACGACTCCCGCCAAGCGAGCGCGCGCGGATACGCGGCGTCGAACCAGGGCTCTTTGACGTCGAGGTAGGCGGCGGTGGCCTCCGCTCCCGTCAGCCCTGCCGCCTTGGCTTCACCCTCACGCTTGACGGCGAGATACTCCGCGCGAGCCCCGGCGTCGGCACGCAGCCAATCCCGCAGCAGCAGCGCGTACTGCTGCCCCGGCGAACCCTCGACGCGCACGTGCACGTTGGCCAGCCGGCCGGGGTCGGCGCTCTGGTGGAAGCGCTTGCTCCACAGCGCGGTGTCCACGCCCGCCGGGTCCTGCGGCGTCGGCTTGGGATTGTCCTGGGTACTCTCCGGCCGCGCCGGGAATCCCGCGGCGGCGATGGCATCGCGCAGGCCGTCGGCGGCGGCCAGGTCGGCGACCGTGATCTGCAGATCGATGACGTCCTTGGCGGGCAGGCCCGGCACGGACGTGGAACCGACGTGGTCGATCCGGGAGGCGGCGCTGCCGCAGGCCACCCACAGCCTTGCGATCAGCCGCTGCGCCTGCGCGGGCCAGGCCGGATCGGCGGGCACCAGCCGGATGTCACCGCGTCGCGCGGGCGTCCCGGCGCGCAGGTTGCGCTCGAAGGGCACCAGGCGCTCCGCCCACAGCGCGCGTACCTCCGCCTCGACCTCACCCGGCGCGCCACTGTTGTCCAGCAATACATCGGCAACGGCTCGGCGCTGCTCGTCGGTGGCCTGCGCCGAAATACGCGCACGCGCATCGGATTCGGCGACACCACGGAATTCCACCAAACGGCGAATTCGCGTTTCCGCGTCGACGTCGACGATGAGCACGAGATTCATCAACGGCGCCAGGCCGTTTTCCACCAGAAGCGGAATATCCTGCACCACAACGGCGTCCGCGGGTGCGGCCGCGATCAATTCCGCGGTACGTTTTCCGACGAGCGGGTGCACGATCGAATTCAGTCTCGCGCGCGCCGCGTCGTCACCGAAGGCCGCGGCGGCCAGGGCGGGCCGGTCGAGACTGCCGTCCGCGGCGAGGATGCCTGCGCCGAACGCCTCCACCAGCGCGGCGAGTCCCTCGGTGCCCGGCTCGACCACCTCCCTGGCGATGAGGTCGGAATCGATGACCACCGCGCCGAGGTCGGCCAGTGCGCGAGCCACCGTCGACTTCCCCGCTCCCATGCCTCCGGTGAGGCCGATTCGTAACATTCGACCAGTCTCGCATCCGGGCCTGGCAGGGGCCTGTGCTGCCCCGAACGCGTCGGCGACGGTCCGCCTCGTAGGCCCGGCCCGTCGACGGGCGATCCGGCCGATTACCCGATGCGGTCGCGTATTCCACCGCCCGGGAAGCCATTTGCCCGATCCGTGACAGCGCCGAGACCGATTCGCAACAATTCCGGATGTTTACGGTTCGGCCGCGACGACTTTCCGACACGCCGAGGCAATTACTCGGGCAAAATACTCTGCCGATCAGTTTCGTTCCGCTAATCTTCGCCGTGGCGATCCAGGCCGACACCAGCGAAGCAAAGGAACACCATTGGGCACCAGAATCAACCGGGCGGGTCGCCACCGCCTGGGCATGGCGGGGCGAGTGCACTGCATTCAGATCCCCGCTGTCGCGGCGGCGCTCGCCGAGCACCGTCGCTCTTGGTTCACCGCGTTCATCAGTCCCGCGCGGCACAGTTTCGCTGCCATGCGGAACCGTCCGGCCGCACCCGCGGTCCGGTGGGTACCTGCTACCGCAAGCTGAACCCGAGCTCGAAGTGGCCCAGCCTCTCGCCAAGGCTGGGCCACTGTTTTGCGTGCCAACGGTGAGCGCGGTTCCCGGTGCGCGACATCGGCCGGACAGAATGTAAGTACAGATGCAAGATCGATGGCGGGCCGCGACAGTGAACTCGCTTCCGGCGGAACTCCGCGCCGACCGTCCCCGAATAAGCCGTGCTTCCCCGAGCGCGAACTCCGAGCGGCCCGGATGCCCGGGTGACATCGTAAATAATTACGAAAGTTCTCCTCCGATTCGGTGACGAAGCCGTGCGACGACACGGCATGCACTCGGTTTCGATTCGTGACCGTCACCGGGACGAGAGAAAAACATCTCCGAAACCGCCGCCGTTTCCACGGCTTCTCGCGCAACTCGACCCACCGAACGGTCCCATAAGCGCCGACGACCGAATTCCCGGCATTATCGCCAGCGGGATATCGCCTTTCACCAGCGGCCGACGCCTTTCGGATTCTCGATGTGGTGCGTCTCCTGGCAAACCATCCGCAGCGAGCCGGGCTACCGGGTCTCTCGCGGCGCTCAGCCCGACGTCACGCGGCGCAGCAGCCCGTACAGTTGCCTGCGCTCCGGTTCGTCGAGCACGGCCAGTGCGGGCACGTTGTCGAACACCTCTCGATCGAGAGTTCTCCGGAGGTCCTCTCCCCGCTCGGTGAGAGTCAGCAGGCGCGCGCGGCGATCGGTGGGGTGCACCTCCTTGCGCACCAAGCCCAGCGCCTCCAAGCGGTCCACCATGGTCGCGGTATTCGACAGGTCGGCACCCAACTGACGGGAGAGATCCTTCGGCGTCATGGGCGTAGCCAGTCGCCCCAGCGCCTTCGCCTGCGCCGGGGTCACGCCCAAACGCGCTGTGGCAGCGGCGAAATGCGCACGCACCAGCCCGACCGCGCGCTGCAGCACGTCGACCAACTCCGCCATGCTCGGCACCTCTTGCGGTTCGCTCACCGGCACAGCCTACCCACGGCACACTAATTAGTGGTTGACCACCATTAAATCGGATGTCACCATAGCTCGGTAATAGTGGTACACCACCAATGAAGGAACCATGACTACTTCGACGATCGCACCGCGCCCCGGCCTGAGGTCCGGCTATCTGGCGTTGACGCTGTTGTGCTCGGTGCAGATGATGCTGAATCTCGACGACACCGTGGTCAACGTCGCACTGCCCACCATCCAGCGCTCGCTGCACATGTCCGAAAGCGACCTGACCTGGATCGTCAACGCCTACCTCCTGCTGTTCGGCGGGTTCCTGATCTTCGGCGGACGTTGCGCCGACCTGTTCGGCGGCAAGCGCGTCTTCCTGGTGGGCGTCACCGTGTTCGCGGTCGCGTCACTGACCACCGGCCTCGCGCAGAACGGCTTGATGGTGGTGGCGAGCCGGGCGGGTCAGGGCATCGGCGGCGCTCTCGCCAGTCCGGCCGCGCTGAGCATCGTCGCGGGATTGTTCACCGACCCACGGGCGCGAAGTCGCGCCTTGGGCATCTGGGCCGGCCTCGGCGGCTTGGCGGCCACGCTCGGCGTGGTGCTTTCCGGCGTCATCACTCAGTACGCGAGCTGGCGTTGGTGCTTCTTCATCAATGTGCCGGTGGCGCTGATCGCCCTGGTCGCGATTCCACGACTGGTCGAGACGGGAACCCGGAGCGAGGCCGTGCGGCCGCGCATCGACGGGCTCGGCGCAGCCCTGATCACCGCGGCGGTCGCGGCGTTCGACTACGGGCTGATCGACAGCGGCCGAGCATCCTTCGCCGCGACGGCGTTCCGGCTGGGTGCGGGTCTCGCGCTGCTGCTCGCGTTCCTCGTCCGCGAACGGCGCCACGCGTCCCCCCTGATTCCCTTGTCGTTCTTCCGCGATCGGGATCGGGCGGTCGCCAACGCGGCCAACGTCCTGTTCTGCTCGGCGATCCTGTCGATGTTGTTCTTCCTCACCCTCCACCTGCAGCAGGTCATGCACTACAGCCCGGCCCGAACCGGAGCGGCCTGGCTGCCGTTCTGCGCGTTGGTGATCGCGGGCTTCGCGACTTCGGCGGCCCTCACTCCACGTTTGGGCGTCCGCTGGGTTCTGACCACCGCGATGGTCGCCTGCGGTCTCGGCATGCTCGCGCTGTCGCGGCTGTCACCCACGGGAGGCTATCTCGAGCTGTTGCCGGGCATGCTGGCCGCCGGGTTCGGAATGGGCTTGGCGTTCGTGTCGATCACCATCGCGGCGGTCGGTGAAACCCACGAGGACATCACCGGACTGGCCTCCGGACTGGTGACGACGACGCAACAGCTCGGCGGCGCGTTCGGGCTCGGCGTACTCAGCACCGTCGCGATCAGCCGCAGCACCGCGTTGCTCGAGTCCGGGATCTCCACCGAATCCGCACTCACCCAGGGATTCCGGCTCGCATTCGAAATCAGCTCGGCGATTCTCGCGGTGGCGGCGATCCTCGCGGCACTCGGCATCACAGCGAAAGCCGGCACCGCTCCGGCACCGGCTCGCTGAATTCATGGACCGGCGACGGCGAGACACCTCATCGGATGCCTCGCCGAAGCCGCACCAGCCCGGAACGCGGGTCAGGCAGTCGTACCCGCGTGCATCTGCCGAGGCGGATTCGGCAGCCCGAGTGCGGTATTGAGGCGGTAAGCCCCACCCAGACCGTGGAAGACCGCCATGCTCAGGCCTCCGATGCCGATGCTCACCGCACCGACCCATGGATGACTCGCCAAGTCGGCCCAGTACACCAGCAGCGCCGTCAGCAGCAGTCCGAGGAATCCGGCCACGGAGTTGCGCACGGGCGCGTTACCCGTGACGTTCGGGAACTCCTCCCCCATCATCCCTTTCACGAAATGCGGAACGGCGTTCACTCCCAGGATCCCGGCACCGAGGGCCAGGGCGACAGTGGACCACATCGCTACCACCTCACTCTCCAATTCGGTCAACAGTTGTAGACCGAAAGCTACCCCTGCGCGGCCTTTGAGTCAACGCACGTAGACTGAATTCATGGATGCCACTCCCACCCGAGCCCAGCAGCGCCGCAACACGGAGGAACGGATCCTGGCGGCGGCGGGCCGGTTGTTCGCGGAGATCGGCTACGACCGGACGACCATCCGGGCCGTCGCGACGGAGGCGGACACCGATCCGAGCCTGGTGATGCGCTATTTCGGATCGAAAGAGAATTTGTTCGCGCGGGTCGCGGTCTTCGCCGACGACCACCCGATCACCGGGACGCCGGAGCAGGTCGCCGAACTCCTGCTCGACGCGCTCGCCATCAAGCTCGCCGACCAGCCGGTCAACACGCTGGCGGCGATCCGCTCGATGCTCACCCACCCGGACGCCGCCGACGAGGTACGCGCGGCCATGACCGCGCGACAGCGGGAAGCGGCCGGGCAGTTGCGCGACGACGAGGCGGACCTGCGCGCCGGATTGCTGGGAGCCCTCACCATCGGCGTGGTGATCGGCCGTCATCTGCTCGAACTCGATGGTCTGCGCGACGCGCCGCCGCAGCGCATCATCGCCTTGCTGCGCAACGCCTTTCACGACATCGCGCACGGCCCCGCCGAACCGGGATCGCACGAGGGAACACGACCGGCACGCTAGACCGTCCGAGCTCCGCGACGCCGCTGCGGAACCGCCGCCGAACCCGACGGGCTAGAATCCGAGCGAACGAACCAGGTCGCGCATCTCGGCGCGGAACAGTTTCCCCGGGTCCTGCGACTGTGGACGCAGGTGGCCGTACACCTCCAGTGCGATCGGGCCGTGCATCCGGCCCCACAGACGCAGGGCGAGGGCGAGCGCGTCGGGAGGTAGATCCGGGAAGTCGGACCGGACATGGTCGACCAAGCTCGCGTCGAAGTCGGACCACGTGCAGTCACCCGCGGACTGGGTAGCCGCGGCCCGTGGCCACGCGGCGGCCGCGAGACCGACCAGGCCGGTACAGGCGCGTAATTCGGCCGCGCCGGCGGGTCCGCCCGGCGGCGGCCGATAACCGGGCACCGGATCGCCGTAGATGAGCCGGAATTCGGCGGGCCGTTCGATTGCCCAGGCGCGCACGGCCTCGGCCCAGGCCATGATGCGTCCGGCCGGATCCGCCGCCGGAACGGCGTCGCGCGCCGCTTCCAGCCGGTCGACCAAGGCGGTGTAGACGTCCGAGATGAGGGTGGAGATCAGGTCGTCGCGGGTGGCGAAGTAGCCGTAGATCGCGCCCGCCGTCATGCCCATTTCGCGAGCGATGGCGCGCAGCGAGATCGCGTCGGGACCGCCCTCGGCGAGCAGCCGCATCGCGATCGTCGTGATGTCCTCCAGCGTCTGGGCGCGCAGGCGCTCCCGGCGACTTCTCACGATTTCGGCCACGGTTGACACCCTACAGCGTTTGGATACTATCTGCGGTGTTGTTACTGAACGGCGTGTAGTAAATGAACATTGCTAAGGAGAATCGTGGACATCGGAGTTTTCGGGGCGACCGGCGTCATCGGGTCGCGCGTGGTCACCGAAGCGCTGCGGCGGGGGCACCGGGTCACCGCGTTCACTCGCGACGCGGCGCGTATCCCGACCCGCGAGGGGAGCGCGACGTGGGCGGTGGCCGACTGGCTGGATACCGACAGCATCGCCGAGGCCATAGCCGGGCTCGACGTCGTCGTGAGCGCGGTGAACGCCGGGCACGGCATCGCCGACACCATCGCCAGAGCGGACGACTTCGTGGTGGGCGCACGGGCGATGGTCGCCGCGCTCGACCGGCAGCCGCGCGTCCGGCTGATCGCGGTGGGCGGGGCGGGCAGCCTGGAAGTCGCGCCCGGCATCCAATTACTGGACACCGGAGACGATTTCACTCGCACCCTCACCGAAGTGCTCGACGTTCCCGCGGACTACGCGCGGGTGGTGCGCGCATTGCGCGACGCGTTGAACATCTATCGGCTGTCCAACCGCAATTGGACCTACCTGAGCCCCTCCTCGGGGCGGATCGCTCCGGGCGAGCGCACCGGCCGCTTCCGGATCGGCGGCGATCAACTCTTGGTCGGCGGCGGAGACCTCTCCGCCGAAGACGTGGCGGTCGCCCTCATCGACGAGGCCGAGCAGCCGCGTTTCGTTCAGCGCCGCTTCACCGTGGGCTACTGAGGCTGGAGTCGCCTGCCGAACAACCCGGGGCCTACGGGCGAACAGCCGGGCGCCGCGCACGGTTTCTGTCGGACCCCTCCGGCACAATAAGGGATGTCGGACGTCGATCAGGTTGCCACACAAAGTAATCCGCAACCCGAGAGATAGGGGTCACCATGCCCGACGTCCTTGCTTCGACGCCCGACCGTCTCACCGTGGACCACGAAGAGCTCGTGGCCTTCGCGGCGGAGATCGAGCGGCACCGTGCCCTGCTGCGCCCCGCCGCGGAGGATTACCGGTACCGCGTGGCCCAGCGGATCGAGCATCTGGACCCGTCGGACCAAGAGCCGTTCCTGCGGCAGGCGGAGCAATTCGTCGAGTCGCTGCTGATCGACCCGATCCGGCACAACACACTGGATCTGGCCGCTTACCGGGCGATCCGGGACGGTGTCCCCGTGCGGTTCGACGCCGAACGTCGAGCCTACGTTCTGCGTCGATCGGAGCGGGAACCGCTGGTGATTCGCCCCGGCTTGCCGGAACATCGGCTGGGCGTCATCGCCCGGCTGGCCTCGCTCGGGTTGCGGCTCGAGCAGATTCAGGTCGTCGCGCTCACCACGGCCCAGATGGTGGCGCCACATGAGGCGCTACGGCCGCCCGCTCACGCGCCACGAGTGCAACGCGGCACGACGAAAGCCTCACGGCACGAGAACGACTGAAAAACTCACCGAAAAACGACTGTGCCCCAACCGAATCCCGGTTGGGGCACAGTCGTTCAGCCTATTGCCGATCAGGCGTTGCCGGACAGCTTCTCACGCAGAGCCGCCAGCTGGGCGTCGCTGGCCAGCGAACCGCCGGCGGGCTCGGCCTGGCCCGCGGAGGACTGCGAACCGCTCTCGGAGGAGTAGTTCGACGCGCCGCCGCCGTTCGCGGCCTCGGCCGCGGCGTCGGCCGCCATCTTCTCCATCTGCGCGGTGTGCATCTTGTGGCGACGCTCCGCCTCGGCGTAGCGGCCCTCCCACTCCTCGCGCTGCTTGTCGAAGCCCTCGAGCCACTCGTTGGTGTCGGGGTCGAAGCCCTCGGGGAAGATGTAGTTGCCCTGCTCGTCGTAGCTGTCGGCCATGCCGTACTTCGACGGGTCGAACTCGGCGTGGTAGTCCTCGTTGGCCTGCTTGAGGCTCAGCGAGATCCGGCGACGCTCCAGGTCGATGTCGATGACCTTGACCATCGCGTCGTCGCCGACGGCCACGACCTGGTCCGGCACCTCCACGTGGCGCTCGGCCAGCTCGGAGATGTGCACCAGGCCCTCGATGCCCTCCTCGACGCGGACGAACGCGCCGAACGGAACGAGCTTGGTGACCTTGCCCGGCACGATCTGGCCGATCGCGTGGGTGCGGGCGAACTGACGCCACGGGTCTTCCTGGGTCGCCTTGAGCGACAGCGAGACGCGCTCGCGGTCCAGATCGACGTCGAGCACCTCGACGGTGACCTCGTTGCCGACCTCGACGACCTCGGACGGGTGGTCGATGTGCTTCCAGGACAGCTCGGAGACGTGCACCAGACCGTCCACGCCGCCCAGGTCGACGAAGGCGCCGAAGTTGACGATCGAGGAGACCACACCCTTGCGGACCTGGCCCTTCTGCAGCTGGTGCAGGAACTCGCTGCGCACCTCGGACTGGGTCTGCTCCAGCCAGGCGCGGCGGGAGAGCACGACGTTGTTGCGGTTCTTGTCCAGCTCGATGATCTTGGCCTCGATCTCCTTGCCGACGTACGGCTGGAGATCGCGGACGCGCCGCATCTCGACCAGCGACGCGGGCAGGAAGCCGCGCAGGCCGATGTCGAGGATCAGGCCGCCCTTGACGACCTCGATGACGGTGCCCTTGACGGCCTCGTCCTTCTCCTTGAGCTCCTCGATGGTGCCCCACGCACGCTCGTACTGCGCCCGCTTCTTCGACAGGATCAGGCGGCCTTCCTTGTCCTCCTTGGTGAGAACAAGGGCCTCGACCTCATCACCCACGGAAACGACCTCGTTGGGGTCGACGTCGTGCTTGATGGAGAGTTCACGAGAGGGGATGACGCCTTCGGTCTTGTAACCGATGTCGAGCAGGACCTCGTCGCGATCGACCTTGACGATGGTTCCTTCGACGATGTCGCCGTCGTTGAAGTACTTGATCGTGGCGTCGATGGCGGCGAGGAAATCCTCGGCGGAGCCGATGTCGTTGACGGCTACCTGCGGCGAGGTGACGGTGGTGGGCATATGTCGGTTTGCTCCGGACGGATTGTGGTCGGTTGCGGACATTGGAACTTTCGGTACGCTGCGATCTCACCGCGAAGTGTGAAGACGGACACTAGGAACGTACCGCACGCGACGCGCGTGAAACTCAGCACGGGTTGAACTTCGGTACGGCTGTACGGAAGACACTCGCGCGTTCAGCGTACGCGACCTCGGTCCGGGCGGGCAAACCGGTCGGGTCGCCACGCCGATAGTCTGATCGGCGTGTCGGAAGATCGCCATGCGCAAGCAAACGCACTGCTCGGAACGACGGGCACGGTGCGGACCCGGATCGGATCGGCGGCCAGCAGACTGGCCAGCAGGCGATGGTGGGACGCCGACGCCGCGCAGTACCACGAGACGCACGCGGAGTTCCTCGGCGTGGACTCCCCCGGCGGCGAGTTCGTGTGGTGCCCGGAGGGCCTGCACGAAGGCGACATGAGATTCCTCGGCGACGTCACCGGCAAAGCGGTGCTGGAGATCGGCTGCGGCTCCGCTCCGTGCTCGCGCTGGCTGGCGGGGCAGGGCGCGCGTCCCGTCGGGCTCGACCTGTCGCGCGGGATGCTCGAGCGGGGCCTCGCGGTGATGGCGCGCGGCGGCCCGCGAGTGCCGCTGGTGCAAGCGGACGCCGAGGCCCTTCCGTTCGCGGACGCGTCGTTCGATCTGGCCTGCTCGGCGTTCGGCGCGGTGCCGTTCGTCGCCGATTCGGCGCAGGTGATGCGCGAGGTCGCGCGAGTGCTGCGCCCCGGTGGGCGCTGGGTGTTCTCGGTGAACCACCCGATGCGCTGGATCTTCCCGGACGATCCCGGCCCGGCGGGCCTGACCGCCACCATCCCGTACTTCGACCGCACCCCTTACGTCGAGGTCGACGGCGACGACGTGCCCACCTACGTCGAGCACCACCGGACCATCGGCGACCGGGTCAGGGAGATCGTCGCGGCGGGCCTGGCGCTGGAGGACATCGTCGAACCGGAGTGGCCGGAATGGCTCGACCGCGAATGGGGGCAGTGGAGCCCGCTGCGCGGTGAGCTTTTCCCCGGTACGGCCATCTTCGTCACGAGGAAGCCCGGGCCGTGAGGCGGCGGTCATCGACGAGCTCGAGGATGGAGACCTCGTGGCTGACCAGTAGCATCTGCGTCCGCGGCAGGTCGATCAGCTTGTGCAGACCGTCCCGGAAGGCTTCGGCCTCCGCCATGGTGTCGAAGTCCAGCTCGATGAGCACCCGGTTGGGGTTGTGCGTGAACCGCGCCACCCGGCAGTTGCGGGCTCCCGCCTCGGTGTAGTACTGCACCAGACCGTCGAAGGCGGGCTTCCACGTCTCGTAATCGCGGACGGTGTCATCGATGTGCACGACCGTGGTCATCATTTCCCCTTTCGGTTCCGATGGCCGGACATTTGCTGACACCTTGCAAGTCTTCGCGCCCTCGGGCCGGGGCACCATCTCTGATCGGTATCGAGGTCGTGTCACTGCGACTTCGGTTTGCGTCCGGCCTGCTCCAGCGCCAGGCGCAGCGCGTACTCGATCTGGGCGTTGATGCTGCGCAGGTCGTCGGCCGCCCACTTCGCGATGGCGTCGTGGACGGCCGGGTCCAGGCGTAGCAGCAGTTTCTTGCGCTCGGCCATGGGCAGCCCGCCTCAGGAGTAGAGCGAACCGGCGTTGACGACGGGCTGGGTGGGACGGTCACCGCACAACACGACGAGCAGGTTCGACACCATCGCCGCCTTGCGCTCCTCGTCCAGTTCCACCATGCCCTCCTGAGCGAGCCGCTCCAGCGCCAAGCCGACCATGCCGACCGCGCCCTCGACGATCCGGGTCCGCGCGGCGACCACCTGGGCGGCCTGCTGGCGGACCAGCATGGCCTGGGCGATCTCGGGCGCGTAGGCGAGGTGGGTGATCCGCGCCTCCAGCACCTCGATACCCGCCATTTCGGTGCGTTCACGCAGTTCGACGGTCAGTTCCCCGGCCACCTCCGCGCCGTCGCGCAGGCTGGTGCGGTCGGCCTCGTGCGCGTCATACGGGTGCGTCGTGGCCAGGTGCCGGACGGCCGCCTCGGACTGGGTCTCGACGTACTCCTCGTAGTCGTCGACGGCGAAGGCCGCCTTGAAGCTGTCCACCACCCGGTAGACGACTACCGCGGCGATCTCCACCGGGTTGCCGTCGGCGTCGTTGACCTTGAGCTTCTGGGTCTCGAAGTTCCGCACGCGCAGCGAGATGCTCTTGCGGTCGGTCAGCGGGAGCACGGAATAGAAGCCGGGCTCGCTCACCGAGCCGACGTAGCGGCCGAAGAACTGCACCACCTTGGCCTCGTTCGGGTTCACCACGGTCAGCCCGGTCGCGAGCAGCAGCAGGACGACGACCACGACGACCGCCGCCACCGCACCGGCCACCGCGAAGCCGTTGCCGTCCCTGGCGCCCACGGCGAAACCGAGCGCCGCGCCGCCGCCGAACAAGACCGTGAGCACGAACCACCCGAGCAGCACCAGAAAGCCGTCGACGTGGAACGCGGATCGAAACTGCATGACATTCTCCCAATATCAGAGTGATATCACGAAGATAGCATGACGCCGCCGCGCCGCACCAGGGCGCGGCGGCGGTGGGATCAGCTGGCTTCCGGCCGGATATTGCGGTTGAAGCGGAACAGATTGCGCGGATCGTGCTCGGCCTTGAGCGCGGCCAGCCGGGCGTAGGTGTCGGGCCGATAACCCGCGCGGGTCTGCGCCTCGTCCGCTTCGGCGCCCGCGCCGTAGAGGAAATTGAGGCTGTGCCCGAGCGTCCACGGCGTCAGCGCGGCGCGGATCGCGGCGCGAGTCGCGGCATCCTCGGGGCCGGTGATGATTCGCACGACATACGCGGCCTCGCGATGATCCACGGCGATGCCGGTATCGCTCGGGCGGGCCAGTGCCCCGCCGAGATGACGGACGTCGACGACCGCGCCCGCCCCGGAATCCGGGCCCGCGGCGGCGAGGAGGGCAGCGGCCGTCTCCTCGGTGAATTCGCCGAGTAGCGCGTTGGTAGCGGCATAGGCGTGTGGATGATCAGGGTCGCTGTGAATGGTGTGCGACTCCGGGTACGGCATTTCGCGCAGATCGTCCTTCAGCCGTTCCCCCACCGCCCGCAGTGGCGCGACCAGCCGTTCCCCTTCTTCCGCGGGCCCGTTGTAAGCGATCCGTGCGGAGGCGACGTACCGTCCGCGCAGCGGCGCGGGCACCTGGGGGATATCCGGGAAGGCGAGCATGGTGACCGTCGAGGTGAGGTTTTCCGGCACGGTCGCGGTCCATCGTCGCCACGCGTCCAGCGCCCGCTCGACCAGCGGCGTGTCGAACACCAACTGTCCGCCGTACACCGTGGTGACCGGGACCAGGCCGACTTCCAGCGCGGTCACGACGCCGAAGTTGCCCCCGCTGCCGAGTACGGCGCCGAACAACTCGTCGTCCGGCGTCAGCGTGCGCACCCGGCCGTCGGCGGTGACCAGCTCGATCGATCGCACGTGCTCGGCCGCGTACCCGAACCGGCGCGCGAGCAGACCGACGCCGCCGCCGAGCAGATAGCCGACCACGCCCACCGACAGCGACGAACCGTTCAGCGGCGCCAGTCCGTGCTCGGCCGCCGCGTCGACCAGCGTGCCCGCCCGCACTCCCGCGCGGACATGCGCGGTCCGGCGCACCGGATCGATCCGGAGGTCGGTCATGCGCCCGGTGCTGATCAGCACACCGCCGTCCGCGGCGACCGACAGTCCGTGGCCGGTGGCCTGCACGGCGATCGGCAGATCGTGGCGCGCGGCGTATTCCACGGCCGCGCGCACGTCCTCGGTGTGCACCGCGCCCACGATCAGCGCGGGCCGATGGGTGTAGGCGGTCTGGAACCCGGCGATCTCGGCGTCGTAACCGTCGTCGCCAGGGCGGAAGACCGGGCCGGTGAAGATGTCGCTGTTTTCTTCGATCTGTGCGGCGTTGTTTCCCATGGCTTCGACCCTGCCCGGCCAGGGTGAAGAAGTAAAACAGATAGTTCTTCTAGTTCCTATAATGATCGATTATGGAGCTGCGTCAGCTACGGTACTTCGTCACGGTCGCCCAGGAAGCGAGCTTCACCCGCGCGGCGGCTCGGCTGCATCTGGCCCAACCCGGCCTGAGCGCCCAGATCCGGCAGCTGGAGCGCGAACTCGGCCAACCGCTGCTCGACCGTGGGGGGCGTACGGTGACCCTGACCGAGGTGGGCGCCGCCGTTCTGCGGCACGCGCAGGCGGCGCTGGCCGCCGCCGAGCGGATCACCCATACGGTGGACGAGTTCAGCGGGTTGCTGCGGGGTCAGGTCCGAGTCGGCCTGATCTCGGGAGCGGCGGTCGAGGAGTTCGACGTCGCCGCCGTGCTCGCCGAATTCCACGGGGACCACCCCGAGGTCGGCATCAGCCTCACCGAGGACACCTCCGAGCGGATGCTCGCCGCCCTCGGCCGGGGTGATCTCGACATCGCCCTGATCGGGGTGACCGGCGCGGACCTCGAACCGGGCATCGGCATCGAAGTGGTGCTGGAGACCGCGGTGGTCGCCGCCGTCGCGGTGGCGGACCTCGACTACGGTGCGGAGATCCCGCTGACCGCGCTGCGGGATCGTCCGCTGATCTGTCTCACCCCCGGCACCGGAATCCGCGGCGTCTTCGAGCGGGCATGCGCCGCGGCGGGATTCGAGCCCGCGATCGCCTACGAGGCGGCGGCGCCCGCGCTGCTGCTGCGCTTGGCCGCGCGCGGTCTCGGTGTCGCGGTCGTGCCCGCGCTCAGCACCGAGGAGGCCGCGGCCTTCGGGGTGCGGACCGTCCGGATCGTCGAACCGGAACCGCGCGGGCGCCTCGCACTGGTCTGGCGCACCGACCGTCCTGCGAGTCCGGCAGCCAAAGTGCTGCTCGGACAGCTGCGCATCGCGCTGCGCGCCGGGACGTAACCTCCTCAGAGCAGTCGCGAGAGGAACGCCTTGGTGCGCTCGTGCTGCGGATCCGCCAGCAGTTGTCTGGGCGGCCCCGACTCGACGACCACGCCGCCGTCCATGAACGCCAGCTGGTCGGCGACCTCGCGGGCGAATCCCATCTCATGGGTCACCACGACCATCGTCATGCCCGAGCGGGCCAGTTCCCGCATGACCGTGAGGACCTCACCGACCAGCTCCGGATCCAGCGCCGAGGTCGGCTCGTCGAACAGCATGAGCTTGGGGTCCATGGCCAGGGCACGGGCGATCGCGACGCGCTGCTGCTGCCCGCCGGACAGCTGCGCCGGGTAGGCGTTCGCCTTGTCCGCCAGCCCGACCCGGTCCAGCAGCTCACGCGCCCTGGTCACCGCCTCCGCTTTACGCACCTTCTTGACCTGGGTGGGCGCCTCGATGATGTTGTCCAGCGCCGTCCGGTGCGGGAACAGATTGAAATGCTGGAACACCATGCCGATCTCGCGGCGCTGCTTTGCCGCATCACGCGGGTGCATCTCGTAGAGCTTGTCGTTCTTCTCCCGGTAGCCCACGATCTCGCCGTCGACGTACAGCCTGCCCGCGTTCACCTGCTCCAGGTGATTGATGCAGCGCAGGAAGGTGGACTTACCCGAGCCGGACGGCCCGATCAGGCACAGCACTTCGCCGCGGCCCACCTCGAGGGAGACGCCCTTGAGCACCTGCAGTGCGCCGAAGTTCTTGCAGACCCGGTCCGCCAGGACCATCGGAGGGGCCGTGGTCTTCTCGACCTGCACGCTCATTTGGCCTTCTCCCCCTGCTGGGCGTCGGCCAGCTCCTGCAGCTGCTTGGTGGTCAGCGTGCGGGAGACGCCGCGCGAGTAGTAGCGCTCCAAGTAGTACTGCCCGACCATGAGCACACTCGTGATCGCCAGATACCAGGTGGCGGCGACCAACAGCAGCGGAATGGGCTGGAAGTTCACGCCGTAGATGTCCCGCGCCCGGCCGAACAGATCGGTGCTCAGCGGGATGCCGGTGACCAGCGAGGTGGTCTTCAGCATGCCGATGAGCTCGTTGCCGGTCGGCGGGATGATCACGCGCATGGCCTGCGGCAGCACCGTGCGGCGCATGGTCTGACTCCAGGACATGCCGAGCGCCAGCGACGCTTCCCGCTGCCCTTCACCGACGGAATTGATCCCGGCCCGCACGATCTCGGCCATGTACGCCGCTTCGTTGAGCCCGAGGCCGAGGACGGCGAAGGCGAACGCGGCCTGCAGTTGCTGCACGTCGAGGTGGAAGAACTCCGGCCCGAACGGAACGCCGAGCTGGATCCGGCTGTACAGCGACGGGACCAGCCCCCAGAACACGAGCTGCACGAACACCGGGGTGCCACGGAAGATCCAGAGGTACACCCATGCCGAGCTGCGCAATACCGGGTTCGGCGACAGCCGCATCACGGCCAGCACCGTTCCGAGCACGACCGCGATCGCCATCGCGCACACGGTGAGTTCCAGCGTGACGATCGCGCCTGCCGTGATCCTGGTGTCGAACAGGTACTTCCCATAGGTATCCCAGCGATAGGCCGGGTTCGTGGCGGCGCCGTAGACGAACAACCCCACCAGGACGAGGATGACCGCCGCCGCTATCCAGCGCCCCGGCCTGCGCAGCGGAACCGCTTTGATCGGCTCCGGCTCCCGCGTCGAATCCGCTCCGCCGGGCCCGGGATCGCCGGGCGCCGGCCGAGTGTCGTTGTCCGTCATCGATCAGCTCACGGCGCCGTTGACGACGGACTTCGTGATCGCGCCTTCCTGCACGCCCCAGTTCTTCGTGATCTCGGCGTATTTGCCCGTGTCGATCAGGTGCTGGACCGCCTTCTGCAGCACGGCGGCCAGCGGCGCGCCCTTGGGCACCGCCCAGCCGTAGGGCGCGGAGTCGAACACCGGCCCCGCGTTCTCGATCTTGCCGCCGCTCTGCTTGATCGCGTACGCCGTCACCGGCGAATCGGCCGACATGGCGTCGACCTGACCGAGCACCAGCGCGTTGGTCGCGGCGCTCTGCTCGTCGAACGACTTGATATCGATGGCGGGCTTGCCCGCGGCGACGCACTTGGCGCTCTTGGCGGGCACCTCGTCGGTGTGCTCCACGGTGGTGGCCTGCACGGCGACCTTCTTGCCGCAGGCGTTCTCCGGATCGACCGGCTTGCCCTTCTGCTGGGCCCACTGGATGCCCGCGTTGAAGTAGGTGGTGAAGTCGACCTGCTGCTCACGTTCCTTGGAGTCGGTGATCGACGACATGCCCACGTCGTAGGTGCCCGCCTGGATCGAGGGGATGATCTTCTCGAAGGCCGACTCGAGGTACTCGGCCTTGACGCCGAGCACGGAGGCGATCGCGTCCATCAGGTCCACGTCGAAGCCGACGATCCGGCCACTGGCGTCCTTGTACTCGTTCGGCTGGTAGGGGATGTTCACGCCGACGACGAGCCGGCCGGATTGCTTGATCTTGTCGGGGAGTTGTGCGGCGATCTCGTCGACCTTGTCCACCTGCACCTTGGCCACCGAGGGTCCGGTGTCCTCGGTGTTGGTGGTACATCCGGTCAGCACCAGTGCGCCCGCGGCGAGCGCGCCCGTGGCGGCTCGCAGGGCGCGCCTGCCGAGAAACGAACGATCAGACACAGCAGCCCTCCACATTTTGGCTCCACGCTACCCGGGCGTCATCACCCGTTTGGCAATTTAAGCGACCGGGCCGCTCCGCGCTGGACAGTAATGCAACAGCAACACGATCTGCTCGCGCGCCCCGTGCCGGGGCGCCGGCGGGGAGACCCTACTCCGCCGGGTGCCGCTCCGCGGATCGAATGAACGACGTCGGCTCGGGCTCTGCGTCGGCCCGGTTCCGCCGCCGTACGCCGCGGCTCTTCCCACGCGTGCTGTCCGGGGCGTGGCGGTGGACACGGCGCTCACATCCGCGCACGCGGTCCATCGGACACCGGCTCCGTTCGCGCGACGACGCCGTTGCGGCACCGGCGCCGAATTCCCCGGCAATCTTGACGACGCCTCCGCCAGCGCCGATGATTATTTGCCGGTCTTTTCGGGCCGGACGAGTTTCTCCGGATCGACGGATGAACCGAACGACTGTCCGGACACTCGAAAATTGATGTGCCCTCGAATATTCGAGCGACACGGCGGCGGTGAAACGTTCCCTCTTTCGGACGCTTCGCACCGACGCCCGCCCCGAGCACCGATGCGGGCCGGCCTACCGAACAAAGAGATATACGGCAGGCAGAGCCCGGCAAGCGCACAGAGAAAGGTTTGTTTTCCGGCCACCGGGCCGTCCGACGGTCCGATCCAGGACATGGTGAGCCGCGGATTTCGAATGCGCCGCGGGCTCGTCAGAGGAGGTTCACATCATGGATTCGTTCTGGGACTACGTGTGGTACACGATCCTCGTATTCGCTTTCGTGGCATACCTGATCGTGCTGTTCCAGATTCTGGTCGATCTGTTCCGGGATCACTCCGTCTCGGGCTTCGCCAAAGCCGTGTGGGTGATCGCCTTGGTGGTGTTCCCTTACCTCGCGGCATTGGTCTACCTCGTCGTCCGGGGCCGGGGCATGGCCCTGCGCGCCCAACATGCCCAGGCAGAAGCGAAACAAGCCACCGACCAGTACATCCGGGAGGTCGCTGGCAGGTCTCCCGCGGAGAGTATCGCCGACGCCAAAGCCCTCCTCGACTCCGGCGCGATCACCGTGGCCGAGTTCGAGCAACTCAAGGCCCAGGCACTGGCAGGACAGCAGCCCGGTGCGGTGCCGCAAGCGGGCGCGGCGCCGACGCCGCAACCGAGCGGGGCGCCCACCCGGCCTGCGGGTCGGTGACCAGCGCCGGTCTCGCGCTCAGGAAGCGAGGATGCGGGCCTTCTCGGCCTCGAATTCGGGTTCCGTGAGTACGCCCTGAGCTTTGAGTTCGGCGAGTTCCTTCAACGCGGTGATCCGGTCCATGCCCGCACCGCCGCCACTCGGCGGTGCGGGCGCGGGCTGCGGCGCGGCGGGTTGCTGCGCATACTGCTGCTGCGCGTACTGCTGTTGCGCGTACGGGTCGTACTGCGACTGTTCCTGCGCCGCCCAGCGGTCCCCCTGACGTCGGGAGACCCGATTGGAGACGGCGGTCGCGGTGCCCGCGACGACGGCGGTGCGGGCGACTCCGCGAAGCAAACCTGGCATGACTGTCTCCTATCGACTCTGTGCCTCGAGGGCATCCAACGACGACAAAAGGCTTTGCACCGGGATGCGCCCGGAGGCCACGAGCTGAGCGCCGTTGCGGCGCAACGCGGACGCGAAAGGCGCCGCCCACCTGTTCTCGTAGACCAGGATCGCGGCCGAACATCCCGGTTCGAGCGCCGCCCCGGCTTCCCTGCGGTCGGCTTCGTCGAGCAGGCCCGAGCCCGCCTCCGCGAACAGGGTGATGTCGAAGTCCCCTTCGAGTCCCATGTCGGCGATGTCGATTCCGGTGAGGGAACCGTCGGTGTCCTTGCGGACGAACGCCAGATCGAGGACCCGGACTATGCCGCGCTCGACGAGGTCGGCCAGCATGGGCAGCGCCGAACCGTCCGGGGGTCGATCCGGGGGAAATTCGATAACGAGATAGTCAATAGGGCCTATCGCGTCGATATCGGTATCGGTCACCGGAAGCCTCTTTTCCGTTGCGAAATGGAGAAATTCGTTCGAATCGGGCCGCCGTACCGATCGGCCTCTCACAGGTCTGCCGGAATACGCACCGGCATCCCGGATCCGAGAAATGACAACTTCGAACTCGGCTGCCATCCCGATGCTAATCTCAGTCATAGCGTACGCCGCCGACCGCCACCCGGTCGCGAAACCTTCAGCCCGGCCCGGACCCTCAGGTTCGAAGCCCGTCCCGACATGGCGTGCATGCGCACATCCCATGCCGATACGAAATCGTCGCGAAAGGGAACCGCAAATGTCGCAACACACGCCTGTGGGCCAGGAAAACCACCGCGTCCGGCAAGGCATCGCCGCGGGCACATCGATTGCGGCCGCGATCATACTGACCACCGTCGGGTTCCTTCAGCTGTTCCAAGGAATCTCGGCGGTCGCCGAGGACGAGTTGTTCGTCCAGGGCCAGCAGTACACCTTCAAATTCGACTTCACCGCCTGGGGATGGACGCACATCGTGCTCGGCGTGGTGATGATCGTCGTCGGCATCGCGTTGATGACCGGCGCGACCTGGGCGCGGGTGTCGGCGATCGTCATCGCGGCGCTGTCGATCATCGCCAACTTCCTGTGGCTGCCGTACTACCCGGGTTGGTCCATCCTGATCATCGCGCTGGACGTGGTGGTGATCTGGGCCGTCACGACGTGGAACCCGGAGACCACGTTCCAGGGGCCGGGTTCCGCCGCTGGCCCCGGAGCGCCGCCCTCCGGCTCGGCGACGGCCTGAGCAGCGCGGCTGCCGGTCGCGTCCCGCAGCCCGAATCCGTTCCTGGAGTGAGGAACCCATGGATTCCAACGCGAGTGACAATGCACCCGAACGTCGGCTGAGCGCGGACGAACGCGCCGAGCTCGAGCGCCTGCGCGCCGAGGTCGCCGCGCTGCGGACGGAGGCGCGCGGCGCGCCGCCGCGGGTGTCGCGGCCACCGCGGCATGCGTGGCGGTGGACCGCGGTGGTGATATTGACGGTGCTGGTCGCCGTCCTGGCGATCACCACGGTGCTGGCGCGCTTCGTGCGCGGCGAGATCCTCGACACCGACCGGTACCTGAGCACGGTGGCGCCGCTGGGGTCGGATCCGGCGCTGCAGACGGAGGTGGCCGACACGGTCACCGACGAGATCTTCGCTCGCGTCGACATCGAGGGCCTGACCGCGGACGCCCTGGCCGCGCTGACCGACGCCGTTCCGGCGACCGCGAACCGGCCTCGGGTGGACCGGGCGGTCGAGGGTCTGGCGCCGGTGATCACGCAGCAGGCCCGCGGCTTCGTCAACGACACCGTGCTGTCGTTCGTGCGCAGCGACCAGTTCGAGGATCTGTGGGTGCAAGCCAACCGCGCCGCCCACACCGCGTTGGTGGGGGTGCTGACCGGCCACGTCGGCCCGCAGTCGGTGACCGTCGACGAGAACGGCACGGTGAGCCTCTCGCTGCGCACCGTGATCGAGAACGTCAAGGCGCGGCTGATCGATCGCGGATTCACGTTCGCCGAGAAGATCCCCGCGGTCGACAAACAGTTCGTGTTGTTCCGGTCGCCGGAACTGGTACGGGCGCAACGGGCGGTCGACAATCTCGACAAAGCTTCGGCAGTGCTGCCGTGGGTGACGATCGCGGCCGCTGTGGCCGCGATCGCCGCGGCACCCGTCGGCCGTCGCCGCCGCGCCCTGGCCTTCGTGGGTCTCGCGCTTGCGGTGGGCATGCTGATCTTGGCGATCGCGCTGATGATCGCGCGAGCGGTGTATTTGGACAGAATGCCGCCCGATGTGCTGTCCCCGGACGCGGCCACCGTTCTCATCGACACGGTGCTGGTTCCGCTGCGGACCGCGCTGCGCGGGGTCGCCGTGCTCGGTCTCGTGATCGCGGTGGGCGCTTACCTCACCGGAGGCTCGGCCTCGGCCACCGTGGTGCGCCGCGATTTCGGGCGTGCCATGGACGCGGTACAGCGACTGCGGCGATCGCGTCCGCCGAACCCCGTGGAGACCTGGGCTTTCCGGGCGCGCACCGCGCTGCGCTGCGCGATCATCGGCATAGCCGCGCTGCTGCTGGTGTTCTGGCGCTACCCCACCGGTCTCGTGGTGGTGTGGATCGTCCTGGGCGCGCTGCTGGCGCTGCTCCTGCTGGAGCTGTTGATTCGTCCCGCTCGGGCCTGGCAACAACCAGCCGAGCCCGAAACGAAGGACGGGGCCACGGCCGGGACCGGTACGTGATGGCGGGAGCGGAGCGCCGCTCGGCGCAGCCGCCGATGGCTGGGCAGTGGTGGGCCAGGGCGGCATTCGCCGCCGTGATCGCCGCGGCCGTGCTGCCACTCGCGGTGGCCGGGCTGCTCGGTCTGCTCACCTTGCTGATCGCCGTGACGGGCGGCGTCGCGGTCGGCGTCGCCGGAATCTACTGGTCCTTGGTCAACCGTGGCGCGGTGCGGGTCGCTTCGGCGGCTCTGGCGATCCTGGCGCCGGTCGCGGTGGCGCTTCTCTTCGTCCGGGAGCGTCAGCTGTGGGTGGTGCTGGTCTCCGGAGCCCTGGTCGCGGTGGCCGTGGCGTGCGCACGCCGGGCATTGCGGAACGATCCAGGCGAGTCGCGACTGCCCGAGTTCCCCGCCGCCCCGGCACAACACCCGTTCCTGGTGATGAATCCCCGCTCCGGCGGGGGCAAGGTGGTCGAGTTCGATCTGCCACGCAAGGCCAGGGAACTCGGCGCCGAAGTGGCGCTGCTGTCCGGGTCGCATCCCACCGATGTCGCCGCGCTGGCCCGGCGAGCGGTTCAGCGGGGCGCCGACCTCCTCGGTGTGGCAGGCGGCGACGGAACGCAGGCCTCGGTCGCGGCGGTCGCCGCGGAACACCGGCTACCGTTCGTGGTGCTCGGCGCCGGTACGCGAAACCATTTCGCGCGGGATCTCGGACTGGATACGAAGAACCCGGCCGCGGGCTTGGCTGCGCTGCGCGACGGTGTCGAGATCCTGGTCGACCTCGGCACCGTCAACGGGCGCACGTTCGTCAACAACGCCTCCTTCGGCGTCTACGCGGAGGTGGTGCGGAGTCCGCAGTATCGCGACGACAAGACCGGGACCGTGTTGCGCCTGCTACCCGACCTGCTCGGACGTGGCTCCGACACCGGGTTGCGAGCGCGCATCGGCAACGTGTCCGTGGACGGGCCCCAGGCGGTCCTGGTCAGCAACGGCCCTTACGCCACCGGCGATCTCGCGGGCCTCGGCCGCCGCGCCCGGTTGGACGCGGGGCTGCTCGGCGTGGTGACGGTCACGGTGGCGAGCACGCGCCAAGCGGTGGGCCTGCTGCGGAGGGCGCACGATCGCGGTCTGGTGCGGCTCACCGCCACCGAGGTGGTCGTCGACGCGGACCGGGCCGAGATCCCGGCCGGTGTGGACGGCGAATCCCTCCGCCTCGAAACGCCGGTGCGCTGCGCGATCTCGCCGGGCGCGCTGCGGGTGCGGGTGCCGCGGACCCGGCCGGGCACGCGGGTGCCGCCACCGACGCTGAACTGGGCGCGGTTGCGAGAACTGGCCGGGCCGCGCAAATTTCGCTGACCGCTACCTGCGATGCACCCTGGCGCAAACCTGCTCGGTGAATTCGCTGGTGGATGCCAGTCCGCCGAGGTCGGCGGTGGCGATGCCCGCCTCGAAGGTCGCGGCGACGGCGCGTTCGATCCGCTCGCCCGCCCGCGCCAGGGCCATCTCGGCGTCCCGGGTCGCCAGCCAGCGCAAGAGCATCGCCGCCGACAGTTGCAGCGCCACCGGGTTCGCCCGGTTGTGCCCGGCCAGCGACGGGGCCGCGCCGTGCACCGCCTGCGCCATGGCCGCGGTGGCCGAACAGTTGAGCGACGCGGCCAGCCCGAGCGATCCGCTCAACTCACCGGCCAGGTCGGACAGGATGTCGCCGAACAGGTTCTCGGTGACCAGGACGTCGTAGTCGGAGGCGGCGCGGACCAAGTGCGCGGCCGCCGCGTCGACGTGTTCCTCATCGACCTCGATTCCCGGGTAGTCCTGGCCGACCGCACGGCAGACGTCGCGGAACAGGCCCATGGTCAGGGGCAGGACGTTGGCCTTGTGCACGATCGTCACCCGTTTGCGCCGGGTCGCGGCCAGCCGGAACGCCTGATGCGCGATCCGCTCGCAGGCGGCCCGGGTCACCAGTCCGACCGACATCGCGATGTCCGGCGTCGGCCGGAATTCCCCCGACCCGGCGAACATGTTGCGGTCGGCATAGAACCCCTCGCTGTTCTCCCGCACGATCACCAGGTCGATATCCGGGGCCGCCGCGTGCACACCCGCGAAGGCCCGCGCGGGACGGATGTTGGCGTAGAGGTCGAAATGCTTGCGGATCACCCCGCCCGGCGCGACGCGATGTTCGGCCGGATAGGACGCGTTGTCGTGCGGGCCGAGAATCCACGCGTCCACACCGGCCAGCTGCTCGAGCGTCTGCTCGGGCAGCGGAGTGCCGAACTCGGCGATGGCCTGGTGTCCCATGGCCAGTGGCACCCACTCGACCGGGGCGGCGCCCGCCGCGGACAGCGCCTCGTCGACGACCTGCCTGGCGGATCGCACCACCTCGGGGCCGATGCCGTCGCCGTCGATCAGGCCGAGTCGCAGTGCCCGGTGCGCCCGGGGTCGCTTCACGTTCACCGGGATATCCTCCCGCCGGCGCGCCCGGCCGCCGGAACCGGCCCGCGGACACGCCGGTTGCGGCTACCTTCGGGAGACCATGGTGCAGTCGGTCGAACTACTCCTCGACGAGGCCGCCGACACGGAGATCCGCCGCCAGTGGCAACTGCTGGCGGAAGCAGGCGTGCCGAGCCTCGCCGCGCGCACCGACGAGTCCAACCGCCCGCACATCACCGCAGGGGTGGCCAGGCAGATCTGGCCGCGCATCGAGCAGGCGCTGGACGAGCAGGCCTTCGCGCCGATCCCCGTGCGGCTCGGCGGGCTGGTGGTCTTCGGTGCCCGCCGCTCCATCCTGGTGCGGATGGTGGTCCCGTCCGAGGCACTGCTCGCCCTGCACCGCCGGATCTTCCACACGATCTCCCCGTGCCCCGGCGTTCCGGCCAACCTGCATCCGGACGCGTGGACCCCGCACATCACCCTCGCCAGGCGGGTGCCCCCGCACCAGCTCGGCGAGGCCATCCACGCCGTCGCGCGGGACCGGGATTTCCCCGCGACGGTGCTGGGTATCCGTCGATGGGACGGGGATCAGCGGCGCGAGTGGCCGGTCGGCCGGATCCGTCGTGGAAGATAACCGAGGCAGCCCGCGTTGTAGCAGGCACACCGAAACGAGAGGACGTCATGGCCACCCAGACGCTGACCCAGCACAATTTCGATGAGGTAGTCACCGGAAACGACGTGGTACTCGTCGATTTCTGGGCCGATTGGTGCGGCCCGTGCAAGAGTTTCGCACCGACTTTCGAGGCCTCCTCCACCAAGCACCCCGACGTGGTGCACGGAAAGGTCGACACCGAATCCGAGCAGGGCCTCGCGGCGGCTGCCAACATCCGCTCCATCCCGACCATCATGGCTTTCCGGGAGGGCGTGCTGGTGTTCGCGCAGCCCGGCGCGCTGCCGCCCGCGGCGCTCGAGGACCTGGTGACCCAGGTCAAGGCGCTGGACATGGACGAGGTGCGCAAGCAGCTCGCCGAGCAGCAGAAGGCCGAACAGTAGTTCGCGTGGCGCGGTGCGGTACTGCGCCACAACGGAATTCACTCGGGCCCGGGGACGGACACGCGAAAGCGGCAGTCCGTGTCCGGGCCTGTCGCACGTCAGTGGCCGGGCGCGAACCTCGGGGCGGCAGGCCGCCGCCCCGAGGCCGAATGACCCGATGTCAGGACACGCCGAGCAGGTTGACGCCCGCGATCATGGCGCGGACCGTCGACTCGGCGCCGTCGTCGGCGATCGCCGCGCCCCAGCCGCGCCTGCCGTTGCATTCGCACTGCACGAAGGTGGCGGTGCCCTCGGCGGTGCGCCGCTGGTGGAATTGCAGGATCTCGACGGGGTAGCCCTCCTCGTAGAGGGCCGAGGTCATCGCCGCGACGGGGCTGCCGGTGGCGACGACGGTCCGCAGATGCCCGGCGAACTCCAGCGTGGCGGTGAACTCCGCGGTCCTGGCGCCCGCGGGCGACCACTCGCCGAGCCGGATCGGACCGCCGTGCGCGCAGTAACGGCTGTGGAACTCCGCCGAGGTCAGCCCGGTGGCTTCCGCCCGTAGGCCCTTGGGCGCGGCGGCCTGGAACATGTCTGTATCAAGAGTCAGGATGGTCATTGAAAGTAGGTCTTCCCGAAGAATGTCGTGGCTCAGTTGACAGAGGGGACCAGCACTAACAAGTGGAAATGCCCGCAGCGAGGGGGCCGGCCCGAATCAGACCCCGCTACGGCGGGCTACTACGAGAACTCGGGGAAGCGGCGCCACCATCGCGGTGAGCGGAAGTAGCTCGGCGCGATCCTCGGACACGGAGGCGGTAGCCTGCGTTGCCACGGAGGGCCCGATGAGCGACGCCGAAAGCAAAGCGCTGTCGCGGTCTGCGACATGGAGCGCTGCGCTGCGGCGGTCGGCGGGTTTCGGCACGGCATCGAGGATAGGGACATCGCGGCGCAATAGCAACCACATTCGATGCCCGAATTGTCTACTGGCGAGTATCAAACGTGCAGTTCAGCGCGGTGCGGCCAGGGCAAGGGTAGCGTCGGTGACATGGGTCTCCTCGTGGCGATGACCATTCCCGGTCTGGCCGTCCTGCTCATCCTGTTCGCCTTCGCCGAAGTCGCCTGGAACAAACTCACCGGCGGCCGCGCGCTGCCCTGGACTCGCAAGCGGTCGGGGCTTCCGGTCGCGGCGGCGGGGTTCGAAGAGGTCACGGCGGTTTTCCAAGGCGGCAAGCACCACGAGTTCGAGCAGCGGATGACGACGCTGATGCATCGGGAGGACGCATCCGACGGCGCGCCACCCCGCGACGAGGTGGATCTCGGCGCCGGATCGGCGCGCCTGATCGTGCGACAGCCCTCGTGAAATACGCCACACGCAGTGCGATCCGGGTGACTTCACCCGGATCCCACTGGCGCAGTGCGAAATTCGTCCCTATCGGGGCAGAACCTCGTTCAGCTTTCCGGTGGCGACGTCGAAGACGAAGCCGCGGATGGAGTCCTTGTGCGGCACGAACGGGCTCGCGACGATGCGCGCGATAGATTGGCGCACATCGGTTTCCAGGTCCGAGAAAGCCTCAGCCGACCACTCGGGCTTGATGCCGGTCTCCTCCTGGATGCTCGCCTTGAAGTCGTCGTCGGTGAAGGTGAGCATGCCGCAGTCGGTGTGGTGGATCAGGATGATCTCCCTGGTTCCCAGCAGCCGCTGGCTGATGGCCAGCGAGCGGATCTCGTCGGCTGTGACGACGCCGCCGGCGTTGCGGATGACGTGCGCCTCGCCCTCGGCGAGGCCGAGCGCGCCGTAGACATTGAGCCGCGCGTCCATACACGCGACCACGGCCACGCCCTTCGCAGGCGGCAGCGGCAGCGGGCCTTGGAAGGTGCTCGCGTACGCCGCGTTGTTCTCCAGGTACTCATCGGTGACAGTCATGGGCCATCCCCTGCGCTCGGTATGCGTGAATCCCTATATATGACCAGCCCCACGGTAGGTGGCCGCGCGGCACGGGACATGGATCCCGTTCACCGTGATTCGTTTACTTGCGCGCGGTGGCCCGATGATAGCTCTCGGGATGCCTGATGCCGGGCCCGTGCGGTGGGGCCCGGCATGTCGGTGCGGTGTGCCCCGCGCCGTCAGTGCGCGGCGGAGTCCCAGCTGCGGCCGACGCCGACGGAGACCTCCAGCGGCACCGAGAGGGCGATCGCGGCGGACATCTGCTCACACGCCAGCGCCTCGAGCGTCTCCCGTTCCCCGTCGGCGACCTCGAACAGCAGTTCGTCGTGGATCTGCAACAGCATCCTGGAGCGCAAACCCGCCTCACGCATCGCCCGGTGCACGTTGATCATCGCCACCTTGATGATGTCGGCCGCGGTGCCCTGGATGGGGGCGTTGAGCGCCATCCGTTCGGCGGCCTCCCGGCGCTGCCGGTTGCTGGAATCCAGATCGGGCAGGTACCGGCGGCGGCCGAACAGCGTCTCGGTGTAGCCGACCTTGCGTGCCTGCTCCACCACCTCGTACAGATAGTCGCGGATGCGGCCGAAGCGGGCGAAGTAGACCTCCATCTGCTCCTTCGCCTCGGTGGTGCTGATCTTCAGCTGCGCGGACAGACCGTAGGAGCTCAACCCGTAGGCCAGGCCGTAGGACATCGCCTTGATCCGGCGGCGCAGTTCCGGGCTCACCTCGGAGATCGGGATGTCGAAGGCCTTCGACGCCACGAAGCTGTGCAGGTCCTCCCCCGAGTTGAACGCCTCGATCAGGCCCTCGTCCCCGGACAGGTGCGCCATGATCCGCATCTCGATCTGGCTGTAGTCGGCGGTCATCAGCGACTGGTACCCGGAGCCGACCACGAAGGTGTCGCGGATCTGCCTGCCGGTATCGGTGCGGATCGGGATGTTCTGCAAGTTCGGTTCGGTGGAGGACAGCCGCCCGGTGGCCGCGATCGTCTGGTTGAACGTGGTGTGGATGCGACCGTCCTCGGCGACGCACTTGAGCAGGCCGTCGACGGTGACCTTCAAGCGCGTGGCGTCGCGGTGCGTGAGCAGATGCTCCAGGAAGGGGTGCTGGGTCTTCTCGTAGAGCGATTCCAGCGCGTCCGCGTCGGTGGTGTAGCCGGTCTTGGTGCGCTTGGTCTTCGGCATGTCCAGCTCGTCGAACAACACCACCTGCAACTGCTTGGGCGAGCCCAGGTTGATCTGCTTGCCGATCACCTCGTAGGCCGCCTCGGCCGCCTCGGCCACCCGGTCGGCGAACTGCCGCTGCAGCGTCGCCAACTGGTCGGTGTCCACCGCGATGCCCGCTTCCTCCAAGGTGGACAGCACACCCAGCAGCGGCAGCTCCATGTCCGCCAGCAGCGGGGTGGACTCGATCTGGGCCAGTTCCCCGTCGAGCGCGTCGGCCAGGTCGGCGACGGCACGCGCGCGCAGCATCTGCGCCCGCGCGAGCTCGGCGTCGACGGCGTCCTCGTCGTCGAGCAGCGACAGCTGCGCGGTCTCGCCGGTCTCGGCGCGCAACTCGCGGTGCAGGTAACGCAGTGACAGGTCGTCGAGGTTGAACGTGCGCTGGCCCGGGCGGACCAGATACGCCGCCAGCGCGGTGTCGCTGGTCAGCCCGCCCAGTGCCCAGCCGCGGCCGCGCAGGGCGTGCAGGGCGGCCTTGGCCTCGTGCAGCGCCTTCGGCACGGCCGGGTCGGCCAGCCAGGCTCCCAGCGCCGCCTCGTCCTCGGGGGTGAGCACCGTGACGTCGATGTAGCCGCTCTCGCCGTCACCCGCGGCGATGGCGAGCGCACGAACGTCGCCGCCGGCCGGGGAGCCGGTGCCGAGGATCGAGACACCGTGGCGCACACCGGCTTTCGCGTGCTCGGCGAGCCAGTCCGCGACCGCGCCGATCTCCAGCGCGCCGCCGCTGATCTCGAAACCGGCCTCCGCCTCCGGCTCCGGCGGAGCCAGCGTCTCGAACAGCCGGTCGCGCAGCACGCGGAACTCGAGATCGTCGAACAGCTGATGGATCTTCTCGCGATCCCACGGCCCCTGCGCCAGCTGATCCGGGGTGTACGGCAGCGGCACCTCCCGCATCAGCTCGGTGAGCTGCCGGTTGAGCACCACGCTGCTCAGATTGGCCCGCAGCGCGTCGCCGACCTTGCCTTTCACCTGGTCGACCTTCTCGACCAGCGTGTTCAGGTCTCCGTACTCGCGGATCCACTTGGCCGCGGTCTTCTCCCCCACGCCGGGAATGCCGGGCAGGTTGTCACTCGGATCGCCGCGCAGCGCCGCGTAGTCGGGGTACTGGTTGGGTGTGAGGCCGTATTTGGCCATCACTTCGTCAGGGGTGAACCGGGTGAGGTCGGACACGCCCTTGCGCGGGTACAGCACCGTGACGTTCTCGTTCACCAACTGGATGGAGTCCCGGTCGCCGGTGACGATGAGCACGCGGAAACCCGCGGCCGTCGCCTGCGTGGTGAGCGTGGCGATGATGTCGTCGGCCTCGAAGCCCTCGATCGCCATCACCGGAATGCCCAGCGCGCCCAATACGTCCTTGGTGAGTTCCACCTGCCCGCGGAACTCGTCCGGCGTGGTGGTGCGGTTGGCTTTGTACTCCGGATACGCCTCGGCGCGGAAGGTCTGGCGCGACACGTCGAACGCCGCGGCCACGTGCGTCGGCTTCTCGTCGCGCAGCAGGTTGATCAGCATCGCGGTGAAGCCGTAGACCGCGTTGGTGGTCTGCCCGGTGACCGTCTTGAAATTCTCCGCCGGTAGCGCGAAGAACGCGCGATAGGCGATCGAATGCCCGTCCAGCAACAGCAGCGTCGGCCGGTCTCCCGAGCCGGGATCGCCGGAGCCGGACGCGGGGGCAGGACGCGGAGCGGTCGTGGGTGAACTCACGCCCCAGAGTCTAGGGACCGGCACCGACAAGGCGATACGCCGACACCCGGCAGCTGGAGCCGCCGGGACCGGATTCCGGTCCGCGGGGCGCGAGTACCGGTCGCGCCCCGCGCCGTCAGAGTGTGCCCGCCAGTTCCCGCAGCACCGGCAGACTCACCGATCCGGAGCCGAGCACCACGTCGTGGAAGGCCTTGATGTCGAAGTCCGCGCCGAGCCGCTCGGTGGCCGCCACCCGCTGGCGCAGGATTTCCAGCTGCCCGATCTTGTAGCCGACCGCCTGCCCCGGCATCGCGATGTAGCGGTCCACCTCCACGGTGATCTCGGCCAGCCCGACCGGCGCGTTGGCCACCATGAAGTCGATGGCCTGCTGCCTGCTCCAGCCTTTCGCGTGCAGGCCGGTGTCGACCACCAACCGGCAGGAGCGCCAGGAATCGCCCGCCAGCATGCCCAGGCGGCCGAGATCGTCCTCGTACAAACCCATCTCGTCGGCAAGCCGCTCGGTGTAGAGTGCCCAGCCCTCGACGAAGGCGGTGTTGGCGAAGGACTGGCGCTGGAAACGCGGCAGGTGGTCGAGTTCGTTGGCGATGGTGAGTTGCAGATGATGACCGGGGATCGCCTCGTGGTAGGCCACCGACGCGGTCTCGAAGCGCCCACGGCCGGTGGGATGGTGCTGGTTGACGAAGTACGTGCCCGGCCTGGACCCGTCGGCGGCCGGCGGGAAGTAATACGCCGCAGGCGAATCCGCGGCCAGGAACTCCGGCACCGGGACGATGTCGCAGGACTCCTTCGGCAGGCGCCCGAACCAGTTCCCCATTTCGGCGGTCGCCACGGCCAGGGCGCGGCGGGCGTCGAACATGATCTGCTCGGCGTCGTCGTAGCGCAGCGCGGGATCGTCGCGCAGCCGACCGAAGATCGCACCGAGATCGCCGGTGCCGAACAGGCGCGCGCCCACCGTCGCGTATTCCTCGCGCAGCTTCGCCAGCTCGGCGAGGCCGAGTTCGTGGATCTCGTCGGCGCCGAGATCGGGCAGCGTGGTGTGGTGGCGCAGCAGCCGCCGGTAGATGTCCTCGCCGTCGGCGCCGAGCCAGCACAAGCCCGGCTGGTCGTCGGGACGCGCGGCGGGCAGCAGTTCGTCGTACAGCGCGTCGCGGTAGACCTGGAACGCAGGCCGGATGACATCCCGCGTCACCTCGGTCAATTCCGAGCGCCATGCGGCCTCGCCGTCCCAGCCCTCCGGACCGGCGAAGGTGACGAACGGATCGGCGGCTACGTCGGAATCCAGGTAGCCGTCCAGCTGATTGAGCGAGCGCTCGATGGCGATCCGGGCGGGCGTGCGGCCCGCGGCCAGTCCCGCGCGGAACCGCTCCACGGCCTGGCCGAGCATGTCCCCGAACTGGCGGTAGCGGCGTACCAGCGCCAGCGCGTGCTCCGGCCGCGGCGCGTTCGTCTGCGGCGCCACCATCAGCACGCCCGCGTGCACGCCGTTCATCTGGTCGGAGGCCAGTTCCAGCGGCCGCCACTCCAGATGCTCGACCGCACCGTTCAATTCGGTGCGCAGCAAGCTGCGGGTGATGCGGTCGCCCTGGCTCAACCGCTCGGCGTCGAGCGCGTCGACCGCGCGCAGCAGATCTCGCCAGGTCGACAGCAACCGCTGTTCGGCGTCGACGGACAGATCCTCGATCCGATCGTCGAAGCGGCGGTCGCCGAGCAGGGTCGCCTCGCTCGGCGCCGCCTCGAGGACGCTGTCCCAATACCGATCGGCCAAGCTCATCAGCTCGTCGTGACCATCCATGGTCACGATCATGCCTCGAGCCAGGCCGCGCGGCACCGGAGTCTGCGGCGAGCCAGGCGAAGCCGCCCTAGCGAAGGCGGAGGTACGCCTAATCGGCGCAGTCGGACGAAGTCCGTCCTCAGCCCGCGCATGGCCGCAGCGAAGGCGGAGGTACGCCTCAACGGCGCAGCCGGACGAAGTCCGTCCTCAGCCCGCGCATGGCCGCAGCGAAGGCGGAGGTACGCCTCAACGGCGCAGCCGGACGAAGTCCGTCCTCAGCCCGCGCA
>NZ_JBFAXY010000012.1:132066-206866 GCF_040681035.1 Nocardia sp. NPDC051911
CATGGCCGCAGCGAAGGCGGAGGTACGCCTAGCCCACGCCGAGATACGCCGATTTCACCGCGGGATCGGTGAGCAATTCCGCGCCGCGGCCGGTCTTGGTGACCTCACCGGTCTCCATGATGTAGGCGCGGTCGCTGCGGGCCAGCGCCTGCTGTGCGTTCTGCTCCACCAGCAGCACCGTGGTGCCCTGCTGGTTGATCTCGCCGATGATCCGGAAGATCTGCTGGATCACCATGGGCGCCAACCCCATCGACGGTTCGTCGAGCAGCAGCAGCCGCGGCCGCGCCATCAGCGCGCGGGCGATGGCCAGCATCTGCTGCTCACCGCCGGAGAGCGTGCCGCCGACCTGCTTGCGCCGCTCCAGCAACCGGGGAAAGAGCTCGAACACCCACTCCAAGGTCCGGTCGTACTCAGCCTTCTGCTTGAAACCTCTTCCGTAGCAACCCATGTCGAGGTTTTCCTGCACCGTCATGCCGGGGAAGACGCCCCGGCCCTCCGGCGCTTGGATCAACCCGTGCAGCACCCGCTCGTGCGCCTTCATCTGGGTGATGTCGCGACCCTCGAACAGGATCCGGCCACGCGTCAACGGCAGCAGTCCCGACATCGCGCGCATCGTGGTCGTCTTGCCCGCGCCGTTGGCGCCGAGCAGGGTGACCAGCTCGCCCTCCGCGACGGTCAGCGAGATCCCGTGCAGCGCTTGGATCCTGCCGTAGTTGACGACCATGCCCTCGACTTCGAGCAGCGGTGTGCCCGCTGCGGTCTCGCGTGCCGTCTCCGCCACCGGCTCGGTGGCCGCGGCCTTGGCGAGCGGCACCGCCTCCGGCTCGGGCCCGGACGGCGCGACATCCCCGGACGCGCCGTCTTCGCCCGTGGCGGAGCCGGTTTCGACCGCTTCGGCGTCCGGCACGCCGAGATACGCGGCGATCACGGCGGGGTCGTCCTTGATGTCCCCGGGGAGCCCGTCGGCGATCTTGCGGCCGAACTCCAGCACCACGATCCGGTCGGTCACGCCCATCACCAGCCGCATGTCGTGCTCGATGAGCAGCACGGTGAACCCGTCGTCGCGGATCTTGCGGATCAGGTCCATGAGCGCGGACTTCTCGCTCGGATTGAACCCGGCCGCTGGCTCGTCCAGGCACAGCAGCTTCGGCTCGGTGGCCAGCGCGCGGGCGATCTCCAGGCGACGCTGGTCGCCGTAGGACAGGTTGCGCGCCTTCTCCACCGCGCGCGGAGCGATCCCGACGAACTCCAGCAGCGCCATACCGCGCTCGATGGCGTCGCGTTCCTCGCGCCGATGCCGCGGCGTCCGGAACACCGCGCCCGGCACCGAGGTCTTGTGCCGCGCGTCGGTGCCGACCACGACGTTCTCCAGCGCGGTCATCTCACCGAACAGGCGCACGTTCTGGAACGTGCGGGCGATGCCGAGGCGAGTGATCGCGTTGCGTTTGGTCTTGGTCAGCGGTTTGCCGTCGAAGTAGACCAGTCCGGAGGCGGGTTGGTAGACGCCGGTGATCGCGTTGAAGCACGTGGTCTTGCCGGCGCCGTTGGGTCCGATGAGACCGAGGATCTCGCCGCGGCGGATCTCGAAGCTCACCTGGTCCAGCGCGGTGAGCCCGCCGAACTGCACCGTGAGGCCCTCGGTCCGCAGCAGCGGCGCACCCACCGCGGTCTCGATCTCGCGGCGCGGGGCGACCACTTCCGCCACGGCCTCCGCGTCGGCGAGTTCCGGGATCACCTGGGTGACGTCGACCGTGCCCGCGGACTCGGCCTGTGGCTCGGCAGCGTAGCCCGCGGCCATGTCCTCGTTGTCGAACAGCGCGTCGCCCGCACCCGGCCCGGTCATCGGCCCGCTCCGATCGGCTCGACGGGGGCCGGTCTGCGCACGGCCTGGTACACCTGCCTGCCGTAGGTGAGCAGCTTCTGCCGCACCGGGAACAGACCCTGCGGACGCAGAATCATCATCACCACCAACGCGATGCCGAAGTACAGATATTTGAGGTCGCCCAGCGACTGCGCGCCGCCCTTGCGGAACAGCAGCACACTGCCGAGCAGCAGCAATGCCAGCACGCCGGTCACCACCATCGCGGTGATCACGCCGCGCCGCGGCCATACGCTCAGCCGGCCCGACCACAGCCGCCACGCGACGATCAGCGCGACGAACACCGCGACATCGATCGCCAGCAGGACGTACCCGGTCGACTCGTTGCTCACCAGGTTCACCGACTGCAACCTTGCGGGCAGATAGGCGATCACGAACGCGCCGAAGATCACCCCGAGCTTGTTGCCTTGCCCGCCGATGACCACCGCGCACAGGAACAGCATCGAGTTGATGATGTTGAACCCGGTGGGATTGATGAACTGCACCTGTCCGGCGTAGATCGCGCCGGACATGCCGCCCACCGCGGCGCCGATCATGAACGCCCACAGCTTGAACTTGAACGTCGGCACGCCCATGATCTCGGCCGCGTCCTCGTCCTCGCGGATGGCGACCCAAGCGCGGCCGACGCGGCTGCGCTCCAGGTTCCCGACCAAGAGCAGCACGATCACCACCAGCACCATGCCGAGCCAGTACCAATAGGTGCCGTAGCCGGCGCGGTCGAGCAGGTCGGCGCTGTCCGGGTTGCCGCTGTTGCCGCCGGAGAACACGCCTTCCGGTCTGCTCGCGGACTCGCCGACGTGCGGGTACGCGACACCCGACAGGCCGAGGCTGCCGTTGGTGATCTCGGTGAGGTTCTCCGCGAGCAACCGGACGATCTCACCGAAGCCGAGCGTCACGATCGCCAGGTAGTCGCCGCGCAGGCGCAGCGTCGGCGAACCGAGGATCAGACCGGACACCGCGGTCACCGCGACCGCGATCGGCAGGCACGCCAGCCAGGCCCATTTCGGATCGAGCCAGCCGCCGTCGGTCTGGTTCCACGGGCTGTTGGGGCTGGTGAGCAGGCCGACGGTGTAGGCGCCGACCGCGTAGAAGCCGACGTAGCCGAGATCGAGCAGGCCCGCCTGCCCGACCACGACATTGAGGCCGATGGCCAGCAGCGCGTACATCGCGACCTGCGCCATCACCAGGCCGAAATTGTAGGAAGGGGTGTTCAGCAGCGGCGGCGGGAACAGCGGGAGCAAGGCGAGCAGGAGCAGGATCGGGACGCCGACGCCCCACTGCGCGGGCCTGCTCAAGCCGTCCCACCAGGTCCGGATCGCGTCCCCGAGGCCGCGGCGCGCGGGGTCCGGCGTGGACGCCGTCGTAGTCGTGTCGGTCATGCGCGCGCCCTTCCGAGACTCTCGCCGAGGATGCCCGTCGGGCGAACCATCAGCACCAGAACGAGCACCACGAACGCGACCACGTCACGCCACTCGGTGCCGAACAGCATCTGGCCGTACTGCTCCACCACGCCGAGCACCAGACCGCCCAGCAGCGCGCCGCGCAGGTTGCCGATGCCGCCGAGCACCGCGGCGCTGAACGCCTTGATACCGAGGATGAATCCGCCGGAGTAGATGATCCCGTTCGGGATCTTCAGCGTGTACAGCATCGCCGCCGCGCCCGCGAGCACACCGCCGATGAGGAAGGTCAGCATGATGACCCGCTCCCGCGAAACGCCCATCAACGTCGCGGTGTCGGGATCCTGCGCCACGGCGCGGATACCGCGCCCGAACTTGGTCCGGTTGATCAGGACCTCGGTGACGATCGCCAGCGCCACGGCCGCGATCACGATGAGCAGCATGATGTTGGTGACGTCCGCGCCGCCGAAACTGAACTGCACGGTGGGCTCGACGAGCCGGATGGCCTGCTGCGCGTTGGTGCCGCCGAGATCGGGGCGGATCTTCGGCAGCACGAAGTGCACCAGTTCCTGGAGGACGAACGACATGCCGATCGCGGTGATCAGGAAGGCCAGCGGTTTGGCGCCGCGCTTGCGCAGCGGACGATAGGCCACCCGCTCCAATCCGACGGCCGCGCCTCCGGATACGAGCATGCCCACCACCATCGCCAAGCCCAGGTACACGACCGTGAGCGCCACGCCCTGGGTGTAGGCGTCGGGGCCTGCCGTGAATCCGAAGATCATCAATCCGATCAACTGGCCGAACAACCCGAGCATGAAAATTTCCGAATGGGCGAAATTGATCAGCCGCAATACGCCGTACACCAAGGTGTAGCCCACGGCGACCAAGGCATAGATGGCGCCATAGGTCACGCCGTCGACGGTCAGCCGCCAGAAATTATCGATCAGGCCCTCGTAGTTGAAGTCGACCGAGCCGGCCGCGAGTTGTACCCCGGCGGCCAATGCCGTTTGTTTCATTTATTTCTGCCCTCATCCATTCGCCCACCGAACAACGGCACGTACGGGGATTCGTCCGAATCCCCGTACGTGCCGTGCGCCCGGGATCCCGGGCTACTTGACCTCGTACACCCAGATCAGCGCGTTCGACAGTTCACCGTTCGGGTTCCACTTGTACTGACGCGCGAGGCCGGCACCGTCGTACGTCCGCACATAGTCGAGCAGGTCCGGGCGGGTGACCTTCCCGCCGTCGATGCCCTTGGCCAGGATCGTGGTGAGGTCGTAGGCCTCGACCGAGTAGACGCCCGGCGCCTGACCGTTGAGCGCCTCGTAGTCCTTGGCGAACTTCTCCGGGGCGGGACCGCACGGGCACGACAGCTTCGCGCCCTTGGCCGCGCTGCCCGCCTGGGCGACGAACTGCGGGTCGTTGGTGCCGTCGGCGGAGACGAAGACCGCCTTCACGCCACCGGACTTCAACTGCTGGGCCAGCGGCGCGGCCTCGGAGTAGTAGCCGGAGTAGAAGATGGCGTCCGGATTCGCCGCCGCCACCTTGGTGACCGTCGCGGAGAAGTCCTTGTCGCCCTTCTTGATGCTGGCCGCGCACGCCGGGTCGGCGGCGGCGCCGAGGCCTTCGGTGATGGACTTCGCCAGGCCGGTGCCGTAGTCGGTGTTGTCCTGGATGACGCAGACCTTCTTGTAGCCGGCACTGTTGACCAGGTACTTCGCCACCGAGGGACCCTGCACGTCGTCGTTGGCCAGACCGCGGAAGAAGGTGGTCCAGCCGTTCTGGGTCAGCGTCGCGTTGGTCGCCGACGAAGTGACCGAGACCAGGCCCGCGTCGCTGAGGATCTTGCCGGTCGCCTTCGTCTCACCGGAGAAGGCGGGACCGACCAGGCCGATGATCGAGCGGTCGTTGACGATCTGCGGGATCACCTGGGTGGCCTTCTGCGGGTCGCCCTCGGTGTCGAACTGCTTGAGCTCGATCTTGCAGCCGGGGTTGGCCTTGTTGTGCTTGTCCAGGGCCAGCTTGACGCCGTTGACGATGTTGATGCCGAGCGCGGCGTCGGGGCCGGTCAGCGCGCCCGCCATCGCGATGGCCGTGCCCGGCGCGCAGGTCGCCTTGCCGTCGCCCGCGGGATCGGCCGCCGTGGCCGCGTCGGCCTTCGGCACTTCCTTGCCCTGCTGGTCGACCTGCAGAACCGGCTGGATGGAGAGGCCGCCCGCCCCGCTGGTACCCGAGGAATCCGAACCGCTGCTGGTGGATTTGTCGCTACAACCCGTCAGCACCAGCGCGGCGGCGGCGCCGACGGCCAGAACAGCTCGCGTCGAGCGACTGCGCCATGTCGAACTAAGCACGTTTCACCTCATCTAAGTTCTGTGCTCCCCCGGGATCGCCGAGGAGGCCGACTCACATCAGCCCGGTCAGAACATAGCGTCGGTACGTTAGTTCCGCATCACATTCGGATCATGCGCGCGACATCGTTTCGAATTCTTGTTCACGACTACGTTTCGTTCGCGTAAATTTTCCCGCGAACGGCGCCGTCACTTCGGTGTCAGGTTCTCCAGCACTACCTCGGCGACCGCCTTCATCGTCGTGCGGCGGTCCATTGCGGTGCGCTGAATCCACTTGAACGCCTGCGGCTCCGAAAGGCCCTGCGTCTGCATCAGCACACCCTTGGCACGCTCAACCAGTTTGCGCGTCTCGAGTCGCTCGGCGAGATTCGCGACCTCGCTCTCCAGCGCGGTGATCTCGTGGAAGCGACTGGCGGCCAATTCGATGGCGGGCACCAGATCCGATTTCGTGAACGGCTTCACCAGGTAGGCCATCGCACCCGCGTCACGGGCCCGCTCCACCAGATCGCGCTGGCTGAACGCGGTCAGGATGACCACCGGGGCAACGCGTTTCGACGCGATCTCCGCCGCCGCGTCGATCCCGTCACGGCGCGGCATCTTCACGTCCATGATGACCAGATCGGGCCGGTGCTCGACGGCGAGGTCCACCGCCTGCTGGCCGTCACCCGCCTCGCCGACCACCTGATAGCCCTCTTCGGTCAGCATCTCGACCAGATCCATGCGAATGAGCGCCTCGTCCTCGGCGACGACGACCCGCTTCGCCCCGGCGTCCTTCTTGGTGCCGGCGCCCCCAGCTGCTGTGCTCATAGGTAGACCCCTCTGGTTCCGATGCCCTGTACCCGACCCAACCAAAGGAAAGCCGCGCTCGCACGGGGCGAGCTCCGGCCATCCTTCGGGCTGTCGAGTGATGTAAAGAGTACCTTTCACTTCGGCATAGAACGCATATACCCTGCGCAAACCGCGCCTCCGCGCCGTTCGGGCCAACCCATTTCCGTCCACGCCACCCGACCCGCTATAGTTCCACCCGGTGCGCCGAGTTGGCGGAACTGGCAGACGCGACGGTCTCAAAAACCGTTGTCCGAAAGGACGTGTGGGTTCGAGTCCCACACTCGGCACCAAGGTGGAACGCGATCTCTGCGATTGCCACTCCCTGATCCCGTCACGCGGCCCCCGCCGAGCGCAAGCGCGGTGCCACACCACGTGATGCCACGGCCACGCCTCCGCCTAAACGTCCGGCGTCGTTGGCTGCCGCAGCTTCGGCCGTGGTTGCCGTGCTTCGGCGTCTTCGGCGGTTCTGATCACCTCGCGAAGGGTTTCCCGGGCCTGCGCCAGGTCGGTCGCACGGTGATCGAGCCGGACCAGCTGAGTGCGTAACTTGTCCAGCACGCCGGGGCAAGGACGCAGGGAGCCCTCGTCCAGAGCGCAGGGCAGCACTTGTCGAACCAAGCGCGTCGACAGGCCCGCGGCCAGTAAGGCCCGGATCTGCCGGACGGTCTGTTCCGCGGTGCGGTCGTAGTCGCGGTAGCCATTGGCCTGCCGCTGCGGTGTGAGCAAACCGGCGTGCTCGTAGTAGCGCAGCTGACGTTCGCTGGCGCCGGTGCGTTCGGCCAATTCTCCGATCAACATGCGACGTCACTCCCGATCTCTTGACCTTGCACTGCGTCAACCTTCAACACTGCACCCGCGGCCCTATTCCTCGAACGCCACGGGAGGCATCCCTTGATCATCGACGCGCACAGCCATGTTCACGACCCGGTGCGGACTCATATCGAACTCATGGACGAAGCGGGAGTGGACCGGGCGGTGCTGTTCGCCACACGTCCGCATCCGGAACGGGCGACCGATCTCGTGTCGCTCCGAAACGAGATGAGCGCTTTGACCGCCGCCCTCGACGGGCGCGGGAAAGACGCCGACAGCTACCGCCTGGCGTGGCAGGAACTCGACGCGGCGCTCGCGGCATATCCCGATCGTTTCATCGGCTTCGGCACGGTGCGGCTCGATCTGCCCGCGTCGGAGATCGCCGAGTACGTGTACCGCGAGGTGGTCGGCCGAGGCCTGCGCGGCATCGGCGAACTGACACCACAGCCCGACAACGCGGCGCGGATCGAACCGGTCCTGCGAGCCGCCGCCGACCACGGGGGCCTTCCGGTGGTGGTCCATGGATTCGCCCCGACCACGGCCCGGGACTTGAGAACTCTGGCGGACCTCGCACGTCGGCATTCGACCGTTCCACTGATCATCAGCCAGATGGGCGGGCTCAACTGGCTGTCAGCCATCGAATTGGTCCGTGAAATTCCGAACATGTACCTCGAACTGTCCACCGCCAACGTCATATTCGCTGTTCGGCTCGCGATCGACGAAATTCCCGACCGTACTCTGTTCGGCTCGGACGCCCCCTACGGCGACCCTTTCCTGGCCCGCGCGACGGTGGAACGCGTCACCGCTTCGGGCGAAGTGCGGGAACGCGTGCTCGGCGGAACCATCGCCCGGCTACTGGAACTCTGACACCGACCGGTCACTGCGATGGCCACCGCCGACACCCGCCGAAGCCGTGATCGACACGCCCCGGCCACTGTCGCAGCCAACCGTGTACCAGCGGATGGCGATGGGTACTCGACGGCCGGGGCGATATCGCGGATGGCGAGCATGCGTCCTCATCGAACCGATCCGAGTGTCGAATCGTTGTCCCTGTGGCGGCATTCGACATCCGGGGCCAGCGGAGGTATGCGATGCGAGTGAACAGGACCACCGTGGATCTGTCGGAGTATCCGGATCTGGTGGTCATCTATATCGGCATGCGGGTGCGGCGGCCTCGAGGGATGCTGCGGTTGCTCGGGCTGGGGCCGAAACTCTATCGCTCGCACAAGGATCGTCCGGACGGGTTGCTGCTGCACGAAGATCTCGTGTGGGCGCTGTTCCCGCCGCATTGGGGCGCACGGCAGTACTGGCGTGATCTCGAGAGCCTCGAAGCCTGGACCCGGACGGCGCCACATCGGGACTGGTGGCGGGAGTTCCTGCGCGACTCCGGCGGCACCGGCTTCTGGCACGAGGCGTACTTCGCTCGTGGCGGCATCGATGCCATGTACGACGACATGGACCCCGCGACAGGACTCGCGCGGTTCGCGCCCGTGGTCGCCTCGCGCGGTCAGCGCTTCTCCACTCGCGGTCGGGTCCAGGGCAGACCGGCCGGGGTCGAGCCCGTGGTGAGCGAAAACGTCTACTACGGCAGCGAATCCGAGTAGTCTGCGCGCGCTGTCATATCACGAAGCAATCACAATGCAGCGTTTGAATGCCTGCGCGCCGGGGTACAGCAAGAAGGAGAATCGGACAGCGCCACTCCTCGGAGTGACGTACGTCGCAGGCCAGAGGCCGGAAGCGGCGTACTTCGTGTACGGCGCGCTACGAGCAGATGAATATGTTGTTCCCACATGTGGGACTAACGACTCATGCCCTTCTGATAGCCTCTGCGCCGTTTATCGTTATCGGTATGCACGTCTTGTTCGTCTGCAACGGCAACGTTTGCCGTTCGGTGATCGCCGAGCGGCTCACGCGCGCCCTCGCGGTCGAACACGATCTCCCCTACCTCACCGCCGAAAGCGCGGGAACCCGTGCGCTGGTGGGATTTCCCGTCGAGCCACTGGCCGCGCAGACCATCACCGGGCTCGGCGCCGACGCGAGCAACTTCCGGGCACGTCGCCTGAAGCCGGAGCTGGTCGACAAGGCCGACCTGGTGCTCACGATGACCGAGCAGATCCGCGACCAGGTGGTCGACCTGGCTTTCGGCGCCGGAGCGCGCACCTTCACGCTGCTGGAGGCCCATCGCATCGCGCACGTCACCGGCGCGCGCACGGTCGCCGAATTGCACCGGGCGCGCAACGATCTGTCGCTGGTCGGCCGGGAGAACATCGCCGACCCGGTCGGGCTGTCCCCCCAGGCGTTCTGCGAGGTCGGCGACCGCATCGCCGAGGCGCTGGTGCCGCTGCTGCTCGCGCTCGCCCCGCACGAGCAGCCGCGCTGGCCGCACGACGAGCGCCGTGGACTGGTGATCCGCCCCGGCGGCGCACCGGCGCCGCTGGCGACATTCCTCGCCGCCCAACGCACCCGGTGACCGCAGGCGAAAACCGCACGCGACAGCGCACGCAGCCGTCGCGTATCGAACCTGTTATCAACGGGCTGTGTTCATTTCCGCATCGGACGCACTAAACTCCCGCCGGACAACACTCTCCGCCGTTGCTGGTTCGACACAGGACAGGAATCAGACATGCCGAAACGCATTTCGGATGTTTCGCTCCATGTTTATGTGACACCGGAAACTCTCGAACGCGTCGTCGACACCGTGCGCGAGGTGGTCGACGACCATCTCACCGACCGGGACGTGTTCGCCTGGCGCTTCACCCTGCCGGTCGACGCCGACGACCCGGCCCACGCGGCTCTCGAGAGCCGCTGCCCCGCGGATCCGCCCGGCGACCGCTCGGACCGTCGCAGCACCTACGAGATCGCGCTCAGTCTGGTCGGCGCACCCGACCAGCTGACCGACGACCATATGGCCGCACTGGAACGCCAACTGCTGCAGCGCATCTCAGGGCTGGCGCGAACCGAGCCGGGATCGGATATCCCGGTCTCGATCCGCGCATCGCAACGCACCGACGTCGATCTCGACATCGATCGCGATCTCGAACTGCTGTAACTCCGGACCTCAGCGCCGCGAGGGGAAGTGGCGGATGAGTCCCTCTTGCACCGTGGTGGCCAGCAGATCGCCGCTGCGGGAGTAGAAGCGGCCGGTCGCGAGGCCACGGGAGCCCGCGGCCACCGGCGATTCGGTGCAGTACAGCGCCCACTCGTCGAAACGGAACGGGCGGTGGAACCAGATCGAATGGTTGACCGTGGCCGCGACGATGCGGTCCAGACCCCACGACAGCCCGTGGGTGGTGATGATCGAGTCCAGCACCGTGGTGTCGGACGAGTAGCCCAGCGTCGCCACATGGATCAGCGGATCGTCGGGCAGCCTGCCGTCCGCGCGCATCCACACCCGGTTGTGGTTGAGCCGCTCCCCCGTGCCCTTCAGGATCCACGCCGGATCGTTGGTGTAGCGCATGTCGATCGGATGCGGCGCCTTGACGAACATCTCCAGCTTGTCCTCCAAGCCTTCGAAGCTCTCCTCGACCCGCGGCAGTGTCTCCGGGTCCGGCACCTCCGGCTGGGCGTGCGCGTGCTCGAGTCCCCTGCCCCAGTCCTGGAACGCGGCGAGCATGACGAACAGCTCCTGGCCGTCCTGGCTGGCGGTGACCGTGCGGTTGGCGAACGCCCGGCCGTCGCGATGACGGTCCACCCGGTACTCGATCGGCTTCTTCACATCGCCGCCGCGCACGAAGTGCGCGTTGACCGCGTGCACCGGCCGGTCGCCGACCGTGCGGCCCGCGGCGATGATCGCCTGCGAGACGAGCTGACCGCCGAAGGTACGGCTCCACACCTTCTCCGGGTGCTGGCCGACGAACACGTCCTCGTCCATCTGCTCGAGATCGAGCAGGGCAAGCAGCACATCCAGGTCGGAACGCTGCGTGCCGTCCGCGACGTCGACGGGGCTGCTCAGGGAAGCACTCACTAATGGTCCTCCTCACCGATTCGGTGAACGTGGATCAGGTTGGTGGAACCGACGGTACCGGGCGGCGACCCGGCGACGATGACCACCAGGTCACCCTTCTGGTATCGGTCCATCGACAAAAGTGCTACATCCACCTGGTGGATCATCGCGTCGGTGCTGCTCACGGTCGGCACGATGAAGGTCTCGGTGCCCCAGGTGAGCGCCAGCTGGCTGCGGACCTCCGGCAGCGGCGTGAACGCCAGCAGCGGCAGCGGGGTGTGCAGGCGGGCCAGGCGGCGCACCGTGTCGCCCGACTGGGTGAACGCGACCAGCGCCTTGGCGTTGAGCCGCTCGCCGATGTCGCGGGCGGCGTAGGAGATCACGCCGCGCTTGGTGCGCGGCACGTGGGTCAGCGGCGGCACCCGGGTCGACTCGGTCTCCACCGCGTGCACGATGCGCGCCATCGTGCGCACCGTCTCGATCGGGTACTTGCCCACCGAGGTCTCGCCCGACAGCATCACCGCGTCGGCGCCGTCGAGCACCGCGTTCGCGACGTCGGAGGCCTCGGCGCGGGTGGGGCGGGAGTTCTCGATCATCGATTCCAGCATCTGCGTGGCGACGATGACCGGCTTGGCATTCTCGCGGGCCATCTGGATGGCGCGCTTCTGCACGATCGGAACCTGCTCCAGGGGCAGCTCGACACCGAGATCGCCGCGCGCGACCATGACCGCGTCGAAGGCCAGGACGACGGCCTCCAGGTTGTCGATCGCCTCCGGCTTCTCCAGCTTGCCGATCACCGGCACCCGGCGGCCCACCCGGTCCATCACGTCGTGCACGAGCTCGACATCGGACGGGGACCGCACGAACGACAGCGCGATGAAGTCCACGCCGAGCTTCAGCGCGAATTCCAGGTCCTCGATGTCCTTCTCCGAGAGCGCGGGGACCGACACGTCCATGCCCGGCAGCGAGACGCCCTTGTTGTTGGAGACCGGCCCACCCTCGGTGACCCGGCAGACCACGTCGTTGCCATCGACGCGGGTGACGATGAGGCCGACCTTGCCGTCGTCGACCAGCAGGCGATCGCCGGGCTTGGCGTCCTGCGCGAGTTCCTTGTAGGTGGTGGACACGCGGTCGTGGGTCCCGTCGATGTCGTCGACGGTGATGCGGACCTCTTCACCCGTCGCCCAGACGGTCTTGCCTTCCAGAAAGCGGCCGAGGCGGATCTTGGGACCCTGCAGGTCGGCGAGAATGCCGACCGCCCGGCCGAGGTGGTCGGAGGCCTGACGCACCTTCTTGTAGTTCTCGGCATGGTCCGCGTGCTCGCCATGGCTGAAGTTCAGCCGAGCCACGTCCATGCCGCTCTCGACGAGTTCGCGGATACGGTCCTCGGTGGCAGTGGCCGGTCCGAGCGTGCACACAATCTTCGTCCGTCGCATCACGGGTAGAGCCTAGTCCCGCTCGGTGGGCAGGTCCCGCCGTGGCCATGGTGAATCCTTGGTGAAAAAAATGAACGACAGCTCCATAGCAGGTACAAACGGATATTCAGCGAGCGACATGACGGGCCAACCTCGTTTCCAGCCGGGTCTGCCCGAACCCGAGGATCAGGCAGATCACCCAGTAGTACAGCGCCGCGACTCCGTAGAGCGCGAAGAAGTCGAAAGTGGGGGCGGCGGCGAGCTGGGCGACGCGCAGCAGTTCGGTCACCAGGATGGTGGAGGCCAGTGAGGTGTCCTTCACCAAGGAGATCAAGGTGTTCGACAGCGGCGGCACGGCGATGCGCGCGGCCTGCGGCAGGATGACAAGCCGCAGCATCATCGGGTACGACATGCCGAGCGCCTGCGCCGCCTCCCATTGCCCCGTGGCGACGCTCAGGATGGCGGCGCGCACCACCTCGGCCGCGTACCCGCCGACATTGAGGCTGAACGCGATCACCGCGGCGGGAAAGGGGTCGATCACGATGTCGAACTGCGGCAGCGCGTAGAACACGATGAACAGCTGCACCAGCAGCGGTGTGCCGCGAATGAGGGAGATGTAGAAGCGGGCCGCCGCCGACAACGGCCGCACCGGCGACATCCTGGCCAGCGCGACGAACAACGCGAGCGCAAGGCCGATGGCGAAGCTGATGGCGGTGAGCGGAAGGGTCTTGGTGACGGTGGCCTGCAGCATCGGCCACAGGTTGTGCCAGATGAGGTCCCGGGTGGCGGCGTCCATGAACGATGTCGGCTACTGGCTGACGTCTGTCCCGAAATACTTCTCGGAGATCTTCGCCAAGGTGCCGTCGGCGCGCAGCTGGTTCAGCGCGTTGTCCACGTCGGTGATCAGGGCGTCGCCCTTGCGCGCGGCGAACGCCTGCTTGCTCACCGATCCGGTCCGGCCCGCGATCTTCACGCTGGTGTCGCCGGTCTTCTTGGTGTATTCGGCGACGGCGAGATTGTCGTTGACGGTGGCGTCCACGCGGCCGTTCTTCAGCAGCTGGATGGCCTGCACGAAACCTTCGACGGCCTCGACCTTCGCACCCGCGTCGGTGGCGACCTTGCTCCAGTTGCTGGTGGCCGACTGCGCGCAGGTCTTCCCGTTGAGATCGGCGAGGCCGGTGACGGCGTTGTTGTCGGCGCGGGTGACGATCACGCCCGCCGATGTGGTGTAGGGCGCCGACAGCGCGTACTTGACCGTGCGCTCGTCGTTCACGGTCACCTGGTTGGCCACCAGGTCGAAGCGCTTGGATTCCAGGCCCGCGAAGATGGCGTCCCACGGAGTCTGCACGAACTCGACCTTCTTGCCGAGCTTGGCACCGACCGCCTGGATCACCTCGACGTCGTAGCCGGTGAGCTTGCCGTCGGAGCCCTGGAAACTGAACGGGGAGTAGGTGCCCTCGGTGCCGACCTTCAGCACATTCGGGTCGCTGTCACCGCACGCGCTCAGTCCGGTGGCGGCGACGATGGCGAGCATGGCGGCGGCGAACAGCTTGCGACGCACGGAAATCCTCTCTTCGGTGCGTGGACCTCCACACACGGCACGCGAGTCCGGTCATGCTACGCCCGGACCCGTGCGCGCGACAGTATCGCGATCACCACGCTCGAAAAGGTTGTGCTCATTGATTTCGCCCGAACGACCGGGAGGCGGGTATCCCCACCTCCCGGCATAGTCGATACCGCGGCGGTCAGTCGCGCAGCGGACGGCCCTGCGAATCGGGGACCTTGCCGACCAAGATCATGACGCCGTCGATGAGACCCCAGATGCCGCCGAGACCACAGGTCAGGATCGTGACCACCAGCTGGGCGATGCCGAGGCCGGTGTACCCCAGGTAGAAGCGGCCGACACCGAAACTGCCGAGGAAGATCTGCAGCAGGCCCGCGACCAGTTTCTGCTTGTCCGACAGCGGAACACCGAACGGGTCGCGGCCCCAGGGCGCCTCCGGGTCGTTCGGGTTGTAGCCCTGCGGGCCGACCGGGTACGGCGCGGCCGGGTAGCCACCGGGCTGCTGGCCGTAGGCTCCGACGGGCTGGCCGTACTGGGGCTGCTGGCCGTAAGGGTCCGGCGGCGGGCTGTACTGCGGCTGGCTCTGTTCCTCCAGCGGCTTGGTCAGGTCAGGGCCGGTGCCCGGCGGGCCGTACTGCGGGCCCCCGGCGCCCGGATTCTGCTGGTAAGGGTCGGTCACTCATGTCCTCCTCATTAGTGCGGGCACCCTCTTGTCGGCCCCCGGCCTCACTGGATCGCCGAACCGCGGCTCGTCACGATCACGAGTCATTGTCACCGGGAACGACCGGGTTGTCGCCTCCGGAGCGTTCGGCGCTACCAGTGGTTATCGCGGCGGATCGCCCGATCGTTGCCGCCGAGCAGAGTCGAGGCCGCCCGCGACGGATCGGGCCGTCGCGGCGACCGGCGGCGATCAGCCCTTGTCCGACGCGGCCGTGCCGGAATTCGTTTTCGCCGAACCGTTTTCGGAGCCATCAGGATGTCCGCCCAGCTCGGCAGCGGACGTCCCGGTGCCGGCTGCGTCGGCGGCGGACCCGGCCTTCTCGAATTCGCCGGTACCCGAGGACTTCTCGGTCGGCGCCGCTGCGGCGGCACGCAGCGCGCGGAGCTGCCACGGCCACGGCCGGGGGCTCGCGCCGGGTTGCAACTGCTCGGGCGTCTCGCGTCCCTTGGTGGCGAACACGAAGTAGGCGATCGCGGCCAGGAACACGAGGGCGGAGGTGAACGAGTTGATCCGGATGCCCGCGATCTTCGTCGCCTCGTCGGCGCGCATCAGTTCGACGAAGAACCGTCCGAAGCAGTAGCCGGCGACGTACAGCGCGAACAGCCGTCCGTGACCGATCCGGAAACGCCGGTCCACGTACACCAGCAGCAGGACGACCAGCAGGTTCCACAGCAGCTCGTACAGGAAGGTGGGGTGCACGATCTTTTCGACCACGCCGGTGGAGCCGCCGTTCATCATGTCGAGCTGACCGTCGTCGCCCACCCGCCGGTAGATCTCCAGGCCCCACGGCAGGTCGGTCTCGCGCCCGTAGAGCTCTTGGTTGAAGTAGTTTCCGAGCCTGCCGATGGCCTGCGCCAGCAGGATCGGCGGCGCGACCGCGTCACCCAGAGCGGGCAACGGGATCTTGTATACCCGGCAGCCGATCCACGCTCCGATGCCGCCCAGCAGCACCGCACCCCAGATGCCGAGCCCGCCTTGGTAGATCTTCAGCGCGTCGACCGGGTGGCCGCCCGCGCCGAAGTATTTCTGCCAGTCGGTGGCCACGTGGTAGAGCCTGCCGCCGACCAGGCCGAACGGCACCGCGAACATCGCGACGTCCAGGATCGCGCCGGGCTGGCCGCCGCGAGCGCGCCAGCGCCGTTCGCCCCACCAGATCGCGACGATGATGCCGAGGATGATGCACAGGGCATACGCCCGCAGCGGGAACGGACCGAGCTGCCAGACGCCGCGCGCGGGGCTGGGGAGGTAGGCCAGCACGGCGCCGCTGACGCCGCCGTCGGCCAGGACACTGTCTGCGAGGACTCGTAACGTCACGGGGCCACCGTAGCGGAGATGCTCGACCGGCCCGCCACCACCGCACCGCCCTCGCCGCGTCGGGGTTCGCCGAAGACGCCCAGAGCACGCCCGTGTCGAGCCCGGATCATGGCGATTCGGCGGCTACCGGGTCCGAAGTCCGGAAGTCGGAGCCCGTCGGACGGGCTTCGAACCGTGCGCTGCGCTGGACTCCGACCGGTTGCTAGGACGCGACGGTCGCCGACCGCACGCCTTCGGCCAGCTCCGCGGTGAGTGCTCGCACCGCGTCCAGCCCTCGGCCCGCCGCGCTCACCAGCGCCGAGCCGACGATGACGCCGTCGGAGTAGGACGCGATCTCGGCGGCCTGCTCGCCCGAGCGGACGCCGAGGCCGACGCCGATCGGGATGTCGGAGTGGGCCCGGATCCGCGCGCACAGGGCGGGTGCGGCCGAGGACACCACGTCCCGCGCGCCGGTCACGCCCATGGTCGAGGCCGCGTAGACGAAGCCGCGACTGGCCTCCAGCGTCTTCACCAGGCGTTCCTCGGTGGACGACGGCGCGACCAGGAAGATGCGGTCCAAGTTGTGCGTGGACGAGGCGATGAACCAGTCGTCGGCCTCTTCCGGAATCAGGTTCGGGGTGATGATGCCCGCGCCGCCCGCGGCGGCCAGATCCCGCGCGAAGCGATCCACGCCGTACTGGAGCACGGGATTCCAGTAGCTCATCACGACGGCCTTGCCCCCGGCTTCGGTGATCGCCTCGACCACCGCGAACACGTCGCGTACCCGCACACCGCCGCGCAGCGCCTGTTCGGCGGCGGCCTGGATGGTCGGGCCGTCCATCACGGGATCGGAGTAGGCGACGCCGACCTCGACGATGTCGCATCCGGCTTCGACCATCGCGCGCACGACCTCGATCGAACCGGCCAGGTCGGGGTAGCCCGCGGGCAGGTAGCCGATCAGTGCCGCGCGGCCCTCGGCTCGGCAGGCGGCGAAGGTGTTCGCCAAGCGGGACTGCTGGCTCACCGGCCCTCCTCCTTCGGCTCGTCGAACAGCCCGAACCACCGCGCTGCCGTGTCCATGTCCTTGTCGCCCCGGCCGGAGAGGTTTACCAGGATGATCGCGCCCTCGCCGAGTTCCTTGCCCAGTTGCAGGGCGCCTGCCACCGCGTGCGCCGACTCGATCGCGGGGATGATGCCCTCCTTGCGACTGAGCAGCAGCAGGGCGTCCATCGCCTCGGCGTCGGTGATCGGCCGGTATTCGGCGCGGCCGACGTCCTTGAGGTAGGCGTGCTCGGGTCCGACGCCCGGATAGTCCAGGCCCGCCGAGATCGAATGCGACTCGATGGTCTGGCCGTCCTCGTCCTGCAGCAGGTACGAGTAGGCGCCCTGGAACGCTCCCGGCGTCCCGCCGGTGAATGTGGCCGCGTGCCTGCCGGTGTCGACGCCGTCACCGGCCGCTTCGTAACCGATCAGCCGGACGCCGGGGTCGTCGAGGAACGCGTGGAAGATGCCGATGGCGTTGGATCCGCCGCCGACGCAGGCGACGACCGCGTCGGGCAACCGGCCGGTGGTGGCTTGCACCTGGGCGCGGGCCTCCAGGCCGATGATGCGCTGGAAATCGCGCACCAGCATCGGGAACGGGTGCGGGCCCGCGGCGGTGCCGAAGCAGTAGTAGGTGTCGTCGGCGTTGGTCACCCAGTCGCGCAGCGCCTCGTTGATGGCGTCCTTGAGCGTCTGCGAACCGGAGGTCACCGAGATCACCTCGGCGCCGAGCAGGCGCATCCTGGCCACGTTGAGCGCCTGGCGCGCGGTGTCGACCGCGCCCATGTAGACGACGCAGTCCAGGCCCAGCAGCGCGCAGGCGGTCGCCGTGGCGACGCCGTGCTGGCCCGCGCCGGTCTCCGCGATCACCCTGGTCTTGCCCATCCGCTTGGCGAGCAGCGCCTGGCCGAGCACATTGTTGATCTTGTGCGAGCCGGTGTGGTTGAGGTCTTCGCGCTTGAGCAGGATGCGGGCGCCGCCCGCCTGCTCGGACAGCCGCTTGCACTCGAACACCGGCGACGGGCGGCCGGTGTAGTCGCGCTGCAGCCGATCGAGTTCGTTGAGGAAGGAGTCGTCGAGCCGGGACTTCTCGTACTCGGCGGTGACCTCCTCGATGACGGCCATCAGCGCTTCCGGCACGTGCCTGCCGCCGTAGACGCCGAAGTGCCCGCCCACGTCGGGCTCGTGGCCGCTGCGCTGGGCGACGCCGTCGCTGGCCTGAGGTACCGCCGCCACGCCGGTCACCGACCCCGCCGTGCCGGCTTCGGGCAGGACGGGTGGGTGCCCGCGGTCACCAGCTCGGAGACCGCCGCGCGGGGGTCGCCACTGGTCACCAGCCCCTCGCCGACGAGCACGGCGTCCGCGCCCGCGCCCGCGTAGGCCAGCAGGTCGGCGGTGCCGCGGATGCCGGACTCGGCGATCCGGATGACCTCGGTGGGCAATCCGGGCGCGATCCGCGCGAACACGTCGCGGTCGACCTCGAGTGTCTTGAGGTTGCGGGCGTTGACGCCGATCACCGACGCGCCCGCCTCCAGCGCGCGGTCGGCCTCCTCCTCGGTGTGCACCTCGACCAGCGCGGTCATGCCAAGCGACTCGGTGCGGTCGATCAGGGAGGACAGCACGTCCTGTTCCAGCGCCGCGACGATCAGCAGGATGACGTCCGCGCCGTGCGCGCGCGCCTCGTGGATCTGGTACGGGCCGACGACGAAGTCCTTGCGCAGGATCGGGATGCTCACCGTGGCGCGGACCGCGTCCAGGTCGTCCAGCGACCCGTTGAAGCGGCGGCCCTCGGTGAGCACGCTGATGATCCGCGCGCCACCGTCCTCGTAGGCCTTGGCCAGACTCGCCGGGTCCGGGATGTCCGCCAGCTCGCCCTTGGACGGACTTGCTCGCTTGACCTCGGCGATCACGCCGATGCCGTCCTCGAGCAGCGCCGCGCGGGCGTCCAGCGGCGCGGGAGCCGCCGCGGCGGCCGCCTTGACCGCCTGGAAGTCCAGCAGGGCTTCCCGAGCGGCCACATCCGCGCGGACCCCGTCGAGAATCGAGTCGAGTACCGTCATCTGGCTCGAATCCTTTCTGGGGAGACGGACTTGCTACCTGAGAATCCCCCCAGGCGCTGTCTCACCGATGCTGTCAAAGAATAAATGGACCTACCGGGCGCGTTCGCGCCGGGGCTGGGGTTGAACCATGCGGAAGGGCTCCGCGCAAGGTGGCACCCGCCACACCCGCCGCGCGGAGACAGCTCAGCGGCCACGTCGGCCCGCCTCGCCCGGGTCGGAATCTTCTGGGGACGCCTGCCCGGCCTGCGGTTCGTCGGTCGGGTCGGTGCCCGCGTCCAGCGCGTCCCACAGCACGCGCTCGGACAGCTGAGGTGCCGACCGGTCGTCCGGAGACTGCGCGCGCCGCTGCGTGACCTCGGCCGTGGCGGCGGCGCGCCGGAAGACCGGGTTGTCGTACTTGCCGGACAGCCGCGCCGTCTCGGCGGGCATGCGGGCCAGCAGGGCGCCAGCGCCGAACGCGGCGATCGCGCCGAGCAGCGCGAGCACGGCGGGGAACGCCGAGGTGGTCGCCGTCTCGACCTGCGCGCGCGCCGGGAGCTCCGCGAGCTTCGCGGCCCGCTCGGCGGTCTTGCCGGAATCGGTCAGCAACGCGAACGCGGGTACCGCGGCCACCGCGGCGACCAACGCGATCAGCACGCCGACCACGCGACGCAACCAGCCCTTGGTGGCCAGCACGGCCGCGATCGAGGCGAGCAGGACCAGCGCCAGCGGTGTCAGCGCGCCGAACCACACGCCGCCGTTCAGATGATCGGTGCGGGGCTGGGTCAGACCGTCCGACGAGGTGACCGTCACCCAGGTCATCCGGGACGACGCCCACAGCGCGGCGGCGGCGAGGGCGAGCAACGCCACTGGAGCGACGGGGTAGTTGCGGCGCGAATGGCCTTCCGCGCTCGCCGATCCGGCCGAGCCGTCGGCCGCTGGAACGGCTTGTGGCCCCGCGGTGTCCGGGGTCGGTTCTCGCCCTCGGTCCGGTTCGTCTCCGGGATGGGCAGCCGTCATCGCGTGCCGCCGTCCGCCGCGCCGGGTTCCGTGCCGTAGGCCCGCACCGTTCCGGCCGCCGCGATCGCCTTGAGCACCGCCATCGCCTTGTTGCGGGACTCCACGTCCTCGTACTCCGGGTCCGAGTCCGCGACGATGCCCGCGCCCGCCTGCACGTAGGCCGTGCCGTCCTTCAGCAGCGCGGTGCGGATGGCGATGGCGGTGTCGGCGTCACCGGCGAAGTCCAGGTACCCGACGACGCCGCCGTAGACGCCGCGCCGGGTCGGCTCGAGTTCCTCGATCAGTTCCATCGCGCGCACCTTGGGAGCGCCGGACAGGGTGCCCGCCGGGAAGCACGCCCGCACCGCGTCCAGCGCGATCCGTCCGGGCGCCAACCGGCCCGACACCGTCGACACGAGGTGCATGACATGGCTGTAGCGCTCGATGTGCCGGTACTCGGTGACCCGCACGGTGCCCGGCTCGCACACCCGGCCCAGGTCGTTGCGGCCGAGGTCGACGAGCATGAGGTGCTCGGCGTTCTCCTTCTCGTCGGCGAGCAGGCCCTTCTCCAGCAGCAGGTCCTCCTCCTCGGTGCCGCCGCGCCAGCGGGTGCCCGCGATCGGATGTGTCGTCGCCACACCGTCTTTCACGGTCACCAGCGATTCCGGACTGGAGCCGACGATGGAGAACGCGGTGCCGCCAGCGCCGTCGGGGATGTGCAGCAGGTACATGTAGGGGCTCGGATTCGACGCGCGCAGCATCCGGTACAGATCGATCGGCGCACCGTCGTAATCCATCTCGAAACGCTGGGACAGCACCACCTGGAACGCTTCGCCCGCCTCGATCTCCTTGACCAGGCGGCGCACGCCCGCGCCGAACTCCTCGGTGGTGCGCTTGCGCCGGTATCGCGGCTCGGGCCGGTCGAACACCGACACGGTGGAGTCGGCGGGCGCGCCGAGCGCGGCGGTCATCCGGTCCAGGCGGGCCACCGCGTCGTCGTAGGCCTCGTCGACGCGCTCGGCGGTGCCGTTCCAGTTCACCGCGTTGGCGATCAGCGTGATCGCGCCCTCGTGGTGGTCGAACGCGGCCAGGTCGGTGGCGAGCAGCAGCACCATCTCCGGCAGTCGCAGATCGTCCACCGCCAGGGCGGGCAGCCGCTCGATCCGGCGCACCGCGTCGTAGCCGAGGTAGCCGACCATGCCGCCGGTCAGCGGCGGCAGCCCGGGCAGCCGCTCGGTGCGCAGCAGCTCCAGCGTCTCGCGCAACGCGACCAGCGGATCGCCGCCGGAGGGCGCGTCGGCCGGGACATTGCCCAGCCAGGCCGCCTCGCCGTCCACGACGGTCAGCGCCGAGGGGCTGCCCGCGCCGATGAACGACCAGCGCGACCACGACCGGCCGTTCTCCGCGGACTCGAACAGGAAGGTGCCCGCCCGGTCGGCCGCGAGTTTGCGGTAGGCCGACAACGGAGTCTCCGAGTCCGCCAGTACCTTTCGGGTGACCGGGACCACCCGGTGCTCCGCGGCCAGCTGATGGAACTGCTCGCGGGTCGTGGTGGTGGGAGTGGACGCGCCTGCCATGTACTCATCATCCCAGGCCGGACCGACCGGCGATTGAGCGGTGCCGCCGACGCGGCGACCCGGCGCGACAAACCCGACAAATCAGGTCGACCGTCCGGTTCTCACGCGGTCGCCGAAGGTGTGGCGAGGCTCACTACACTCGCGGCGTTCCACGTCGCATGCGGTATCCATCTCGAGAGGAGACAACTGATGTACCCCTCGCAATCGGTAGCGCCCGAGGGTTCTCGGCACATCCCGAACCACAGCGTCCCGCGCCCGCACGCCCCGCGCACCGGGGGCACGAGTCATCCGGCCTACCAGCAAAGCGCCCCGGCCAACGCGCTCGCGTCCTTCGTCACCTACGTCAAAGCACTGGAGTCCCTCGACAAGAACCGCTTCCCCGACGAATACGCCGTCCACAGCGACCGCATCAAAGAGCTGAGGCCGTTCCTGCGGGCCCACGGCATCCTCGATGTGATGGCGATCAAGAACCCTGAGGTGGCGGCGCTCATCGGCGCGTAGCCGCCCTACCCCTCGGCTCGTGCCCGATGACCGGCGCCGCGATCGGATCGCGGACAGCGCACGGCGGGCACGAGCACCAGGTCCGGCGCGCACGAAATACCCGATTCGACCGACCGCGCGGTAGTGTTCCCGGGTATGCAGCAAGGACAGCTCGCCCCTGATTTCGAGCTTCCCGATCAATCCGGCACTCGCCGCTCGCTCGACGCGCTGCTGGCGGACGGCCCTCTGGTCCTCTTCTTCTATCCCGCGGCGAACACGCCCGTCTGCACGGCCGAGGCCTGTCACTTCCGCGACCTCTCCGCCGAATTCGCCGCACTCGGCGCCACCTGTGTCGGCATCAGCGCCGACAACGTGGACACCCAGGCCGGGTTCGCCGAGAAACAGCGCCTCGGCTACCCGTTGCTCTCCGACGCCGACGGCGCCGTCGCCGCGAAGTTCGGCGTCAAGCGCGGGCTGCTCGGCAAACTCGCACCGGTGAAGCGGCAAACGTTCGTCATCGACACCGACCGCACCATCCGCAAGATCATCACCGGCGAGCTGCGCGCCGCCGTCCACGCCGACGAAGCGCTGAACTACCTGCGCAACCGGTAGACGAGCGCGTCGGCCAGTCCGTATCAGCCCTTCGCATGGCCGCAGCGAAGGCCGGGGGTACGTAAAGAGCGCGCGCCGTGACCGATTCCCGATGACGGCGCGGCCTAGGCTGGACGCATGACTTCGACCGACGTGCAGCCGGGCGAGCGCAAACCCGCGGCAGCCGTCTGGCGCACGCGGATCATCGTCGGCGCGGCGATTCTCGCGGTGCTGGTCGTCTCGTACTTCGTCCTGTCCGCGTTCGTCCCGCGCTGGTGGGCGCAGCGGGTCGGGTCGATGGTGCACGGAAGCTTCGCCAAGGGCATCGGCTGGGGGCTGTTCTACGGCGGATTCTGTACCGTCGTCACGCTTTTCCTGCTGCTGTTCGCCGTGCTGGTGTGGCGGCGTAAGGCAGGCAGGTTCCTGGCCGGAGCGGCCGCGGTGGTCGCGATCCTGTGCGCCATCCCCAACCTGATGACGCTGACCATCGTGCTGGGCAACAGCAGTGCCGCCCACGCGGGTCAGCGGATCTTGGATGTCGACGCGCCCGCCTTCCGTGGCGCCGCGCTCACCGGCGCCGTCATCGCGACACTGTTGTTCCTCGTCGCCGTGGCGCTGTTGCTGCTGCGCAGGTGGCGGCGCACCCACCCGGCGAAACCGAAGGCCGAGGACACGCCGCCGCGCCACGTGTGAGTGAACTCACGTCATGCGGCATCTTTATGACGGTCGAGCGAAGTCGTGGCAAACTCAATGTCGCGGGTGACTGTGCACAAGATTTTCGACAATCACTAGGACAACGAACAAAACCACGTCACTTGGCTTGAAAGAAGGCACACAGTGACGAAGTGGCTCGACCCGGTCGAACAACGCGCGTGGCGTGCGATCGTGGCGCTGATGACGCGGCTGCCAGGAGCCTTGGACACCCAGCTGCAGCGCGAGTCCGGCGTGACGCATTTCGAGTACTGGGTACTGACGCTGTTGTCGGAGGAACCGGGCCATCGCCTGCAGATGAGTGAGCTTGCCCACAAGGCAAATGCATCGCTATCGCGATTGTCGCATGTGGTGTCCAAATTGGAGCGCATGGGCTGGGCACAGCGTTCGGCGACGGCGGGGCGGCGCGGCGTGCACGCGGTACTCACCGACGACGGGTACCTGAAGGTCGTCGAGGCCGCACCCGGATATCTGGAAGCCGTGCGGCACTTGGTGTTCGACGGCTTGGACGAGGCGCAGAAGGCGCAGGTCGCCGAACTCGGCGAACTGCTGGCCGAGCGGCTGGCCGACGCACTCGACCGTCTCGGCGAACTCACGCCCGCGAGCCGGGACGACCAGCAACCGAACGGCTCCTGAACGTACCTCCGCCTTCACTGCGGCCATGCGCGGGCTGAGGACGAACGACGTCCGACAGCGCCCATTCGGGGCATCCCCGGTTCAGGATCGCGCGGCCAGGAGCACGTCCGAGTCGAAGCAGGTGTGCGTGCCGGTGTGGCAGGCCGCGCCTTCTTGGTCGACGATCAGCAGGATCGTGTCGCCGTCGCAGTCGAGTCGTACTTCGTGCACGTACTGGGTGTGGCCGGAAGTCTCCCCCTTGACCCAGTACTGCCGACGGGAACGCGAATAGTACGTGGCCTTACGGGTTTCCAGCGTGCGCGCCAGCGCCTCGTCGTCCATCCACGCGACCATCAGCACGTCACCGGTGGCGCGTTCCTGCGCGACGGCCGAAACCAATCCGGCGTCGTTGCGCTTGAGACGGGCGGCGATGGCGGGGTCGAGACTCATAGCACCGTTATAACAAGGGCGCCCGCGACCGAGCGCGCCGGGAGTGCACGATCAGCCCACCCGGGAGCGCTGGAGTTCGCCGAGCACCGCCCAGGTGCGCCGCTGGTCCTCCGGGGTGGTCAGATCGGTCTGCGAGAACACGACCTCCGTCGCGCCCGCCGCGAAGTACTCCGCGACGCGGGCCGCGATCAGGTCCTCGTCGCCGATCACCACGAGTTCCGCCGCCCGCGAGGCACCGGACAGCTCGATCACCCGCGCATAGGAGGGGATGTCGTCGTAGAACGTCGTCTGGGCCGCGGCGGCCGCACGGGCGGCATCGAGGTCGGCGGTGATCACGCCGGGCACCAGGACGGTGATCCGGGGTGCGGGCCGCCCGGCCCGCTCGGCCGCGGCGGTGAGCGGTGCGACGATGTGCTCGGCCAGCGCCTTCGGGCCGACCAGGAAGGGCAGGGTGCCGTCGGCCAGCTCACCCGTGACGCGCAGGGCCTGCGGGCCCATGGCGGCCACCAGGATCGGCACCGGCGGCTGTGCGCCGGCCACCGCGGCGGGCAGCGGCGTGGCGGCGGTGAGCGTCTCGCCGTGGAAATCCACCGTGCCGGTGTGCAACACGGTGCGCAGCGCGGTGAGGAACTCGCGCAGCCGGGTGATCGGCCGGTCGAAGGATCCGCCGAAGACCGGGTCGGCGAGGAATTTCGCGCCCAGGCCGAGCCCGAGGGTGAACCGGCCGCCGGTGGCCGCCTGCGCGGTCTGCGCCTGGCTGGAGATCAGCAGCGGATGACGCGCCGTGATCGGCACCGCGGACGTGCCGACCGTGAGTCCCGGCACGGCGCGGCCGACGATCCCGGCCAGCGCGATGGCGTCGTAGCTGAGCGTCTGGCCGAACCACACGGACGACACTCCGGCGGCGAGCGCCGACTCACCCAGCGACACCGCCGTGTCCACGGCGTTGCCGGGGGCGTCGAGGGCGAACGGCGACAGCGCGATTCCGATGGTCATGCCCGATGCAACCGCGCCGCTTCGACCCGCCTTCCTGGTCGGCGAATTTCCGCCAGTCGCTACCGGACGACGATCTTCTCCGCCCGCATCGAATCCTTGACCTGGCCGATGGTCAGATCGCCGAAGTGGAACACGCTGGCCGCGAGCACCGCGTCGGCGCCCGCGTGCACCGCAGGGGCGAAGTGCTCGACCGCGCCGGCGCCGCCGCTGGCGATCACCGGGACGGTGACCGCCGCCCGCACGGCACGGATCATCGACAGGTCGAAACCGGCCTTGGTGCCATCAGCGTCCATGGAATTGAGCAGGATCTCGCCGACACCGAGTTCGGCGCCGCGCACGGCCCATTCCACGGCGTCGATGCCGGTGCCGCGTTTGCCGCCGTGGGTGGTCACCTCCCACCCGGAGGGGGTGTCGGGTTGCCCCTGCGGCACGGTGCGCGCGTCCACCGAAAGCACGATGCACTGGGAGCCGAATCGCTCGGACATCTCGCGCAGCACCTCCGGCCGCGCGATCGCGGCGGTGTTCACCGAGACCTTGTCCGCGCCCGCGCGCAGCAGGCGGTCCACGTCCTCGACCGTGCGCACCCCGCCGCCCACGGTGAGCGGGATGAAGATCTGCTCGGCGGTGCGGGTCACCACGTCGATCATGGTGCCGCGGTCGCCGGTGGAGGCGGTCACGTCGAGGAAGGTCAGCTCGTCGGCGCCCTGCGCGTCGTAGAGCGCGGCCAGTTCGACGGGATCACCCGCGTCCCGCAGGTTCTCGAAGTTGACGCCCTTCACCACGCGTCCCGCGTCGACGTCCAGACACGGGATCACCCGTACGGCCAACGTCATTGCCTCACCCTTTCTCCGCGGCCGCCGGATCGGCGACCGTGCAGATCATGTCGAGCAGTTCCTCGTGCACGCCGGGCGCGGCCGCGAGCACGGAGCCGGAGGCGATGGTCCACGGCTCGCCCACCAGGTCGGTGACCACTCCGCCCGCCGCGCGCACCAGCGCGACGCCCGCCGCGTTGTCCCAGGGATGGTGCCCGAACACGATCGCGCCGCCGAGCACGCCCGAGGCGGTGAACGCCAGATCGATGCCGGTCGAGCCGTGCATGCGCACCCGGGAGGACAGCCTGCTCAGCGGGCCGAGCAGGTCGAAGCGGAACTGGCCGGGGATGCGGCCGTGCGAGTCGACGTTGAACGCGCCGAAACCGATCATCGCCTCGGCCAGCTTGCCGCGCGGCAGCGGCGGCAGCGGTCGCCCGTCCAGCAGCACTGGGCCTCCGGTCATGGCGGCGTAGCGGCGGTCGAGCAGCGGCAGCCAGGTCAGCCCGAGCACCGGCTCGCCGTCGCGAACCAGCGCGAGCAACATGCCGGAGAGCGGATGCCCGGACGAGTAGTTGAAGGTGCCGTCGATCGGGTCGAGCACCCATGCGGTACCCGAGGTGAGTTGCGGTCCGCCGAACTCCTCACCGTGCACCTCGATGCCGGTGCGTCTGCGCAGTTCGGCGGAGACGGTGCGTTCCAGTTCCAAGTCCAGCTCGGTGGCGAAGTCGTTGCGGCCCTTGGCGACCGCGCTCGGCGCGCCGATGCCCTCGATGAACCGCGGGCGCACCGAGTCCAGGATCTCGCTCGCCTCCGCGAGCAGTGCCGACAGCTCCTGGGTCATCTCACCGCGGCCAGCGCCTCGGGCAGGGTGAACCGGCCCGCGTAGAGCGCCTTGCCGACGATCGACCCCTCGACGCCTTCCGGCACCAGTTCGGCGATCGCGACCAGGTCCGCGATGGTGGAGACGCCGCCGGAGGCGATCACCGGGGCGTCGGTGGCCGCGCAGACCTCGCGCAGCAGGTCCAGGTTCGGGCCGGTGAGCGTGCCGTCCTTGGTCACGTCGGTCACCACGTAGCGCGAGCAGCCGTCGCGCTCCAAGCGCTCGAGCACCTCCCACAGGTCGCCGCCGTCGCTCACCCAGCCGCGTCCCCGCAACCGGTGTTCGCCGTCGACGATGCGCACGTCGAGGCCGACGGCGATGCGCTCGCCGTGGCGGGCGATGGCCTTCGCGCACCAGACCGGGTCCTCCAACGCGGCGGTACCGAGGTTGACCCGGGCGCAACCGGTGCTCAGGGCCGCTTCCAGGCTCTCGTCGTCGCGGATGCCTCCGGACAGTTCCACCTTGACGTCGAGTTCGCCGACGACGCCGGCGAGCAGTTCCCGGTTCGAGCCGCGCCCGAAGGCCGCGTCCAGGTCGACCAGGTGCACCCATTCCGCGCCGGCTTCCTGCCAGGCCAGCGCCGCCTCACGAGGCGAGCCGTAGCTGGTTTCGCTTCCGGCTTCTCCTTGCACGAGGCGCACGGCCTCTCCGTTGGCGACATCGACGGCGGGTAGCAGCACAAGACTCACGAGAGCAGCCTAGTGGTTACCCGGCCGCGTCCGAGTGCAGGGCCTGGGCGGATGGGAGCTCGATCACGGATTCGGGCCGATCGACGCGAGCCGGTGGCCGCCGGTGTGCGACCCAGCCTGGCGGGTACCCCGCGGACCTTCACCTGCGCGACGTCCACGCGGCCACCTCGCCAAAATTTGTTGGCTGCGCCCACAATCTGTTAAGTTGGCGTAGCCAATGTTGGAATCACCAACGTTATCCTGAAAGGTGCGTTCGATGCGCAAAGTCCGGCTCGCCCTCCCCCTGCTGACCCTCCCGCTGGCCGCACTCACCGCCGCCTGCGCCTCGGCCACCGCGACGCCGACGGCGGAGGTGCGCGAACTGCTGGACCGCGGGCAGATCACCGCGTTGGTCGACCGGCTCGGTCGCGCCCTGGACGAGGGACGATTCGACGAACTGCGGACGATCTACGCCCCCGACGCGACCGCGAAGACACCCGGCGGCACGGCCGAGGGCCGCGACGCGCTGATCGCCCAGGCGAGCCGCAACCACGGCGAACATCTGCGCATCCAGCACGTCATCGGCAATGTGCTGATCGACCTGCGCGGCGACACGGCGGAGGTGCGGGCCAACCTGATCGCCACCTTCGCGCTCGCCGCCTCCGACGGCACACCTCCGCAGCCGGTCTACACCCTCGGCGAGGTCTACCGCTTCGACGCGATCCGCACCGGCGAAGGGTGGCGTCTGTCCCGGGTGCAGACGACCCCGATCTGGTCCACCGGCACGCGCCCGTGATCAGGGGCGCGTCGAACACGCGAGAGCGGTTCCGGGCCGCAGCGGCGAGCACGGCCGTCACCACGGCCGCCGCGATCCGCGCACCCCGGTCGACCTGGACCTCCCTTCGCCGTCCGTTCGATCTCGGTGAGCGTGGGCGTGGGCGTGCTCCGGCGGTCGAACAGGATCCAGCCCCGCGGTCACGAATAGCGCCGAGTTACTGCCGCCCGGTCCGGTGCGCAGGCGACACCGTGCCCGCGATCAGGGCGCAGCGTCGGCGCTGCGCCGAGGTGAGGTCCTCGCCGGGGACGGTGCTCGCGAATCGCTCGATGGTTTCAGCGAAGCCGGGATGTCGTGATCCGCCGCGAGATCGCCGCGATCCCCGGTGGCGCGGGCGGTATCGTCTCCGCTCGGCGATCACCCCGGTCGCCGCTTCCATTTCGCACCGAGGAAGTGCATGTCACGATCCAAACTCGCTGCCGCCCTGTCTCTTTCGGCAGCCGCATGCTCCGCGGCCTTCGTCGCCGCTCCCGCCGCCACCGCCGCCCCGCCCGAGGAGGCGCGGCTGGCGGGATGCGAATTCGGTTCCGCCGCGGCGACCTACGACTACGCGCGGTTCGGCGACCACGCGCGGCGGATGCTCGACCTCAGCACCGGGGAATTCCGGACCGAGTTCGAGAACTTCCGCGCCAACATCCAGTCGAGCGCGGAGGCCGCGCACATTCGCGCCGAGGCCAACTCGGCCGATTGCCGCATCGTCTCGGGTGACGACAACCGGGCCGAGGTGGACGTCGACGTGGTACGGACGGTGACCAGCGACGAGACCGACGGTCTCCCGCAGACCAGCCGCATGTCGATGACCGTGACGGTGGACCGGGTCGACGGGCGCTGGCTGGTCAGCAAGGTCAGGAAGCACTGACCGGACGGCCGGTCTCGCGCGCTCGGTGCGCGGGACCGGCCTACAGCGCGTTCACCCAGTTGCGCAGCAGGTGTGCACCCGCGTCACCGGACTTCTCCGGGTGGAACTGGGTCGCCGACAGCGCACCGTTCTCCACCGCCGCCAGGAACGGCACTCCGTGCTCGGCCCAGGTCAGCTTGGGTGCGGCGAAGTGCTCGCTGGGCGGCAGATCCCACGTCTGGGCGGCGTAGGAGTGCACGAAGTAGAACCGGGTGTCGGCGTCGAGGCCCGCGAACAGCACGCTGTCGGACGGGGCGGAGACGGTGTTCCACCCCATGTGCGGCAGCACCGGCGCGGACAGCCGTTCGACCGTGCCGGGCCATTCGGCGCACCCGTCGGTCTCCTCGCCGAACTCGACGCCGCGCTCGAACAGGATCTGCATGCCGACGCAGATGCCGAGCACCGGCCGCCCGCCTGCCAGCCGCTGACCGATCAGGCGCTCGCCCCGCACCCCGCGCAGTCCCGCCATGCACGCGGCGAACGCTCCGACGCCGGGCACGACCAGACCGTCGGCGGCCAGCACCGCTTCGGGGTCGGCGGTCACCTCCACCCGCGCGCCCGCCCTCGCCAGCGCTCGTTCGGCGGAGTGCAGGTTTCCGGAGCCGTAGTCGAGCAGGGCCACGGACTTGCCGCTCACAGGGTTCCCTTCGTCGACGGAATCCCGCTCACCCGGGGATCGAGTTCCACCGCGGTGCGCAGCGCACGCGCCACCGCCTTGAACTCGGCCTCGGTGACGTGGTGCTGGTCGCGGCCGTAGAGCACCCGCACGTGCAGCGCGATGCGCGCGTTCAGCGCGATCGACTCGAAGACGTGGCGGTTGAGCACCGTTGAGTATGGCGCGCCGGGCCCGGAACCGGGAATCACCGTGTGCAGCAGGTGATCCGGCTCGCCGGTGTGCACGCAGTAGGGGCGGCCGGACACGTCGACCGCGGCGTGCGCCAGCGTCTCGTCCATCGGGATGTAGGCGTCGCCGAACCGGCGAATGCCCGCCTTGTCGCCCAGCGCCTTGCCCAGTGCCTGACCGAACACGATCGCGGTGTCCTCGACCGTGTGATGCGCCTCGATCTCGATGTCGCCCTCCGCGCGCACGGTCAGGTCGAAGCTCGCGTGCGCGCCGAGCGCGGTCAGCATGTGGTCGTAGAAGGGGACGCCGGTGGCGATCTCGGTCTTGCCGGTGCCGTCGAGATCCAGCTCGACCACGATGCTGGATTCCTTGGTGACCCGCTCCACCCGGGCGGTCCTACTCATGCTCACGTCCAATCGAATCGTCGCCTAGGGATGTCCGGCGCTGGTTCATCGCGGCGCCAGGTCGGTGCCCGCCAGCAGTCCGCTGACCCGCAACAGTTCGTCGTTCTCGGCGGCTAGGCCGATCGTGGTGCGCAGGTAGCCGGGCAGGCCGACATCACGGATCAGCACGCCGTGATCGAGGTAGCGCTGCCAGCTGCGCGCCGCGTCGGTGAAGCGGCCGAACAGCAGGAAGTTGGCGTCGCTGGGGATCACGTCGTAACCGAGTTCTCGCAGCGCCGCCGCCACCCGGTCGCGCTGCGCGGCCAGTTCGGCGACGCTGCCGAGGGTCTCCTCGGCGTGCCGCAGGGCGGCGCGCGCGGCGGCCTGGGTGACCACCGACAGGTGGTAGGGCAGCCGCACCAACAGCATCGCGTCGATCACCGCGGGTGCGGCGACCAGATAGCCCAGACGCCCACCGGCGAACGCGAAGGCCTTGCTCATCGTCCTGGTCACCACGAGCTTCGCGGGGAAACGGTCGATCAGCCCGATGGCGCTCGGCTGCGCGGAGAATTCGCCGTAGGCCTCGTCGACCACCACGATGCCGGGGGCGGCCGCGAGGATGCGCGCGAGGTCGTCCTGCGGGATGCTGTGCCCGGTGGGATTGTTCGGGCTGGTCACGAACACCACATCCGGCCTGCGCTCGGCGATGGCGGCCAGCGCGTGCTCGATGTCGAGGGAGAAGTCGGCGTTGCGCTTGGCCTCGATCCACTCGGTGTCGATGCCCTCGGAGATGATCGGGTGCATCGAGTACGAGGGCACGAAACCCAGTGCGCTGCGGCCCGGTCCGCCGAAGGCCTGCAGCAGCTGCTGCAGGATCTCGTTGGAGCCGTTGGCCGCCCAGACGTTGCCGGTCTGCACCGCGACACCGGTCTGCGCGGTCAGATACCGCGCCAGGTCGGTGCGCAGCGCGACGGCGTCGCGGTCCGGATAGCGGTGCAGGTCCGCGGCGGCCGCCCGGATCGATTCGGCGACATCGTCGATCAGCGCCCGGCTCGGCGGATGCGGGTTCTCGTTCGTGTTCAACTGCACGGGGACCGTCAATTGCGGTGCGCCGTAGGGTTTCCTGCCACGCAGGTTCTCCCGCAGCGGCAGATCTTCCAGGGTCAGGTCCGCGCCGGGCGCGCTCACCGCGCGCGTCACGACAGGGCCTCGAAACGCGCCTGCACGGCCTGGCCGTGTGCGGGCAGGTCCTCGGCGTTCGCCAGCGCCACCACGTGGCCTGCCACGTCCTTCAGCGCCGCTTCGGTGTACTCCACGACGTGGATGCCGCGCAGGAAGGTCTGCACGCTCAGGCCGGAGGAGTGCCGCGCGCAGCCCGCGGTGGGCAGCACGTGGTTGGAGCCCGCGCAGTAGTCACCGAGGCTGACCGGCGCGTACGCGCCGACGAACACCGCGCCGGCGCTGCGCACCCTGGCCGCGACCGCGGGCGCGTCGGCGGTCTGGATCTCCAGGTGCTCGGCGGCGTAGGCGTTCACCACGCGCAGGCCCTGCTCGATGTCGTCGACCAGGACGGTGCCGGACTGCTTGCCGCGCAGCGCCTCGGTCACCCGGTGGGCGTGCTTGACCACGGCCAGTTGCGTGGTGAGCGCCGCGTCCACCGCGTCGGCCAGCTGCTCGCTGTCGGTGACCAGCACGCTCGCGGCGAGGACATCGTGCTCGGCCTGGCTGATCAGGTCGGCGGCGACGTGCACCGGATCGGCGGTCGCGTCGGCGAGGATGGCGATCTCGGTGGGCCCCGCCTCGGCGTCGATGCCGACCAGGCCGCGGCACAGCCGCTTGGCCGCGGTGACGTAGATGTTGCCCGGCCCGGTGATCAGATCGACCGGTTCCAGCTGCGCGCCATCGGTGTCGACGCCGCCGTAGGACAGCAGCGCGACGCCCTGGGCGCCGCCGACCGCCCACACCTCGTCGACGCCGAGCAGTTGCGCGGCGGCCAGGATGGTGGGGTGCGGCAGCCCGCCGAACTGGGCCTGCGGCGGCGAGGCCACCACCAGCGAGCCGACGCCCGCGGTCTGCGCGGGCACCACGTTCATCACGACGCTGGACGGGTAGACGGCGTTCCCGCCCGGCACGTACAGGCCGACCCGCTCGACGGGCACCCAGCGCTCGGTGACGGTGCCGCCCGGCACCACCTCGGTGGTCTTGTCGGCGCGCCGCTGGTCGGCGTGCACCTTGCGCGCCCTGGCGATGGATTCCTCCAGCGCGGCGCGGACCGCCGGATCCAGCCGCTCCAGCGCGGCTTCCAGCTCGGCCGCGGGCACCCGCACCGTCGCCGGGATGACCCCGTCGAAGCGCTCGCTGAACTCCAGCGCCGCCGACACACCGTGATCACGGATCGCCTCGACCACCGGGCGCACCTGATGCAGCACCGAGTCCACGTCGACTCCCCCGCGCGGCAGCGCGGCGCGCAGCTCGGCGACGGAGGGAGTACGACCGCGCAGATCGACGCGGGCGAGCTCGATGCGGGTTGTCATGTGGTGTCGGTCCTTGTCTCCAGCTGATTCCGCAACAGGAAAGTTGCCGCTACCAGCCTAATGGGCCGACGCCAGCCGTTATCCGCGTGGTCCGGGCGGCGGGGTCGCAGTGGACCCATGTGCGCAGGTCCGGGCAGCGGGGGTGTTCCCGCGGCGCGCCGAGTCCGGCACCGCTCTCGATCTATCGCGGGGGGTGCGCCGGGTTCACGCGTCAGCGGGTGTCGCTGTCGATGAGCACGGACCCGTTTCCGGGATTGATCAACCGGAGCGTCACCGACTTGTTCCGGCTCCCGTAGGACACGCTGGCCACGTTGACGTCCACCGAACCGTCCGCGTTGACGCCCGAACCGCCGCCGGTGTCGACGGTGTTGAACGTCGACACCCGATTCTGCGTCCAATAGTCCTCGAAGGCTTGCTGGCTGCCGTATACCTGCTGGGCAGCGGGGGTCAGCTGTTTCCAAGCAGCGGAGAAGCTCGAGTACGTCAGATTGTTGTAGAAGTTCACCACTAGATCGATGGACTGCCGCGAGTCGGCCTTGCCGACGCTCTTCGTCTCCCCGACCGAGGCGGCGGCCGACGTCGTGTTCGCGCCTGGGCGCGTCGACGCGACCACGGAAGACGTGCTGCCCTGGGCCGTGCTGGTGCCCGAACCCGACGAACTCATCATGTTCACCACGATGGCCCCGACGACGGCGACCGCGCCGATCAGTGCGCCGATCAAGATCGCGCGACGTTTGCCGCCCGAGCCCTGCCGGGACTGCGGCCGCGGCTGGGCCATGGTGCGGGGGTGCGTCGCGGTGTCCGGGTGGGCGGGTGGCGGCGGGGGGACCGGACGGGAGCGCGGCTGGCGCTCGGTCGGCGTGTAAGGCGTCGACGCCATCGCCGAAGGCCGCAGCTCGCGGGTCGCCGATTCGGACTGGCCCGCCCTCGGCCGGGCGAATGCCTCGCTGGCGGGCACGAATCCGGCGGCCACCGGGGCCGGGCCCGCGTCGGCGAACGCGGCGAGGTGCTCGCGCGCCGCCCGCATGCTCGGACGCTCGCGCGGCTCGGGGCTGAGCAGGTCGAGCAGGAAGTCCGTGGCGGGGCCCGCGTTGCGCGGTTCGCTCAGCTGACCGTTCGCGGCCGCGTAGAGCACCGCGAGCGGATTGGAGCCCGCACCGTAGGGCGGTTCGCCCTCGAGCGCGTGGAACAGCGTGGCGCCCAGCGCGAACACATCGGAGGCGGGACTCGGATCGGAGCCACGGGCGACCTCGGGCGCGAGGTAGGCGGCGGTGCCGCAGATCAGCCCGGTCTCGGTGAGGGTGACGTCACCGGTGGCGCGGGAGATGCCGAAGTCGGTGATCTTCACCGTGCCGTGATCATCGAGCAGGATGTTGCCCGGTTTCACGTCACGGTGCACGATGCCCGCCTGATGCGCCGCGATCAGCGCCGAGGCGACCTGCTCGCCGATCCGCGCGACCTGGGTCAGCGGCAAGGTGCCCTGCGCGGCGATCACCGCGGCGAGGCTCTTGGACTTCAAGTACTCCATCACCAGGCAGGGGTCGCCCTCGTGCTCGGTGATGTCGAACACGACGATCGCGTTCGGATGCTGGAAACGGGCGGCGTTGCGGGCCTCCCGGATCGCGCGCTGGCGCACCACGTCGCGTTCGGCCTCGGGCAGGCTCGGCTGGATGTGGATCTGCTTGACGGCCACGGAGCGCTGGAGGCGTTCGTCGACGGCACGCCAGACCACGCCCGTGCCGCCGCTACCAATCCGCTCGACCAGGCGGTAATGCTCCGCGATCAACTGACCGGTATCGATGGCGCCTACTCCGAACCTTCTCGAAATCGTGACATCCCGCATATTGATTACTCACGCGGTCCGGGGATGAGTGTAGCGGGCGTAGGAATGCTCGCACGCGTCAGCCGGGCCTTCACACTGCCTCGAATCGCCCGAAAGGGACTAACCGCGAGCACGCAGCATCCGGCCCGCCGCGTCCACCGCGGGAGCCGAACTGCCCGCGTCGCTGATGAACACGGAAAAGGCCAGGTCGCCGTCGATGCCGACGAACCAGCCGTGGGCGTGGGCGTCATCGATGTACTCCGCGGTGCCCGTTTTGCCGAGCAGGCCGGGAATGTCGCGCAATTGGGTCGCGGTGCCACCGGTGACGGTCTCGCGCATCATGGCTTTCAGCTGGTCGTCGACCTGCGGCGGCAGCGCGTCCGAGGTGCGGTCCGGGGTGCCCGGCTTGCCCGCGACCAGGGTGGGCGCGGGCACCGAGCCGCGAGCGATGGACGCGGCGACCAGGGCCATGCCGAACGGCGACGCTGTCACCTGCCCTTGACCGATCGCCGACTCCACACGTAACGCGGAGGTCTCGGCCGCGGGCACCTTCCCCGTGACCGTGGTCAGGCCCGGTGTGACGTAATCGATGCCGAGGCCGAGTTGTGTGGCCGCTTTCGTCAGCGCGTCGGCGGGCAATCGCACGGCGAGGGCGCCCATCGTGGTATTGCAAGAGCGGGCGAACGCGGTGTGCAGCGGAACCGCGCCGAGATCGAAATTGTTGTCGTTGGGGATGCGGCGACCCTCGATGTTCGCGGTGCCGGGGCAGGGCAGCACGGTGTCGGGTGTGACCGTCCCCGCCTGCAACGCGGCGGAGACGGTGACCGTCTTGAACGTCGAACCCGGCGGGTACAGCCCGGTCAGCGCGATCGGGCCCTGCGCGTCGGCGGGGGCGTTCTGCGCGATCGCGACGACCTCGCCGGTCGACGGACGCAGGGCGACGATCGCCGCGGGCTGTGCGATCGGGGCGAGCGCCGCCTCGGCCGCGCGCTGCAAGCCGAGATCGAGCGTGGTCGCGATGTCGGCGGTGGGCGTGGGATCCGTTCCCGCGACCCGCTCGGTGCCCTGCGGCGTCTGGGCGCGCACGGCCCACCCGGCGTGCGCGTCGGCGGACTGCTGCCACAACTCGGCCAGTCCGGACAGGGTCGGGGCGGCCAACGCCTTGTCGGTCGTCAGCAGGCGGGTCTGCGGCGCGAGGGTGACACCGGGCAGCGCGGCCAGGCGGTCTCGGATCGGGGCGAGGTCGGAATCGCGCAAGGTGATCGCGGTGATCGGCTTTCCTTGCGCCGCCGCCAGTTCCGTTTGCACCGACCCGGCGGTGAGGCCGGGCGCGAGTGGGCCGAGCAGATCCGCGACCGCGGGGATGTCGGCGCCGGGGCCGACGTCGACCAGCGTGACGACCTGTTCGGTCATCAGCTCGCCGCCTGCGGAATCGAGGATGCGGGCCGGTTGCGGATAAACCCTGCCGTAGCTCAATGGCCCCGCCGCGAGCCCGGGGGCGACCGTGGCGGGATCCCACTTCACCCGCCATCCGTTCCCGTCGTCGTGCGCGGCGCCGTTGGTGGTGTAGGTCCACTCCGACTTGCCGTCCGCGCCCAGCTTCCAGGTGGCGGCCAGGGCGAAGCGGTTGTCGTCGACCGAGCGGACGTCGAAGCGCACGTCCTTGCCGAGGCCGTCGTACAGCGCACCGAGGGTGTCGGCGGCTACGGCCGGATTGTCGGTGAGCGCGGCCGCGGCGGCGATATCGTCGCGGTTCAACGCCTCGGCGAACTGCCCTGCCACGGTATCGGGCTGGTCCGGCCCTGACGAGCAGGCGGCGACCACGAGCAGCGGTGCGGCGAACAGGACGAGGGCTTTCCGGTTGGTACGCACCCGACGACCATAATGGGCGCAGCCGGACATCACCGGTCAACAGCCCGCTCGCGGGGTCAGTCGCGTATCCACGGAGCATTCGCGAGTGCGGCGGCATCGGCCTCGGTGAGGTCGATGTCGAACACCTCCGCGAGGACCTTGGGCAGCTCGGTCGGCTCCAGTTCCCTTGTGTTGCCGGTGCCGTCGGGGTACTCGGTGACGAGCGTGGTGCCGTCCAGCACGTGGTGGACTTCCGGGTGGAAACGCTGCACGAACGGCCGGGTGGTGAACGGGGAACGCGGCGAGGTCGACACGAAATGGTTGCCGACGGCGTAGTCGATGCCGTACTGCGGATTCAAGGTGAAACTGTACCGGTCGATCCAACCGTCTCGGCCGAATTGGTGCAGTACCCACAGGTCGGAATCCAGCTCGCCGCGCCTGCTCTCCAGCCGGAACTGCCAGTCGCCGCCGGTGAATTCGCCCGCGGACAACTCGAACGGCACCAGCGGTCCGGCGCCGAAGCCGACGTCGCACAGCCAGACGCGGTCGTCGTCGGCGGTCGTCACGCGCAGCAAGGCATGGGTGGCAGGCCGCAGCGCCGTGCCCGCGCCCATGCTCACGCGACCGCTGAGGCCGGTGACACCGAATCCGAGCCGTTCCAGCGCGGCCGCGAACAGTCCGACGTTCTCGTAGCAGTAACCGCCGCGGCGGCGCCGCACGAGTTTGTCCTGCAAGGTCGCCAGATCCAGGGGGATCGACCGGCCCAGGATGATCTCCAGGTTCTCGAACGGGATCGCGGTGGTGTGCGCCCGCACCAGCTCGTGCAGCGTCCGGACGGTGGGGGCGCGCTCGCCGTCGAACCCGATCCGGGCCAGGTAGGCGTCCAGATCGAGATCCGCTCCGTTCCAGTGGTAAGCCGGGTCGGCGGGTTTGCTCATCGCGTCCTCACTTCGTCGTCGGTTCTTCTCGGTCAACTGCGCGCAACGGCGATCGTGTTCCCTCACGCCGCGCACTTCGCGCCCGGCGGGGCGGCCGGTGCGGTGACGACGTCGTGCGCGACGTCCACGAGGTAGTCGCGATCCGGGCCGTCGACCGGCTCCGCGCCGAGCAGCAGGCGCTCGACGACGCAACCGCCCTCGAAGAGGGCCGGTCCGACGCTGTGGTCGCCGGGAACCACTTGCCCGTTCAGATCGCGGCCGGTCACGACGGTGTACATCGAGGTGGGTCGGCCCGCGGCGAGCAGCCCCGCGCGCATCTCGACGCTGGTGGCATACGGCACCACGTCGTCGGCGGTGCCATGCACGAGAAACGCCCGCCGCACGTCCATCCGGGCCGCCAGCAGCGCGGGCGAGCGTTCGGCGTAGGCGAGCGGGCAGGTGGCGGGCGGGCAGCCACCCGCGTCGCGCTCGATCTGCGCGGGCAGCGCCGGATCCACGGACCCGGCGCCCAACCACATCGTGAAATCGTCGGCGGGACCGTAATTGTCGACCCAGTAGTCGAACATCCCGCGCGGGCCGTGCGCCACCGCGAGACCACTGGTGATGCCGCCCTGGCTCCAGCCCCACAGCACCGTGCGGGTGATCGAGCGATGGGTATCCCGGTACCACGTGGTCGCGGCGACGATGTCGCGCCACCCTGCCCACAGATTCCATTCTCCGGTGCGCCACATGCTCTGCGCCGAGCGCAGATCCATCGACAGGATCGGCGTCGCGGTGCGCCGGGCGATCGACTCGAGGTAGCCCGCGAAATCGGCCGACGACCCGTCGTGCCCGTGCACCGCGACCACGAGCGCGTGCGCGGTCGCGTCGTCCTCGGCGCACCGATAGGGCTCGAATACCCGGCCGGTCGCCTCCTCCCCGTCCACGGTCAGCGAAACAGGGCGCACCGCCACATCGACGGCGCAGTCCCCATCCGCCGAAACTCGTGGCGCCACAAGAACTGTCGTCAGGAGCACACCGGCCAACGCGCAGCACGATACGAGAGATGCCCATCGCATCCCCGGATGATGTCACGCCGTCAGCGCGGCATCGCGGCGCAGGCGCGCCACGACGAGCAGTCCGCCCGCTGCGGCCGCGAGGCCGACCACCACGCCGAACGCGATCACACCTGCGCTCAATCCATAAGCGTCGCCGAGAAACCCGGCGGCCAGCGGTAGCACCGCGGCGGGGAGATACCCCCCGACGTTCTGCGCGGCGTTGGCCTCGGCCAGCCGCTCGCCCGGCACGCTCGCGCTGATCGCCGTCAGTCCGCCGAACTGGCCGAGCCCCTGACCGGCACCGGCGAGCACGGCCGCCGTCACGAACAGCGGAAGCGAGGTCGCGACCAGTGAGAGCACCAGCGCGGCCATGCTCGTCACGGTCGCGATCGTGCCGCCGAGCAGGATGACGCCCACACCGAACCGCCGGGCCGCGAACTGGACTCCGGTCGCGGCCAGGAACATCGCGAACGCCACCGCACCGGCGAGCACCCGGTCGGCGACACCGAGCAGATGTGCCAGCACCGACGGCCCCAGCGACAGGACGAACGACGTCGCGGTGATGCCCGGTCCGAACACCGCGATCCCCAGCAGCACCGCGGTGCGGCCTTCCCTTACGACCGACGGGATCCGGATCCACGGTCCGCGCCCGCCGGCACCGGCGGGCAGAGGCAACCGGGCCACCACCGCGAAAGCCGTAGTGAGCACGGCGATCTCGACCAGGAACACCGTCACCGTCGGGCCGGGCAGCGCTTCGGACAGGATGCCTGCCAGCAATGGCCCGCTCCCAGCTCCCAGCACCATCGCCGTGGACGCGGCCAGCGCGGCGACCCGTTTGCGGTCGGACCCGCCCACATCGGTGACCGCCGCCATTCCCGCCGACACCGTCGCGCCGACCGCCAGGCCGGTCAGCAGCCGCGCCAGGGCCAGCAGCGGGACCGACTGCGCGACCGCGAACAACACACAGGCCGCCACCGCCGCCGCCACCGCGGGCAGCAGCACCGGTTTGCGACCCACCCGGTCCGACACCACGCCCGCGACCAGCAGCGCACCCAGCAATCCGGCGATGTAGCAGGCGAACACCGCGGTCAGCGTCCCGGCGGAGAAGCCGATCGCCCGCTGCCACACCACGTACAGCGGGGTCGGCGCGTTCGACAACACGAACACCGCGAACACCGGCCACGCCGCCGCCCACACCGAACGTCCGCCCGTCCGTGGTGCTTCCGTGCGTGGCACCGTCACCGTCGATCCCATCACCACTCCTTGGTTCGAATTTTTTCGTACTGGTACGACAGTAATCGAACTTAGCGCCTAGTACGATAGAAGTCGTACAAGTCGTCCGAAATCCGAGGAGAACGCGATGCCAGCGGCCGCCGACACCGCCGATGCCACCTCCGTCCTGCCCGAGCCGGCCCGCGCCGACCTGCGACTGGATCACGTGCTGGCCGCGCTGAGCGACCCGCTGCGCCTGACCATGGTCCGCCGGTTGCTACTGGACTCCCCCGACACCGACCGGTCGTGCTCCTGGTTCGGCATCGATCGCCCCAAATCCACGTTGACGCACCACTTCCGGGTCCTGCGCGAGGCGGGCGTCACCCGGCAGCGACGCTACGGACTCGAACGCCGCAGCCAGGTCCGCGTCGACGATCTCGAGGCGCGCTTTCCCGGCTTGCTCGACCTGGTCCGCGCCTGGGAGCCCGCCGACTGATCCAGAACTTTGTGGGGCAGGACCCGACGCCCGAGATCGCCGCGACCTGGCGCGAACAACTGCTCGCCAGGCGGAACGAATTGCGCGGCGGGTCCTTTCGCGACGCCGCCGTGGCCCTGTGCGCGCTGGTCGCCGTGGCCGACGACGCGACGTCGGCGGCGGACGCGGCACCGTCGCCGAACTGGTCGCGGCGGATCCGGTGCTGCGCAACTTCCCGGTCGACGACTTGCGCGCCTTGTTCGAGGACAACTGCAATCGGCTGGCGAACGATCCGGTCCTCGGCTGCGCGCACGTGCTGCGGCAGATCGCCAAAGCGATGCACAAGCCGGCCGAGGCGGACGCGGTCGTCCGCACCGGCATCCTGATCGGCGGCGAGGCGGGCGCGTGCGGCCCGGCGGCGAAGCGGGCGCGTGCGGCCCGGCGGCGACCGAGGCCGTCCGCGACGCCTGCCGGACGCTGCACCCGGCTCCGGAGCGCTTCGGCCTCTGACCCGACGGTGCGAACGCTACGATTCGCCTATGCGTTCGATTGATGTCGCCGAGCGGCGCGCCCGGCTGGCGGTGCGACACCGGCTGGCCATCCCGGAGCGGGCCGGACAGGTCGCGGAGATCGCCCGCTCGCTGGTCGCCCTGCACGCGACCGATCCGGCGACTGTCTTCCTCTCCGTCGCGGCCCGCGCCGAGGGGCTGGCGCCCGCGGATGTCGAACAGGCGCTCTACGACGACCGTTCGCTGCTACGGATGCTGGCCATGCGCCGCACCATGTTCGTCGTGCCGGTGGAGCTGGTCGCGATCCTGCAGGGTTCGTGCGCGGACGCGCTGGCGCACAAACAGCGGCGCACCTACGGCAAGTACCTGGAACAGGCGGGCATCGGGGACGGCGATGTGCGGCGCTGGTGGGCCGAAGTCGAGACCGAGACGCACAAGGCGCTGCTCGATCGCGGCGCGGCGACCGGCGCGCAGCTGAGCAAGGACGTCCCACGCTTGCGCACCCAGGTGAACACCGCGCCGGACAAGCCGTATTCGAAGCCGACGAACATCACCACCTGGGTACTGGTGACGCTCGGCTGCGAAGGCCGCATCGTGCGCGGGCGGCCGAACGGCAGCTGGACCAGCAGCCAGTACACCTGGGCGCCGATCGAATCGTGGTTGCCGGACCCCGTCCCCGTGATTCCGGCCGCAGAAGCCCGCGCCGAGCTGGTCCGCCGCTGGTTGCGCGCGTTCGGTCCCGCGCCGGTGTCCGACATCAAGTGGTGGACCGGGTGGACGCTGGGCGAGGTGCGCGCGGCGCTCGGCGCGCTCGAGCTGATCGAGGTCGACCTCGACGGCGTGACGGGCGTACTACTGGCCGACGACGCGGAGCCGGTCGCCGCCCCGGAGCCATGGGCGGCATTGCTTCCCGCGCTCGATCCGACGCCCATGGGCTGGCAGGCTCGAGAATGGTTCCTCGGCCCCCACGCACCGAACCTGTTCGATCGCAACGGGAACATCGGGCCCACCGTCTGGTGGGACGGGCGCATCGTGGGCGGCTGGGCGCAGCGCGGTGACGGCGAGATCGTCTACCGCCTGCTCGAAGACGTGGGGACCGACGCCGAGGCGATGATCGCCGCGCAGGCGCAGCGAGTCGCCGAATGGTACGGCGACGTGCGCGCCATTCCCCGTTTCCGGACGCCGCTGGAACGGGAACTCACCGCCTGACCGAGCGCCCCGGCGCACCGCCGGGTAGCTCGGGCGACATGGAGATTCGCGCATTCGCCGAGTCCGACCGAGCCACGCTGCGCGGCTTGCGCGTTCGGGCGGGTACCTACATGTCCAGTCCGAGGTCGAGGACGCGGACCGAGTGGGTGAGCGCGCCGACGGCGAGGTAGTCGACGCCGGTGCGGGCGTAGTCGGCGGCGACGTCCAGGCTCAGGCCGCCGGAGGACTCCAGTTTCGTCCGCGGTGACGCGGCGTTGCGGCGCTGCACTGCCGCCTGGGTCTGCCAGAGCGGGAAATTGTCCAGCAGTACCAGTTCCACGTTCTCGGCGAGCACGGCGTCGAGCTGTTCGAGGCTGTCGACCTCGACCTCGCAGGCGATGTCGGGGGCGGCGGCGCGGACCGCGCGCAGCGCCTCGACCACCGACCCCGCGGCGACCACGTGGTTGTCCTTGATCAGGGCGGCGTCGCCGAGACCCATCCGGTGGTTGACGCCGCCGCCGACCCGCACGGCGTACTTCTGCAGCGCGCGCAGTCCGGGCAGCGTCTTGCGGCTGTCCCGGATGCGGCAGCGGGTGCCCGCGACGGCGTCCACCCAGGCGGCTGTCGCCGTCGCGATGCCGGACAGATGGCACACCAGGTTGAGCATGGTGCGCTCCGCGGTGAGCAGCCCACGGGTGGGCGCGATCAAGGTCAGCACGGACTGTCCGGGCGACACCCGGGTGCCGTCGGCGACGCGGTCGGTGATCTCGTAGGCGTCCGCGCCGATCACCTCGTCGAGCACCAGCAGCCCGGCGTCGAGCCCGGCCACGGTTCCCGGTTCCCGCGACACCACCGATGCCTTGATCACCGCGTCCGCGGGCACGGTGGCCGTCGTCGTGACGTCCGGGCCGTAGCGCAGGTCCTCGTCCAGCGCGGCGCGGATGACGCGCAGCACCTCGTCGCGATCCAGGGCGTCGTCCAGAGCCATCGAAGCGTTCCTCTCTGACCGAGCGGGGTTCTCGCGGTCCACCGGATGCCGCGCTCGGTGCGTGTGGTCAGGGAATGGGGGCGTACTCGGGGACGCCGTCGCCGTTGAGCCGGATCGGGAGGCTGTGGCGGAGTTCGGGCAGGGCGTCCGGGTGATCGGACCGGGTGTGACAGCCGCGGCTCTCGGTGCGGGCGAGCGCGGCCAGCAGCAGCGCGCGGGCCGCGAGAGTGAGTGCGGCGTCCTCGATTCCGGCGATCGGGTGGGTGGCGGCGGCGAGCGTGTCGCGGTTGGTGACCACGTCGTCGAGTCGCTTGAGCGCTTCCGCGAGTCCGGCGCGGTCGCGGACCACCGAGGCGTGCGTGGTCATCAGGTGCTGCACTACGTCGCGGTCGACGTATTCGGCTACGCGAGTGGGAATCTCACTCACCCGGGCCCGCTCACCGAGCCGCTCGGCGGCGGCGGCTCCGGCACGCTCGCCGACCACCAGCCCCTCCAGCAGACTGTTGGACGCCAACCGGTTCGCCCCGTGCAGTCCGGTGCGCGCGACCTCTCCGGCCGCGTACAGGCCGGGCACTCCGGTACGGCCGTGAGTGTCGGTGACGACGCCCCCGCACTGGTAATGCGCGGCAGGCGCGACCGGGATGAGGTCGGTGCGCGGATCGATGCCCGCCGCCAGGCACGAGGCGGTGATCGTCGGAAACCGCTGCGGGAAACCGTCGATCGAGCGGGCGTCGAGATAGACGTGCTCGGTGCCCAGCGCCCGCATGCGCGCGGCGATGGCGCGGGAGACGACATCGCGAGGCGCGAGATCGCCCCGTGGATGCACCCCCTCGGTCACCGCGTTGCCTTCGGTGTCGACCAATGTCGCGCCTTCGCCGCGCACCGCTTCGCTGATCAGCGGCCTGCGCCCGATACCGCCCGGGGTGTACAGCACCGTCGGGTGGAACTGCACGAATTCGAGGTCGGCGACGGCGGCGCCGGCCCACAGCCCGAGCGCGATGCCGTCGGCGGTGGCGCCCGGCGGATTGGTGCTCAGCGCGTACAACTGGCCGAGCCCGCCGGTGGCCAGCAACACAGCGGGCGCGTGCACGACACCGAAACCTCGGTCCGACAGCGCGACCACGCCCCGCACACCGTTCGGCCCCGTGACGATCTCGCCGACGGCCGCGCCGAACAGCACCGGCAAGCCGGCTTCGTTCAGCGCCCGCTGCACCTCGGCGCCGGTGGCGTCGCCCCCGGCATGGATGATCCGGCGGGTGCTGTGGCCGCCCTCGCGGGTCCGCGAGATCTGGCCGTCGCGGCCGAGGTCGAACACCGCGCCCAGGTCGGTCAGCGCGGCCACCGCGTCCTGCCCGCCCTCGACGATGGAGCGCACGGCGTCCACGTCGCACAGGCCGACGCCCGCCTCCACCGTGTCGTGCACGTGTGACTCGACCGAGTCACCGTGCGGCGCCACGACGGCGATGCCGCCCTGGGCGTACTGGGTGGACGTATCCGTCGGCCCGCCCTTGCTGAGCGTGAGCACCCGCAGCCCGCGCAGTGACGCGGTGCGCGCCGCGGTCAGTCCCGCGACGCCACCGCCGATCACGACCAGATCGGCCTCGGCCTCCCAGTCGATGGAAACCCGGGTTGTCATCGCCCCGCGCCTCTCTGTCTTCCGATCCGCGAACGTTCCGCGGCGCGGGCGCTGTGGTCAGCGCGTTGCGCCGGAGAGCGACCCGCCGCCGCGAGGGCAGCGGTCGGACTCATTCACCGCCGCCGGGATTGCCGATCGCGATCATCCGCTGCACCGAGTTGCGGCCCAGCGCGGCGGTTTCCGGATCGACATGGACCTCGTCACGGCCCTCGACCAGGCAGCGCAGCAGGGCCGCCGGAGTGATCATCTTCATGTACTTGCAGGACGCCCGGTCGTTCACGGCCTGGAAGTCGATGCCGGGGGCGGCCTTGCGCAGCTGGTGCAGCATGCCGACCTCGGTGGCCACGAGCACCTGATTCGACTTCGCCGCCTTGGCCGCGTCGATCATGCCTCCGGTGGACAGGATGTGCACCCGATCGGCCGGGAACGCTCCCTCGCCCGCGAGGTACAGCGCCGAGGTGGCGCACCCGCATTCGGGGTGCACGAACAGTTCCGCGTCCGGGTGGGTACGCGCCTGCTCGGTGAGCTCGTCGCCGTTGATGCCCGCGTGCACGTGGCACTCGCCCGCCCAGATGTGCATGTTCGTGCGGCCGGTGACCCGCTTGACGTGCGCGCCGAGGAACTGGTCCGGCAGGAACAGCACCTCGCGGTCCGGGTCGATCGAGGCGACCACGTCCACCGCGTTGGAGGAGGTGCAGCAGATGTCGGTGAGCGCCTTCACCTCGGCCGTGGTGTTCACGTAGGACACGACCACCGCGTTCGGGTGCTCGGCCTTCCAGGCGCGCAGTTCGTCGGCGCTGATCGAATCCGCGAGCGAACATCCCGCACGCTGATCGGGGATGAGCACGGTCTTCGCCGGGCTCAGGATCTTGGCGGTCTCGGCCATGAAGTGCACGCCGCAGAACACGATGGTGTCCTCGGGCGCCTCGGCCGCGATCCGCGACAGCGCCAGCGAGTCGCCGACGTGGTCGGCCACGTCCTGGATCTCCGGCAGCTGATAGTTGTGCGCCAGGATTGTCGCGTTGCGCTCCCTGGCCAGACGCTTGACTTCCTGCGCCCACTCCGGCGTCGCCTCGACACCCGCGAACCCGGAGGGTCCGTCGAACACCTGCCCCATCAGCGGGGGCGCCAGTTTCGCACCCGTCGTCGCCATGGATGGCTCCCTTCCTCGTGCGGTCGGCTACACCGCCGATTCGCACCAAACCAGGTTTTCGACTTATAATCGAAAACGTGGCCCATAGTAGCACCATCCACGAATCGCTCACCGCGGTGTTCCAGGTTCGTCGCTACCCCCGGGACATCGCCGCAGGTCACGCCCCTGCCGACCGGGCAGAAGGCATGCTGCTACGTTGCCCGCCCGACCAGCGGACCGAACTCGCGGTGTTGTTGTGGGAACGCGCACTCGACCCGCAGAAGGGCACCTGGTCGCTCCCCGGCGGACGTCTCGGCGACGACGAGGACCTCGACGCCTCCGCGCGCCGCCAGCTCGCCGAGAAGGTCGACGTGCGCGAGCTGAGTCATCTGGAACAGCTCTCCGTGTTCAGCGCCCCCGACCGGGTGCCGAGCCCGCGCCGCATCGCCTCGGCCTACCTCGGGCTGGTCCCGCTGACCGCCGACCCGCAGCTGCCCCCGGACACCGCCTGGCACCCGGTGTCGGCACTGCCGGACATGTCCTTCGACCACCGCACGGTAGTCGACCACGCCCGCACCCGGCTGGCGGCGAAACTGTCCTACACCAACATCGCCTTCGCTCTCGCGCCGGACCGGTTCACCATGTCGACACTGCGCGAAATCTATTGCGCCGCACTCGGTTACGACGTGGACACTACGAACCTTCAGCGAGTCCTCTCCCGCCGCAAGGTGATCACCCCCACCGGAGCCACCGCCGCCCCCGGCCGCGCGGGCGGCCGCCCCGCCGCGGTGTACCGCTTCACCGACTCCGGCCTGCGCGTGACAGACGAATTCGCGGCGCTGCGCCCACCCGGCCCTTCGTAACCGGCCGGAAAGCCGGCGATATCGGCGGGTACGCCAGATGCCGGCCGCGGAAGCGGCGGTCAGGCATTGCTCAGCCTTCTGCCGCAGTCTTGCGATGCTTGTCCCGGCGACGGTACTGCCGTTTGCTCGGAATGGGCCGCGCCGCATTACCGCGCCGCAGCGCATCCCGCCGCCGCCACGCCGCCAGATCGGCCCGTTCGCCCCGCGCAGAAGCCGCCCCGTCCTCCACCGCATGCGCGGTCTTCACCACCCCAGCCCCTTTCCGACAACCCTCGGCCACTCCGGCCGCCCACCATATCCTCGCGCCCACGTCGGCTCCAACGGATTTTCAAGATCAGCGGCACATGGTTGCGGCATTTCGCGAGAAGGCCCTCTGTCGTGTGCCGTTGATCATGAGGAGGCGTCGAGGAAGGCGACGATCGCCGGGAGGTCGGGGCGGTAGGCGGAGGTGGTGTCGACCTCGAGTGTCGGCGCGTCGAGGGAGATGCGCTGGAAGGCGGCGGGTGCGGGGTGGTCTGGATCGTCGTGGGCACGGCGGAGCGGATCCGAACGGTGGCGCTGGTGGATTCGCTGTGTCGCGAGAGCTGGATCGATCGTGCAGTGCACGATGCGGAGCTGGGCGTGGGCGCGCAGCGGTGTGAGGCCGGGACGCCACAGCCGGTCTTGGAAGGCGGCTTCGGCCACCACCGTGACACCGGCCCGCAGGAGCAGTTCCAGCGTCTGGAAGAACACCAGCAGCGTGCGGAGGTTCAGCTCGTTCGAGCGGCTCGGGGCGTAGTTCTCCGTCGCGTGGACCATGCCCTCCTTGATCTCGTCCCGGCAGATGGCTGGGCAGCCGATCGCCCGGGCGAGAGCGTGCGCGAGCGTCGTCTTGCCCGACCCCGGCGGGCCACTGACGACGACGAGGGTGGGGAGCCTGGGCGATCCGTCGCTCATATCGGCACCGTAACTCGTGCGCCGCTGCGGCAGCCGAGAACTCGTCCGCGCCGGTGGCGGGTTGCCCGCGCGGATCCGGCGACCCGGCCGGGCTCGCCGGCGCGAGGCTCGCCAGCAGCGCGCACGAAGTTCGCACCGAGACCCCAGGTCGGTCAGGCGGTCTTCATCTGCGGACCGGGCGGCGGAGCTTCGGTCCGCTGCGTTAGGCGCGACCCGGCCCAGAAGGCCAACTCCACCAACCAGAACAACAGGAGGAACACCGTCACCACGGTCGCGGGAACGGCGAGGAAGAACACCGAAGGGACCGCGACGACGACGAACCGGGCGACGTCGCCCGCACTCGCGCCGCGTAACCGGTGCGCCGCGCGCACGGCCGCCCACATCATCCAGCGGCGTGGCAGGGAGACTCCGAGTTCGTGCAGGCATCGGCGGAAGATGCCGTCGGCGTCGGCCACGCCGACCGTGTTCGTGCTCAGCAGGTAGTCGTGCAGGATGGCGGCACGGGTATAGCTGCCGTAGCGGGGAATCAGCCAGATCAACGGGCGCGGCACCGAGGCGAAGTCCGTCCGGAAACCAGCTGGGACCACGAATTCCTCACTCGCACCGCGATAGACCAGTGGTTCGGTCACCCGCCAGAACTTGGCGTCGAGCTCTTCGACGACCGGACCGCCACCCACGAAGGCCACGTCCCATTCCTTCCCAGCACGCCACGAGTTCCCGACCCCGAAGTGGTTCGGAAAGCCTTCCCCGTCGCGGCGACGTGCCGGACGACGCGTCAGCGGCGCTGGCGATATTCGGGCAGCGAATATCCCTCTGGGGCAGGCTGGTAGCCACCATAGGGCAGCTCTGCGCTGCTCGCAGCGTCACCATAGGGTATGAAGGCGCCCTGGCCGTCGTAGGAGGCTTCCTCCTTCCGGGCGGCGCGGCGGCCACTGCCGAGATCCGCCGAGGTACTCAGCGCCGCGAGGAACAGCATGACGAACGACGCGATCAACGGCTGCACGATCAGCGCGAGGTCGCTGCCGAGTTCGATCGGCAAGGTGACGATCTGGCCCACCGGCGGGTCGTGCGGGCGCGGATGCGACCACTCGGCGACCTGCTCCCCTACACCGGCCATCACCACCGCACCCAGGCCGGAACCGATCAGCAGGCCCAGCTGCAACAGCGGCCCACGCGCCGAGCGCCAGCGCCACACGGCCAGTGCGCACAGCAATCCGAGCACCGCCCCCGCGAGGACGAACAACGCCAGCGCGTCGAACTGATGCGCACTCTCCCCGGTCAGTCCGACACCGCGACCCGGCTCGACCACGAGCAGCCGCTCGGTCGGCGCGAGCAGGCCCCAGCCGACACCGGCGAGCGCGCTCACCACCACCACGGCGACGGCGACCACAGCCGCCGCCCGCACCTCACCGCGCAACGGCGACGCCACTAGCGGCGTTCCAGTTCGGCCGAGTCGACGACGCCGTGCCGGGAGCACTTGGCCCACCAGCCGTCCGGGCTCACCTGCACGATCATGCGGCGTCCGCACTGTTCGCAGAAGCGCGGCGGCTCCAGGCCCAGCGCGGCGGCGGCCGGGATCGCGTCGTCGAGGCCCGGCACGATTCGCTTGCCGGTGAACGGGTTGTAGCGCTCGTCCATGTCCATGACAGTACTCATGCTCGCTCGCCTCTTCGTCGCAACCGAGCCGGTCAGAGCGTTTCGTTGAGCGCCTTGATCGGCATCTTCAGCTCGCCGAGCAGGTCCAGGTCCTGTTCGGCCGGGCGGCCGAGGGTGGTCAGGTAGTTGCCGACGATGACGGCGTTGATGCCGCCCAGGATGCCCTGCTTGGCGCCGAGGTCACCGAGGGTGATCTCCCGGCCGCCCGCGAAGCGCAGCATGGTGCGCGGCAGCGCGAGCCGGAACGCGGCCACGGCGCGCAGCGCGTCGGACGCGGGCAGCACCTCCAGGTCGCCGAAGGGCGTACCCGGACGCGGGTTGAGGAAGTTCAGCGGCACCTCGTCGGGCTCGAGTTGGGCCAGGTTCGCGGCGAACTCGGCGCGTTGCTCCAGCGTCTCGCCCATGCCGAGGATGCCGCCGCAGCAGACCTCCATGCCCGCTTCGCGGACCATGCGCAGGGTGTCCCAGCGCTCCTCCCAGGTGTGCGTTGTCACCACGTTCGGGAAGTAGGACCGCGAGGTCTCCAGGTTGTGGTTGTAGCGGTGCACACCCATGGCGGCCAACTGGTCCACCTGCTCCTGGGTGAGCATGCCCAGCGAGCAGGCGACCTGGATGTCCACCTCGTTGCGAATCGCCTCGACACCGGCGGCCACCTGGGCCATCAGGCGCTCGTCGGGACCGCGCACGGCCGCCACGATGCAGAACTCGGTGGCGCCGGTCTTCGCGGTCTGCTTGGCGGCTTCCACCAGGCTGGGAATGTCCAGCCACGCGGCGCGCACCGGCGACTGGAACAGGCCCGACTGCGAGCAGAAGTGGCAGTCCTCCGGGCAACCGCCGGTCTTGAGGCTGATGATGCCCTCGACCTCGACCTCGGGGCCGCACCACTTCATGCGCACCTCGTGCGCCAGGGCGAGCAACTCCTCCAGCCGGTCGTCACCGAGCCGTAGCACCTCCAGCGTCTGCTCCTGGGTCAGCCCCACCCCGCGCTCGAGCACCTGCTCGCGGGCGATCGACAAGATTTCGGTGTCTACAGGTGCCTGGGTCACTGCACGAATCCCTTCGTCCGGCCGAGGTGGCCGTGCAACTTGAACGGTGTTCAGGCTAGGGTAGCGGTAGGAGTGAGTCAAAGCACGACGGGAAGGGCATCGAGTGCAGCTGCACCGGGCGGACGTGGTCGACGGAGCCATCGCGATTCTGGACCGATACGGCCTGGCCGACCTCACCATGCGCAGGTTGGCCGGCTCGCTCCAGGTGCAGCCCGGCGCGTTGTATTGGCACTTTCCGAACAAGCAGGCGCTGCTCGGCGCGGTCGCGGACAAGATCCTCGCGCCCATGGAGGACCCGATCGCGGCCGAGGAATGGTCCGGGCAGATCACCGAACTGGCGCACCGGCTGCGCGACTGCTTGCTGGCCTATCGCGACGGCGCCGAATTGGTGTCGGCGACCTACGCGTCCCGGCTCACCACGAGCAAAGGGCGAGAACGGCTGGTGAGCGCCGCCATCCGCGCGGGCATGCCGCGCCAGGAGGCCGAACTCGCGGCGTTCACGCTGCTCTACTACGTCCTCGGCGAGACCGTGGACGAGCAGTCCAGGATGCAGATGGACTCGGCGGGCGCCCTGCCCGAGGGCGCCTCGCCGTTGGAGGAGACCACCGACCCCACCGCCCGTTTCGACTTCGGCCTGCAATTGTTCGTCGCGGGTGTGCGGCACTTGCTCGGCACCCGCGTCCGCTGACGCCGGGCGGGTGACCACGCCGTTCCGAACCTCAGCGCAGGTGCGTGTTCAGGAAGGCCAACGCGTCCGGGAGCGATGCCAGGAACGCGCCGCTGTGGTCCTGGCCGGGGTACTGCTGGACCGTCACCCGTATTCCGGGGTTCAGCTCTTGCAGTTTCTTCCCGTAGTTCGCGGTGTCGGTCGGAGGCACATCGATGTCCGCGGTGCCGTAGCCGATCAGGAGATCGCTGGTGAACCGGTCTTCCGGATATCCCGTCAGGGCGGCGATGTCTTCGGCGAAGGTGGGCGTCGGCCGGTCGGGGTCGGCGACGAGCGCCGACGGTCGGCGGCCGTCGGCGCGCTCGACCAGATGCGAAAGGCATTCGTGGGCGGCCTTTTCCACGAAGTCCTTGCCGAAATCGGACAGGTACGGGGTGACGCTGCCTGGGTTCAGTTCCTCCAGCGAGGCCAGATAGTACGCGGCGTAGGCGATCTGGTTCTTGGAGCCGGTCGAGTCCGCCCGGAACATCTCCGGCAGGCTCTTGCTCGGGTCGGTGCGCAGCCCGGTGGCCACCACTCCGCTCAACCCCGTAGCGGAACCGCCTTTCTCGGCATACAGACCGGCCGCGCTCATCACCGCGTGCGCTCCCTCCGACTGACCGACCAAGGCCCATCTGCGTGATAGCGGAATCGGAGTCGTGCGCACCGCCGCGACCGCGTCGATTATCGACATCCCCTCGACGTTCGTGTTGTAGTAGCTGAACTGCCCGCGGGTGCCGAGGCCTTGATAGTCGGGAGCCAGTACCGCGTACCCGTTCTCCAGGATCTGGTCGAAATAGGTGATGTTCCGCTCGGACTGCGGGCGGCGCGACGGCGCGCAGGCATCGCCGATGCCCGCGGTTCCGTGTGCCCACACCACCAGCGGCCATCCTCCCTGCGGCGGCAGGCCCGGGGGCAGATAGAGCGCACCGGATGCCTGCGCGGGTGCGCCGTGCTGATCGGTCGTGGTGTAACCGATCCCGAGCGACACCGCGGCCTTGGGGAAAGTCCACGCGGGATCGAGCAGCTCGATCCCGCTCAATTGCCCGGTCGTCGGGCTTTCCGCTGTCGCAGGGGCCACCCCGAGCGTGACCGCGACGCACATACTTATCGAGGCGGCGACCAGGCCGGATCGCCGAAGGAACGATAGGGACATGCCGCAGCACCATACCGACGCACGCCGATGACCAGACCCTAGCGACACGTGCCACCAGTGGAAATTCTCGAATCCCGCGCAACGGCGGCGAGGGCGAGCGCCTACCCGGTCCGGGCCGACCGCCGCCCTGGCGCCCCGACCACGCCCGGAAACCAGCGATGCATCGCGTAGGCGCCCGCCGCGGCGGTGAGCGCGAGCGCGATGGCCGCTCCGCCGAGCACGGTCACGGCGCTGATCGCGCCGACCGCCACCGGTCCGACGAACATGCCGATGTCGTGGGTGAGCCGCCAGGCCCCGAGGAACTCGGCCCGCTGCCCGTCGGGCGCGACATCAGCGCCGACCGTCATGATCAGCCCGTTGCTCATGCCGTTGGCCAGCCCGAGCAGCACGGCGGCGCAACCGAGCCCGAGCACCGAGGAGGTGCACGGCAGCACACCGAAACCGGCGGCGAACAGGACCATCGACGGCACGCCGGTCGCCCGCCTGCCGTAGCGATCCAGCCACACGCCCGCCGGATACGACATCAGCACGTCCACCGCGCCCGCCAGGCCGAACACCAAACTGGTGGTCGACGCGCTCAGTCCGATGTGCGCGGCCCACAACGGAAGCAGCGCCAGCCGGGCCGCACGCGCGGCCCCGACCAGCAGCGCGGCCAGGCCGAGCGTGCCGAGGGTCCTGCGGTGCTGGACCACGATCGCCGTCAGCGCGTGCCCCGCGCCCGCCTCGCCCGATCCCTCCGGCGATCGGATCGCCGCCATGGCCGCGCCGGACACCACCGTGGTCACCAACTGCAACCACAACGCGCCGTTGGGACCGAGCGAATGCACCACGGCCGCACCGAGGAACGGTCCGCAGAAGAACCCCAACCGCATGGAACCGGCCAGCGTCGACATCGCGCGGCCGAGGTCGTTCGGGGGCACCACGGCAACCAGATAGGACTGGCGAGCCAGGCCCCACACCGCGCCCGCCGCGCCGCCCAGCAGCATGCCCAGCGCGAGCACGCCGACATTCGGCGCGATGATCGCCGCGAGCACGCCGATCGCACCGAGCACCGAACCCACCGCAAGCGCACCGCGTTCCCCGATGGTCGCGACGACCCGCCCCGCGGGCAGGTCGGTGAGCACCATGCCCAACCCGGACAACGCGACGATGATCCCCGCCAGCCCGGCCGACGCGCCCAGGTCGAGCGCGCGCAGCGCGTACATCGGCGCCGCCGCGCCGGACCCGATGCCGTACACCACCATCGGCACGAACACCGTCCAGGTCAGCGACCGCAACCGCACGCCGCCGATGTCGCCCGCTACGACGGACCGCTCGCTCATCGCATCGCCGATCGATGCCGCGAGGCCGCGCTCCGCCCGATCACATTCAGCCCGAAGCCGCCGCCCGAGGCGAGACCGCGCGCCGATTGCCATTCCCCATTTCCAGCGAACCTCGCTACCGGAGGGCGGCCGCAGGCAGCTGGTTCACGGCACGCGGTAGGCGTGGTGGAGGCAACCCGCGACACGACAGCAGGAGACTCGGAACCGGCCGACCACCAGCACCCGGAGCGCACCTGGCTCGCATTGCCCTGGAACCCGACTCGCTGGTTCGAGTCGACCAGCACAGCGTGTGGATCGAAGACGCGCACGCTAGCGTGCGCGACCGACTTCGAATGCCCGACCCGTGAGCGGGGCACGGCGTCGGCCGGCCCCGCACCGAACGCGCGGGGCCGACCCATCGCATGCACCGGTGCCGTCCTGTGGCGGACAGCCCGGCGCCCAGGCGGACAGTCGCTTTCGTCGGCGCCGCTCACCGGGCCAGCGCGGGCTGCGGGGCGAAACGGCTGTCGGGGCGGGGCAGGCCGAAGTGGTCGCGCAGCGTGGTGCCGGTGTACTCGGTGCGGAACAGGCCGCGTTCCTGCAGGATCGGCACGACCGTCTCGGCGAAGATCTCCAGTCCGCCCGGGTAGTACGGCGGCATGACGTTGAACCCGTCGGCCGCGCCGTTGCGGAACCATTCCTCGATGGTGTCGGCGACCTGCTCGGGGGTTCCGGCGAACACCCGGTGGCCGCGCGCACCGGCGAGGCGGTGCAGCAGGCCGCGCACGGTCGGCCGTTCGCGCTGCACGATGCCCGCCACGACCTGCAAGCGGCTCTTCCCGTTGTCGGTCACATCGCCCGCCGCGTCGAACAAATCGACCGGGATCGGCTCGTCCAGCGGCAGGTGCCGCAGGCTGATCCCGACGATGCCCTCCAACTGGGCCAGGCCGTATTCCGGCACGGTGAGCTCGTTGAACTCCTGCTCCAATTTCTTGGCCGCCGCCTCGGTGTCGGCGATGAACGGGCTGATCCCCGGCAGGATCTTGATGTGCTCGGGGTCGCGGCCGAAGCCACGGGCCCGCCCCTTGATGTCGGCGTAGAACGCCTGGGCGTCGCTGAGCCGCTGATGCGCGGTGAAGATCGCCTCGGCGTACTTGCCCGCGAACGCCCGCCCGTCGTTCGACGCGCCCGCCTGCACCAGCACCGGGTGGCCCTGCGGCGTGCGCGGCGCGTTGAACGGTCCACGCACCCGCAGGTATTCGCCGGCGAAGTCGATCTGGTGGATCTTCTCCGGGTCGGCGTACACGCCTGAGGCCTGGTCCAGGACGATGGCGTCGTCCTCCCAGCTGTCCCACAGCGCCACCACGGCGTCGACGAATTCCCTAGCACGGGCGTACCGTTCGGCATGGTCGGGATGCTTGTCCAGACCGAAGTTCGCCGCGGCGAGATCGGTGCCGGTGGTGACGATGTTCCAGCCCGCCCGGCCGCGGGAGATGTGGTCCAGCGTGGAGAACAGCCTGGCCAGGTTGTAGGGCTCGTAGTACGTGGTCGACGCGGTGGCGATGAGGCCGAGATGCGTCGTCGCGGTGGCGATCGCGGTGAGCAGGGTGATCGGTTCCAGGCCGGAGGTCGCGTTGGGCTTCACGTTGTTGTGCAGGGCGGGTCCGTCGGCGAAGAACACCGCGTCCAGTTTCGCCGCTTCGGCGGTGCGTCCGATCTCCTGGTAGTAGGCGACGTCGTAGATCCGTTCGGGGCTGCTCCACGGATGCCGCCATGCCGCCTCGTGGTGGCCGGAGGGGTAGATGAAGGCGTTGAGGCTGAGTTGGCGCGGTGCGGTCATGAGGCTTTCTTCTCGTCGGTGGGCGTGTCGACGACGTCGACGCCCAGGCTGGCCAGCAGCAGGGAACGGTGCCGCAGGAAGGCGGGATCGCCGTGGCGGCGGGGGCGTTCCAGGTCGATGCGCTGGTCCACCGCGATGCGCCCGTCGTCGAGCACCAGGACACGGTCGGCCAGCAGCACCGCCTCGTCCACGTCGTGGGTGACCAGCAGCACGGCGGGCCGATGCTCGGCGCACAGGTCCTGCAGCAGTGCGTGCATCTTGATCCGGGTCAGCGCGTCCAGCGCGCCGAACGGTTCGTCCGCCAGCAGCAGCTCGGGTTCGCGCACCAGCGAACGCGCCAGGGCGACACGCTGTTGCTCGCCACCGGAAAGCTCCTTGGGCCAGGCCTTCTCCCGGCCCGCGAGCCCGACCTCGGCCAGTGCCGCGCGACCGCGACCGGCGGCGTCCGAACCTCCTAGACCGAGGGTCACGTTGTCGAGCACCCGCACCCAAGGCAGCAACCGGGAGTCCTGGAACACCACCGAACGCTCGGTGGGCACGCTCAATTCGCCGGAACCCGGCACGTCGTAGTCCAATTCGGCGAGCGCCCGCAGCAGCGTGCTCTTGCCCGAACCGCTGCGGCCGAGCAGCGCGACGAACTCGCCGCGCGCGATGTCGATGTCGATGTCGCGCAGCACCACCCGGTCGCCGAAGCCACGGCGCAGCCGCCGGGCGCGGACGACGTTCAGTCCCCGAGTGTCTGCCGCCATGACAGCGCCTTCCTTTCCACCGCGCGCACCAGGATGTCGCCGAACAGGCCGAGCAGGCCGTAGATCACCAGGCCGACCACGATGATGTCGATCTGGCCGTAGGTGCGGGCCTGGGTCATCAGGTAACCGATACCGCTGGTGGCGTTGACCTGTTCCACCACGACCAGCGCCAGCCAGGAGATCGTGACGGCCAGCCGCAGGCCGGTGAAGAAGCCGGGCAGCGATCCCGGCAGCGCGATCCGGCGGACGAATCCCCACCGCGACAGTCCGACGGTCTGGGCGAGTTCCACATACCTGGCGTCGACGCTGCGCAGGTGCGCGTGCGTATTCAGGTAGATCGGGATCGCCACGCTGGTGGTGATCACCACCAGCTTCATTTCCTCGCCGATGCCGAACCACACGATGAACAGCGGAATCAGCGCGAGCGTCGGAATGGCGCGCTTGATCTGGATCGGCCCGTCCACCAACGCTTCACCGACCCGGCTCAGCCCGGCCAGCAGCGCCAGCACCAGGCCGATCGCGACACCGAGCCCGAGCCCGATCACGGCGCGCTGCACCGAGGTCAGCAGATTGCTCTGTAAACGGCCGTCGGCGAGCAGGTCACCGGCGGTCTCGGCGACCGTCCACGGCGCGGGCAGGGTCTCCGGATCCAAAGCGCCCGTGGCCGAACCGGCCACCCAGGCGGCGATCAGCAACGCCGGTCCCACCGCGATGCCGAACGGGATGGGGCGGCCAGGACCGAGGCGCGGCCGGGTCGGTTTGCGTTTCCCCAGTATCGGTTCCGCCGTGGAGCGGCCGAGGCCGAAGCGGCGCAGCACCCCGGCGTCGAGGGTCGCCATCAGCGTGCCTTCGGTTCGAACGACGCGCCGCTCTCGGTGACCGCTTGCGTGATCGCGGCGTCGAAGCGCAGGTCGAAGCCGTTGGACGCCTGCACCTTCTTGGGCAGTTCGCCCGCCTTGGCGATGGCGTCGATGGTGGCCTGCTGCCGGTCGACCAACTGCTGGTCCAGATGCGGGAAGACGTAGGTGCCCAGCGAGTCGACGATGCGCTTGGCGTCGTCGGCGCTCACCTTCTGGTTGTCCACGTAGTAGCGGCGCGCCCAGTCCTCCGGGTGGGTGTTGGCCCACTGGTAGGCGCGGACGAACGCGCCGACCAGCGCCCGGGTGGCGGCCGCCTTCGCCGGATCCCGCACGACCGCGCGGCGGGCGTACAGATAGGCGAGACCGCCGTAGAGACCTACGGTCTCGGAGTCGGGGACCAGCGAGGTGCCCGGCGTGCGCAGGAACCGGGTGACGTTCGGCTCGATCAGCGGCGCGACGTCGACCTGGCCGGTGCGCACGGCATCGAGGAACTCGGCCAGTTGCAGTCGGACCAGCTGCACGTCGGAGGTGGTGAGCCCGGCCTTGTCGATGGCGCGCAGCACGGCGGCCTGCTGTGCCGTGCCCTCCGCGTAGGCGATCTTCTTGCCCTTCAGATCCGCGAGCTTCGTCACCGACTTGCCCGGCGCCACCGCGAGTTTCAGGGCGGTGGTGCTGGTCTGGTAGGACGCGATGATCGGGACGTCCTGCCCGGCCACCAAGGCGTGGATCGGCGGGACGTCGCCGACCTGGGCGACGTCGGCGGCGCCCGCCCGGAACGCCTCCAGGATGGCGGGACCGCCGACGAAGTTGGCGAACTCCACCTTGAACGGAAGCTTGTCGAGCTCGCCGGAGATGCGCAGCACCGATTGCAGGCGCTCGGATTGGTCGGCGACCACGAGGGTGGTGCCTGCGGGAACCTCGGTCGGCAGTGGTCCTTCGGCGGTGGGACCGACCGGCTTGTCGTCCTTCGCGCAGCCGGTGAGTCCGAGGGTCGCAACGGTCGCCACGGCGAGCAATGCGGCGGTCGCGCGGCCACGGAGGCCGGACCGGAACGTACTTGGTCGGAACATAAGGCGAATTAGAACAAGACGAAACCGGCGCGAAAACGGTTTGTCTCAGCCTGGTTCGAACCCCTCAGCGGGGCGGCGCTGCCACCGTCGTCGACCGGACCTGCTGCTGGTAGCGCTGCACGAACGGCAGAATCTGCTGCTCGATCACCGTGTTGTATTCCCGGGGCCGCTGCATCGGATTCGCGTGCCCGGTGTTTCGCGCCAGCACCACCAGCAGCGTGCCGTCCACTCCGCCGGACCGCTCGATCAGCACCCGATGGGAGTACTCGACGTCGACCACGCGGTCGGCGCTCGCGTCGCGCGGCCGGATGAAGACGATGGCGGGCCGTGGCTTGTCGGCCACGGGCTGGGCGAGGGCGCGCAGGTCGTCCGTCGCGCCACCGGCCACGATTGCGGTGAACTGGGATTCGATCAGACCGTTGCTCGCCGCGTCGCGCGAGACGATCTTCTCCCGCATCACTTCCGCCAGCACCTGGCCCAGTTGGCCGAACCGGATGCCGGGCAGCCCGTCGCCCCGGTCGACGAAACGGTCCCGGCGAGCGTAGGTCTCCACGGCCAGCCGGAGCATGCGGCTTTCCCGCGCACCGGGCAGCCAGCCCATCCACCGCAGCATGTCCTCACCGCGCCCGCGACTCTCCGGACGGACCGCGTTCAGGTCGACCGGCGTGCAGTCCAGGATCACCCCGACCAGTCTGCGGTCGCTGTCCCGGTGGATGTGCTCGGCGACCTCCAGTGCGATCACGCCGCCCATGCTGTGGCCGACGAGCACGATGTTGCGCAGGCCCGACAGTTCGGCGGCGCGCACGACGAGGTCGGCGATCACCTTGGTGTCGATACCTTGATTGTCGTAGCGGATCGCCCACACCATGCCCATCCTGCGCAGAGCGGGCAGCGCGGCGGCGGTGCCACTGGCGTCGAGCCCGCCGAGCCCGACCAGATCCACCACGACGGTGTCCCAGTTCTGCGGGTCCACCGGCGGGGCGACGGGCAGGATGGCGGGCTCGGTGCGCGCCAGTCGCGCCTGTTCCGGCGCGACGTCGTACTTCCAGTACTGCGCGAACACCACGAGTCCGGCCAGCAGCAGTGCGGCCACCCGAAGCAGCGTCACCCTGGTGCGGCGCAACGTCTTCCACCCGTGCCCCAGGCTCGTGTCCCGCAGCCGAGATCGGCGTCGCGCGTCATCCCAGTCGGAGACGGTGGACGGGTGCCTCTCGTCCATCGGCGACATCCATCCCACTGTAGGCACGGGTGCGGGCGGTCGCCATGAGCCCGCTATCGTTCAGCGTGCCGCCTCGGCCTTGGCCGCGAGTTTGCCCAGCGAGTTCCGCCGACCGATTTGTTGTCGTCGAGCGCGATTAAGCTCGACAGACCGTCGGGTACCTCCTGGATGTCGGTGGCGCCCTCGACATAGCGCAAGGTAGCTGACAGTGTGCTCGTCGCCACCGACGGATCGCAGGTCGTGAATTCGATGATCTGCACCACGTGCTCGTGCGGGCCGCGCGAAATGCTGTGCGCGGTGGCCTTGCCGCTACCGTGGACTCGTCGCGCAAGCGAGCGTGATTCGGAACACGCCGACCTCTCCGGGCATCGAATTCGCGCACGTGTCCGGTCCTGCCGTCTGGCACCATCCACTGCCGCACCGCTTCCGCGCGCAGATGCCACCGAACACGGGTCGCGCGTCCGCACTCAGCGGGGTCACCGACACGTTCGGGGAGACTCGCGTCGCGGAAACGCCATCGATCAGCGGAAAGGCGACCAGGCGGGCTCGAACCACCCCGGGGCGGCGGCGATGAATCGCGCACGCTCCCAGCCGCCCGCGCCTTGCGGCACCGAACCCACCAGGTCGACGCCGCTGACGCGCGGCAGGTCGATGCGATTGCATTCGGCGGCGAGATCCGGTTCGGCGGGCCAAGAGCCGATCACCAGGCCTTGGCACCGCACGCCCGCCGATTGCAGTGCGCGGGTGGTCAGTTCGGTGTGGTTGAGCGTCCCCAGCCCGGCCGCGGTGACCAGCAGGACGGGCGCGCCGAGTTTCTGGGCGAGGTCGAGCAGGGTGAAATCGCCTAGGCGCACCAGCAATCCGCCCGCGCCCTCGACCAGGACGAGGTCGGCGTCGGTCAGGGAATCGACGGCGGCGGCGGTCTCGGCGAGTGTCAGCTCCGGCAGCCCGGCCCGGCGGGCGGCGGTGTCGGGCGCCAGCGGGTCCGGGTAGCGGGCGAGTTCGAGCGTGCGGGTGACGCCGGACAACCGTTGGATCTCCGCGAGGTCTCCGGGTTCGCCCACCGCGACACCGGTCTGGCCCGGCTTGCACACCGCCACCGAACGGCCGTTCGCCATCGCCGCGGCGGCGACGGCCGCGGTGACGACGGTCTTGCCGACATCGGTGGAGGTTCCGGTGATCAGCAGGACGGTCATGCCGGCACCGCCTCTCGCGCCTGCGCCAGCACTTCGCCGAGCACCGTCGCGATGGAGTCGAGTTCGGCCGGTGTGAGATTCGCCCGCGCGGTCAAGCGCAGTCGCGACGTGCCTTCCGGAACCGTCGGCGGACGGAAGCAGCCAACGTCCAGCCCGTGCGCTCGGCACGCCTGCGCGGCGTCGAAGGCCACTTGCGCCGGACCGAGCACGACCGACACCACCGCCGAAGGCGGCGCGGGCACACCGGCGATCCCGGCGATGTCCGCGGCGCGCGCCAGCACCCGCTCGGCCAGCTCCGGCTGGGCGCGCAGCACCCGCAACGCGGCCCGCGCGGCGCCGACGGCGGCGGGCGCGAGACCGGTGTCGAAGATGAACGTGCGCGCGGCGTCGATCAGGTGGGCGCGCACCCGGCCACTGCTCAGCACCACACCGCCCTGCGCGGCAAGGGATTTCGACAGCGTCGCGGTGATCACCAGATCCGGCGCCCCCGCCAGACCCGACTCGTGCGCCAACCCGCGTCCGCCCGCCCCGCGCACACCGATGCCGTGTGCCTCGTCCACCACGAGCACCGCCCCGTTGGCCCTGGTCACCCGGTGCAGTTCGGTCAACGGCGCGAGATCGCCGTCGGCGCTGAACACCGAATCCGTTAGCACCAGCGCACGTTCCTCGACGCGCTCCGACAGCAGCCGCTCCACCGCCGCGACGTCGCGATGCGGCGCGATCTCCACCCTGGCGCGGGAGAGCCTGCACGCGTCCACCAGCGAGGCGTGGCTGCCCGCGTCGGAGATCACCAGCGAACCGCGCCCGGCCAGCGCGGTCACCGCGCCGAGGTTGGCCGCGTATCCGGAGGCGAACACGAGTCCCGCTTCGACGCCGACGAATTCGGCCAACTCGGTCTCCAGCAGTTCGTGCTCGGTGGTGGTGCCGGTGACCAGCCGCGACCCGGTCGACCCCGCACCCCAGCGGCGCACCGCCTCGATCGCGCCTTCGATCACCTCGGGGTGGCGCACCAGGCCGAGATAGTCGTTGGAGGCGAGATCGATCGACGGCGCCTGCGGGGCGCGCGGCCGCAGCTCGCGGCGCAGTCCCGCGGCCACGCGCGCGGAAGCGCGTTCGTCCAACCAGCTCAACGGATCGGTAGTCACAGCTCCGAAGCATACTTGAACACCGTTCAGGGCACTCTCCCGCAGGTCCGCTGGTACCGTTGAGCCCATCGTTGGTGGTGTCACCGGCCCGCGGTGACAAGCTGCACCGGGAGGTACACGGCCGGATGCCGCGGTGGGCGATAGTCGTCGAGGAAACAACGGGCTCGGGCGATCACAAGCGCTGGTCACCCCGAATCCTGACGGAAGTGGTCGGCACGCGCGCACAAGCGCTGGCGAAACTGGCCGGAGTGCTGCCCACCTACACCCCGGAGCATCCCAAGCTGCGCGGTCGCCGCGTCGTGCTCCGCGACGGTGACACCTATCTACTGATGGTGCGCGGCTGGTCGGACGACTACCACTGCATCTTCCGGGTGTGGGAGATGCTGTCCGACAGCGATCGTCCCGACCTCGCCGACGGCCGCCCTAATTCGTCCGATCGGCTCACGGACCGGTGAACCAGTTCGGCGTATCCAGCCGGAACACCTCGCCGGGCGTCAGCGAGCGCAGATCGCGCTCCAGGTCGGCCAGCCGATCCGCGCCGAGCAGTTCCGACCAGCGATCGTGGATCCGGTCGAACGTTCGCGCCGATCGGGTCAGCACGTCATCGGCGCGTTCGGTGAGCGTGTAGACCTTGCGCCGCGCGTCGGACGGATCGTGCCCGCGGCGAAGGTAGCCCAGCCGCTCCAACGCCTCGATATGCTTGCCCGCGGCCTGTTTCGAGACACCGAGCGCGCGCCCCAGGTCGGCGGCCGTGCAACCGTGCGGCCCGCCCGCGCGGCCGATCGCCTGGAAGACGAAGCCGTGCATCGGCCGCAACTCGGCGTGACCGTGCTCGGCCAGATCCGCGTGCACCTCGTCGATCACAGCCCGGAAGCCGAGCAGCATGCGCAGCGGCAGCTCATAGCCACCCCTGTCACTTGACATGATGGACAACCTCGTTGACTATATAGACAACCATGTTGTCTATTATAGAGGTGGTAGCCAGATGACCGTCATCCGACACTCCGACACCCGCCGCACCGAAACCCCTGGCGGTGTCATGACCACGCTCGCCTCCCCCACCCAGGGCGGCTCCGGACTCGCGTTGTGGCGGGTCGAGGTGCCCGCCGACACCGCGGGACCGCTGCACTTCATCGACGCCGAGCAGATCTGGACCGTCCTCGCCGGACGGCTCGACGTCACGCTCGACGGCACGGAACTCACCGCGGCCGAAGGGGATACGGTGATCCTCCCGCCGAACACGCTGCGACAGGTGCACACCGGCGACGGCTTCACCGCCATCGTCACCGCGCCCGCGGGGGCGCGGGCAGGCACACCGGACAGCGACGGCACCATCGTCCCGCCCTGGATCGCCTGACCGGTCACCGACCGATCCCCGCGGCGACCGCGGCGCGCATGCCGGCGGTGATCGTGGCGATGTCGCCGGACGTGCTGATGAACGGCGGCATGGTGTAGACGAGGTTGCGGAACGGACGCAGCCACACCCCGGCCGCCACCGCGGCGTCGGTCGCGGCGCGCATGTCGACCGGGTGGTCCAGCTCGACCACACCGATCGCACCGAGCACACGCGCCTCGATCACGCCCGGCAGCTCGCGCGCCGGGGCCAGGCCCGCAGCCAGCTCCGCTTCGATCCGGGTCACCTCGCCGCGCCAGTCGCGCGAGCGCAGCAACTCGATCGACGCGACGGCGACCGCGCAGGCCAGCGGGTTGCCCATGAACGTGGGGCCGTGCATGAGCCCGCCGTGCGCCGCGCTGATCGTCTCGGCGATCCGCGTGGTGCACAGCGCGGCGGCCAGGGTGAGGTAACCGCCGGTCAGCGCCTTGCCCACGCACATCACATCCGGGCTCACCCCGGCCAGGTCGGCCGCGAAAAGCGTTCCGGTGCGGCCGAATCCGGTCGCGATTTCGTCGAAGACGAGCAGCACCCCGTGCTCGTCGCACAACCTGCGCAGGTCGGCGAGATAGCCGGGATGATGCCAGCGCATCCCGCCCGCCCCTTGGACGATCGGCTCCACGATGACCGCCGCGAGTTCGCCCGCGTGCGCGGCGATCATGCGCTCCAGTTCCGCCGTGTATTCCGGGTGGTACTCGCTCGGCGGCATCGGCGCGAACAGCTGATTCGCCAGGATGTCGGTCCACAGCGAGTGCATGCCGCCCTCGGGGTCGCACACGCTCATCGGGGTGAAGGTGTCGCCGTGGTAGCCGCCGCGCCAGGTGAGCAGCCGCCGCTTCTCCGGCTTGCCCAGCGAACGCCAGTACTGCAGGCACATCTTCACGGCGACCTCGACCGACACCGAGCCGGAGTCGCACAGGAACACCTTGTCCAGCCCGGCCGGTGTCGATTCGACCAGCAGCTCGGCCAGCCGGGCCGCCGGCTCGTGGGTGAGCCCGCCGAACATCACATGACTCATCCGCCGCGACTGGTCGACCAGCGCGGCGTCGAGCACCGGGTGCCGGTAACCGTGGATGGCGGCCCACCAGGAACTCATGCCGTCGACCAGCTCGCGTCCGTCGGCCAGGGTCAGCCTGGTCCCCGCGGCGGCGGCCACCACCAGCGGTTCGGTCGTCGCGGGGAAGCCGCCGTACGGATGCCAGACGTGCTCGGCGTCGAGGGCGGTGATCTGGTCGGGGGTCAGTGCCACAGGAATCCTCGCGTCACGGCCCGGGTCGCCCCGGAGCGGCTTGAACACCGTTCAAGTTAGCACCCGAGCTGGTCGGGTTCGCAAGGGTGGGCCGAGTTCGGCCGTTTCCCAGCCCGGTGGCGTCGCGGCGGAATATTCTTTGACAAAGTCAAAGATTGGAGCCGCCGTGACCGCTGCCGCCCCCGCCGACATCGCCGCCGTCCGCGAGTTCAACCGCCACTACACGCGCGTGATCGGCGTGCTGCGCGAAGGACTGCACGACAGCCGCTACTCGCTCACCGAGGCGCGGATACTGTTCGAGCTGGCCGCGTCCGACGCCACCGAAGTGGTCGCGCTACGCCACGCCCTCGACCTGGACGCGGGCTACCTCAGCCGCATTTTGGCCCGGTTCGAGCAGTCCGGCCTGGTGCGGCGCAACCGCTCCGGCAGTGACGGCCGCCGCCAGGAGGTCCGGCTGACCGATCGGGGCAGGGAGATCTTCGCGACGCTCGATCAGCGCTCCAGCGACGAAGTGGGCGCGCTGCTCGACGCGCAGCCGCAAGCGACCCGCGCGCGCCTGATCACGGCGATGCGAACCATTCAGCAGATTTTGGACCGGCCCGCCGACGCACCTGCTTTCTCGCTGCGACGCCCGCGCTCCGGTGATTACGGCTGGGTGATCCAGCGTCATGCCGAGCTCTACGCGAACGAATACGGCTGGGACGCGACCTACGAGGAACTGATCGTGCGCATCGTGGCCGACTATCTGACTTCCCGCGACGAGCAGCGCGAGCGCGCCTGGATCGCGGAATCCGACGGCCGCCCGGTGGGTAGCGTCTTCTGCGTTCGCGAGGACGACACCACCGCGCGCCTGCGGTTGCTCCTGGTCGAGCCGACCGTCCGCGGTCTCGGCGTCGGCTCGGCGCTGGTGGACGAATGCCTGCGATTCGCCACGGCGGCGGGCTACCGGGAGATCGTGCTGTGGACCAACGACGTGCTCACCGCCGCGCGGCGCGTCTACCAGCGCGCGGGATTCGAGCTCGTCGACCAGAGCCCGCATCACAGCTGGGGGCACGACCTGGTCGGCCAGACCTGGCGGCGGTCGCTCACATCCGCGAAGTGAGCCGCGCGCCCGCTCACGAGCCGCCACACGATGCGCCGGGTCGCATGCGCTTCCGCTATGTCGAGCACCACACGGCCCGTCGCTGTCAGTGATCCGTATCGACGCACCGCGTGCCGGGCCGTCAGTGATCCGTATCAACGCACCGCGTGCCGCGGCACCTCGGACGCGTCCGGCGAGGGCTCGCGTCATCGCGACCGCCGCTACGGATGAGCTCGCGACCACCGCGCCCCGCTCGGGGCAAGGCCGACGCGGCGTTGGGTCCGTTCGCCCGTGCTGTGCCGCGAGACTGCGCGGCGTTGCCACCGCGGGCCGTGCTCGGTGCTCGCACCATTCCCCCGATGGCGCGAAAAATGCCTCCGACCTCGTCCGATCCGGTCACCCACAACCACCCGCACCGCTGGACGCCCGGCTGACGCTACTGTCGTTGCCATGGCTCAGCCCGACGCAGCGCCCGGTGACGCGGCACCTCTGGGTGTCTGGCCCGGCACCGCCTATCCCCTCGGGGCCACCTACGACGGCGCAGGCACCAATTTCTCGGTGTTCTCCGAGGTCGCCGACGCGGTCGAACTCTGCCTGATCGACGCCGACGGAGCCGAGAACCGGATCGCGCTCGATGAGGTGGACGGGTACGTCTGGCATGCCTACCTGCCCGGAATCGACCCTGGTCAGCGCTATGGATTCCGCGTGCACGGCCCATACGACCCCGACCGGGGGTTGCGCTGCGACCCGAGCAAGTTGCTGCTCGATCCGTACGGCAAGGCTTTCGACGGCGACTTCGACGATCACCCCTCGCTCTACACCCACGGGCTCGACTCGCTCGGCCACACCATGACCGGCGTGGTGATCAACCCGTACTTCGACTGGGGCGCCGACCGGCCGCCCAACCGGCCGTACCACGAGACGGTGATCTACGAGGCGCACGTCAAGGGCATGACGATGACGCATCCCGAGGTGCCCGAGGAATTGCGCGGCACCTATTCCGGCATCGCGCACCCGGCGGTCGTCGACCATCTGAAGGGGTTGGGGGTCACCGCGATCGAACTGATGCCGGTGCACCAGTTCCTGCAGGACCGCGTGCTGCTGGATCAGGGACTGCGGAACTACTGGGGCTACAACAGCTTCGGCTACCTCGCGCCGCACAGCGAGTACGCGACGATGGATCGCGCCGGGTCGGCGGTCACCGAGTTCAAGGCGATGGTGCGCGCGCTGCACGCCGAGGGCATCGAGGTGATCCTCGACGTCGTCTACAACCACACCGCCGAGGGCAACCACAACGGCCCCACGATCTGCTTCCGCGGCATCGACAATGCCGCCTACTACCGCTTGGTCGACGACGATCCTTCGCACTACATGGATTACACGGGCACCGGAAACAGTCTCAACGTGCGCCACCCGCACACCTTGCAGCTGATCATGGACTCCCTGCGCTACTGGATCCTGGAGATGCACGTCGACGGCTTCCGCTTCGATCTGGCCGCGACGCTGGCGCGGGAACTGCACGACGTGGACCGGCTGTCGACGTTCTTCGACCTGGTGCAGCAGGATCCGGTGGTGAGCCAGGTCAAACTCATCGCCGAACCGTGGGACGTCGGCGAGGGCGGCTACCAGGTGGGCAATTTCCCCGGCCTGTGGACGGAGTGGAACGGCAAGTACCGCGACACCGTGCGGGACTACTGGCGCGGCGAACCGGCGACGCTGGGCGAGTTCGCCTCTCGGCTCACCGGTTCCTCGGACCTGTACGAGGCCACCGGCCGCAGGCCGAGCGCGAGCATCAACTTCGTCACCGCGCACGACGGGTTCACGCTGCGGGATCTGGTGTCCTACAACGAGAAACACAACGCGGCCAACGGCGAGGACAACCGCGACGGCGAGAGCTGGAACCGCTCCTGGAACTGCGGTGTCGAAGGCCCGACCGACGACCAGGACATCCTCGCCCTGCGCGACCGGCAGAGCCGCAACCTGCTGGCCACGCTCATGCTCAGCCAGGGTGTGCCGATGCTGGCGCACGGCGACGAGATGGGCCGCACCCAGCACGGCAACAACAACGTCTACTGCCAGGACTCGCCGCTGGCCTGGATGGACTGGTCGCTGCGGGAGAAGAACGCCGATCTGCTGGAGTTCACCCGCGCGGTGGTCGCGTTGCGCACCCGGCACCCCGTCTTCCGGCGCCGTCGCTTCTTCGCGGGCGGCCCGGTCCGTTCGGCGGACAACGCCCGCGACATCGCCTGGCTCACCCCGTCCGGCGAGGAGATGACCGGGGCGGACTGGGATAGCGGATTCGGCAAGTCGCTGGCGGTCTACCTCAACGGCGAGGCGATCCCCGAGCCGGGCCCGCGAGGCGAGCGGATCACCGACGACTCGTTCCTGTTGTGTTTCAACGCCCACGACGCGGCTATCGACTTCGTGCTACCGAGCACCGGCGACGGCGCGGAATGGTCGGTGGCACTGGATTGCTCGACCCCGACCGGCATGACCGACGCCAGGTATCCCGGCGGCGCGGCCGTCACCGTCGAAGCTCGCTGTCTCCTCGTCCTCCGCCAGGCCGCCTGACCCGAATGCCGATGAACGCACCCGATCCCACCGAGATGCACGTGACCGACCCGGTGTCCCTCCGACGCAAGCCCGCCCGCCAGACGACGATCCGCAGCGCCTACCGGCTACAGCTGCGACCGGACGCATTGACCTTCGCCGAGGCCCGCGCCATCGCGGAATACCTTCAGCAGCTGGGCATCTCGCACCTGTACCTGTCGCCGATCCTGACCGCGGCGCACGGTTCGACGCACGGTTACGACGTCACCGACCCGACCACGGTCTCCGCCGCCCTCGGCGGGCCGACGGGGCTCAAGGCACTCGCCGACGAGGTGCGCAGCCGCGGCATGGGACTGATCGTCGACCTGGTGCCCAATCACGTCGGCGTCGCCGATCCGCGACAGAACGCCTGGTGGTGGGACGTGCTGCGGAATGGCCAGGAGTCGCGGTTCGCGCCGTATTTCGACATCGACTGGAGCCCCGGCAACGGCGCGGGCGGCAGGCTGGCGCTGCCGGTGTTGCAGAGCGAGAACGACCCGGCCGCCCTGACCGTGGACCGCACCGGCGCCGAGCCGATGCTCGCGCTGCACGATCTGCGTTTCCCGATCGCGCCCGGCACCGACGGCGACAACGCCCTGCGCATCCACGACAAACAGCACTACCGGTTGGTGAGCTGGAAGGCCGGGCTGTGCACCTATCGGCGTTTCTTCGCGGTGAGCAGCCTGGCCGCGATCCGTCAGGAGAACCCGGAGGTCTTCGAGCTCACCCACCGCGAGCTCGCCGCGTGGTGCGAGCACGACTTGATCGACGGCGTGCGGGTCGACCATCCGGACGGTCTGGCCGATCCCGCCGGTTACCTCACCCGGCTGCGCAGACTGATCGGCCCGCACCGGCTGTTGCTGGTGGAGAAGATCCTGGCCAACCGCGAGCCGCTGGACGCGACGCTGCCCATCGACGGCACCACCGGCTACGAGGCGCTGGCCGACTTCGGCGGCGTGCTGATCGATCCGCGCGGGGAGCACGCGCTCACCGAACTCTCGCGCCGGGTGGCCGGGCACGGCAGCGACCGGGCTTGGATCGGCGAGACCGAACACCGGATCAAGCGCGCGGTCGCGGAAACCATTCTGACACCGGAGGTCCGGCGGCTGGTGGCCGCGATCAAACAGGACGCGAACGCCGAGAGTTTCGACACCATGGCGCTGACCAACGCCACCATCGAGGTGCTGGCGTTCATGCCGGTCTACCGGGCCGACTACGCGCCGCTGTCCGGGATGACGGGCGCGGTGATCGCCGAGGTGGAGAAGCGCAACAACGAACTCACCGCGCCGCTGGCGGTCCTGGTCGCGGCGCTGGCCGCCGACGGGGCCGCGGCGATGCGCTTCAGCCAGGTCTGCGGCGCGGTGACCGCGAAGGCGGTCGAGGACACCATGTTCTATCAGGCCGCGCGGCTGGTCTCGTTGCAGGAGGTCGGCGGCAACCCGGCGCGCTTCGGCCACTCGCTCAACGAGTTCCACCTGTCCAACAGCCAGCGCGCGCAACGCTGGCCCGCCACTCTGACGACGCTGTCCACGCACGACACCAAGCGCGGCGAGGACGTGCGCGCCCGCATCGGCGTGCTGTCCCAGGCCGCGGAGACCTGGGCGCGCAACGTCGACTCCTGGTTGGAGACCGCCCCCGCGCCGGACGGTGCGACGGCGTTGTTCCTGCTGCAGAACATGTTCGGGGTGTGGCCCGCGGACGGGCGACCGGCCGCATCGGTGCCCGGCCTGCGTGAGCGTGTGCACGCGTTCGCCGAGAAGGCGATGCGGGAGGCGAACAGCAAGACCTCCTGGGAGGAGCCGGACGCCGAGTTCGAGGCCGCGGTGCACGCGTGGCTGGACACGGTGATCGATGGCCCGGTGGGCTCCGAACTCGGCGACCTGGTGCACGAACTGGCCCCGCACGCCTGGTCGGACGCCTTGTCGCAGAAGCTCTTACAGCTGTGCGGGCCGGGCATCCCGGACGTCTACCAGGGCTGCGAGCTGTGGGAGGACTCCCTCGTCGACCCGGACAACCGCAGGCCGGTGGACTTCGCCGCCCGTGCGGGCATGCTGCAATCGCTCACCGGCACGCCCGCGCTGGACACCACCGGCGCGGCGAAGATGTGGATCGTCGCCTACGCGCTGTGGTTGCGCCGCGAACGTCCCGAATGCTTCGTCGGCGGCACGTACCGGCCGCTGTTCGCCACCGGCGACCACGCGTCCAAGGTGGTGTCCTACGCCCGCGGCCGCGCGGGCGAGGCCCCCGAGGTCATCGTCGCCGCCACCCGCCACAGCGTGAGCCTGGCCGAGACCGGCTGGAGCGATACGTTCATCGACCTACCCGCGGGCAGCTGGACAGACCGGCTGACCGGCCACACCTTCCAGGGCCGGGCCAGGCTCGAGAAGATGTTCGCCAGGCTGCCGGTCGCGCTGCTGGTGCGCTGACGGCTCGGGCACGGGCGCGCCCGCCTGCTCGAGTTTCTTGGAGAACACCCCGCGGATCTGCTCGAAAGCGGCTTCCGGGATCACACCGCCCAGTTCTTCGCGCCAGCGTCGCAGATTCGCGGGATGGTAGTCCAGCGCGTCCTGCGCGCTCGCGGACAACCGCACGCCCTGATCGGTGGGCATGGACATCCGGCGCCAGGAATCCCAGTGGAACCGGCGACTGCGCGGATTACGCAGCGTCCGAACCACGTTCAGGACGCGGTAGCCGATGCTCAGGGAATCGTGCAGCCGCATGTGGTCGCCGTCGGTGTGGTCGCAGCGCTTCGACAGCGCCGCCAGCCGGTCCCGGTCGAAGGCCAGCCCGACCGACTCCGCCTCGCGGACCATCCACTGCAGCGTGATGTCGGACAGGCCGCATTCGGTGTAGCCGCCACCGATGTCGCTGTGCACGCCGGGGAACCACACCTGCTTGACTCGCTCGAAGCCGCGCCGGTACTTCACCGTCGGTTCGACCGGCACCTCCCACACGGCCGGTTCGAAGTTGCGCCGCCGCTCGTCGATGGCCAGCGCCTGGCGGGCGCAGTGCACGTGCCGGGAGAGTTTGACGTCGTGGAAGCGGTGCCGCAGGGAGGTGATGCCAGGGACGCCGAGCGCGCCGACGGTGTCGAACACGCCAAGGAAATCGATCTTCGCTCGGTGACAATGCTTCCGGCGGAATTCCTGCCACTGCTCGGGCTCGGCCGGATCGGGGTTCTCCCGCGTCGGCGCGGGCGGTCGCTGCCGATAGATGTTCAGGGCGTCGGGGTACTTGCCTTCGATCATCGCTTCGGGGGTCATGATCCCGACACGGTTGATCAGGCCGGCCAGGCTGCGGGCGGTGAAGGCGCCGCGGCTGAAGCCGAAGATGTAGATTTCGTCGCCCTTCTCCCAGTTCAAGGCCAGATGCCAGTAGGCGGACGACAGGTTCGCCTCGAGTCCGAGTCCGAAGGCGCCGCCCATCAGGCGATCGCTGAGGAATCCGCGGGCACCTGGGCCGGAGACGTAGGTGACCCACTGCTGGATCGTCTCCCCCGCCGGTCCGGGCGCATCGAACCGGATCGTCTGCGCGATCTTGACTATGTTCGAAACCGTGCTGCTCGATTCGGCCTTCCAGGTGCCGTCGCAACACACAACCAGACGTTTCATGCGCTGATCCTCCCGCCGGCATCCCACCGAAACCCGCGTATTCGACTACTCGAATTCATCGCCCGCGGCGGGGAAGCGTTAATGCGGGGCGCGCTACGGCGTGCCGCCGGGCCCCTCGCCGAGACCCGCGACCGCCATGCCGATCAGCCACCGCGCCGCGCCGAGCGCTGCCGCGACGAGTACCGCGAGTTGCAGCGATCCGGTGATCAGGGCCAGGACGAGGCAGGTCACCAAGCCGACGACCAGTGCGTCGAGCTTGTATACCGGCCACGCGCTACCCGCGATGTCGATCGTGGTGCCGCGCGCCGAAGAGTGAACGACCGCCATCTCCTCAGGGTAGTCGGAATTGGAAGTTCGGGCCAGCGAACTTTTTGTCGCCGGGAACACAAGTAATCGCCGCGGCGTTGCCGCAGATATGCCACTGACAGGTGAATACGAACCGAGTACATCCGACTGGGCCCGCGAACAGGCCGAGAAGTACGAGAACTCCGGCGGCACCGAGGGCGCGACCTTGCAAGGTGTGCCGATCATCCTGCTCACCACCAAGGGCGCGAAGAGCGGCAAGCTGCGCAAGACGCCGCTGATGCGGGTGGAGCACGACGGCGAGTACGCCGTGGTGGCCTCGCTGGGCGGCGCGCCGAAGCATCCCGTCTGGTACCACAACATCAAGGCCGAACCGCACGTCGAACTGCGCGACGGCACGGTCAACAAGGACTACACCGCCCGCGAGGTGTTCGGCGACGAGAAGGCGCAGTGGTGGGAGCGCGCGGTCGAGGTGTGGCCGGATTACGCGAACTACCAGACCAAGACCGATCGTCAGATCCCCGTCTTCGTTCTCACCCCGCAGTAGCTTCTGCGCAGGTAGCCCGCGTGTCACCGCCACCCGCCGCAGCTCGCCGCCGCGGCGGGTGGCAGCATATTCGGGGTGTCCGATCCGCTTGATGTCCTCGACGCACTGACCGCTTCTCGTCCCGCCCTCACCGCGGACGAGATCGATGCTGCCGCCAAGCGAATTGCCGACGTCATTGATCCGACCCCGCTGCAGCGCAGCGAGCGGCTGTCCAAGCTGACCGGGGCGAACGTTTATCTGAAGCGCGAAGATCTCAGCGCGGTCCGCTCCTACAAGCTGCGCGGCGCCTACAACCTCGTGGTCCAGCTGACCGAGCGGGAACGCGCCGCCGGCGTGGTCGCGGCCAGCGCGGGCAACCACGCGCAGGGCGTCGCGTTCGCCTGCCAGGCGATGGGGATCAAGGGCCGCATCTACGTGCCGACCACGACGCCGAAGCAGAAGCGTGACCGCATCCGGGTGCACGGCGGGGAGTTCGTCGAGCTCATCGCGGTCGGCGAGACCTACGACGCCGCCGCCGCGGCCGCCGCGGCCGACGTGGAGCGCACCGGCGCGACCATGGTGCCGCCGTTCGACGACACCCGCACCGCGGCCGGTCAGGGCACCATCGCCGCGGAGATCCTGGAGCAGCTCCCCACCACGCCCGACCTGGTGATCGTGCCGGTGGGCGGCGGCGGCTGCCTGGCGGGCATCGGCACCTACCTGCGCGCCCGATCCCCGCGCACCGCCATCCTGGGCGTGGAGCCCGCGGGCGCGGCCTCGATGACCGCGGCTCTGGTGGCGGGCGGCCCGGTCACGCTGCCGGAGATCGATCCGTTCGTCGACGGCGCCGCGGTCCGCCGGGTAGGCGCCGTGCCGTACGCGGCGGTGTCCGGATTCGGCGGGCGCGTGGTTTCGCACGCCTCGCTGCCGTTGCTGACCACCACCGAATCCCCCAGGGGCGCGGGCACTTTCCAGATGATGCAGGTCGACGAAGGCGCGATCTGCACGACCATGCTCGACCTGTACCAGAGCGAGGGCATCATCGCCGAGCCCGCGGGCGCGCTCACCACGACGGCGCTGGCGGAGATCACCGTGGAGCCGGGCTCCACGGTGGTGTGCCTGGTGTCCGGCGGCAACAACGACGTCTCCCGCTACGGCGAGATCATCGAGCGCTCGCTCGTGCACAGCGGGCTCAAGCACTACTTCCTGGTGGACTTCCCGCAGGAACCCGGCGCGCTGCGCCGCTTCCTCAACGAGGTGCTCGGCCCGGAAGACGACATCACGCTGTTCGAGTACGTCAAGCGCAACAACCGGGAGACGGGCGCGGCGCTGGTCGGCATCGAACTGGGCGCCCCCGACGGGCTGGCGCCGCTGCTGGAACGGATGCACCACTCCCCGATCCAGTGCGAGCGCCTCGAGCCCGATTCACCGGCCTACCGCTACCTGACCTGAGCCCGACTCCGGCGGTCAGGCGGCCTCGGGCGTCTGACCGACCGGTATCCGACTGCCACGCAGCCTGGGGCCTCCGCGCGACCGCAATCCGACATGTCACGCTCGGGCCTCCGCGCGACCGCAATCCGACATGTCACGCTCGGGCCTCCGCGCAGCCGGGATCCGACGTGTCACGTGGCCTTGGGCGTCTGTGCAGCCAGCATCCGACGGTCACGCAACCTCGGGCCTCCGCGCAGCGGGGATCCGACGTGCCAAGCAGCCTCGGGCCTCCGCGCGACCGCAATCCGACATGCCACGCAGCCTCGAGCCTCCGCGCAGCCGGGATCCGACGTGCCACGTGGCCTTACGCGTCTGCGCAGCCGAAATCCGACGCGTCCCGCAGTCTCGGGCCTCTGCGCAGCCGGGATCCGAGGTGCCATGCAGCCTCGGGCCTCCGCGCGACCGCAATCCGACATGCCACGCAGCCTCGAGCCTCCGCGCAGCCGGGATCCGACGTGCCACGTGGCCTTACGCG
>NZ_JBFAXY010000012.1:206965-230516 GCF_040681035.1 Nocardia sp. NPDC051911
GTCTGCGCAGCCGAAACTCGACGCGTCACGCGGCCTTGGGCGTCTGCGCGGCCGGGATCCGGCGGCGGGACGAACGCAGGCAGTTCAGCATGAGCGGCAGCAACCAGAACGCCGCCGACTGGTCGTAGCTGAGCTGCGCGACGGAGAGCCGGTTGTGCACGAAGCCGACCGACAGGCCCAGCCGAGGTTCGGCCCAGCCGAAGGAGCCGCCGAGGCCGATGTGCCCGAACCCGGCGTGGGCGCCCGGCATCGGCAGCGAGTGGTAGCCCAGACGCCACATCATCGGCAGGTAGAACAGCGCGCGATCGGGCTGGTAGGTCTCGACGCGGCGCAGCGCCTTCATGGTGCGGCGGCCGAGGTACCTGTGGTCGGCCACGGTGCCGTCGCCCGCGAGCGCGCCGTACATCGTGGCCAGTGCCGGCGCGGTGGCCACACCGTTGCCCGCACCGAGTTCGGTGTCCAGGATCGGCGGGCTGACGCCCTCGAGGATGCCTTCCAGACCGGGCAGGAACAGGCAGCGGGTGGCGGCACCCAGCGCGCCGGGAATCCGGTGGCTACGGCCGAGAACCGCGGCGCCGAGCGGCTTTCCGAGCGCACTCAGCTGGGTGCCCGCCAGCGGGGCGTAGGTGATCGGCGCACCGGCGGGCGGCCTGCCCAGGTGCAGCCCCTCGATGCCGAGCGGCTCGGCGACCTCGGTGCGGATCAGCTCGGCCAGGCCGGTGCCGGTGATCGCGCGCGTCAAGCCTCCGACCAGCCAGCCGAAGGTGAGCGCGTGGTAGGTGGGAACGCCGAGCAGGCGGTCGGGCTTGGCCGCGGCCAGGCGCTGTTCCATGAGTTCGTGGTCCAGCACGTCGGCCAGGCCGCCGGTGGCGATCGGGGCCAGCGCGGACAGTCCCGCCCGGTGGGTGAGCAGATGACGAATGGTGATCTTGTGCTTGCCGTTGGCGCCGAACTCCGGCCAGTACTCCGCGACCGGAGCGGAGTAATCGAGCAACCCGCGGTCGGCGAGACGGTGCACGACGGTGGCCGCGATCCCCTTGGTGGCCGAGAAGATGATCGTGCCGGTGTCCCTGGTCCACGGAACGTCACCGCCGGAGCCGACCCAGATGTCCACCAGCGGCTCTCCGTGCCGGTGCAGCGTGAACGCCGCCCCCGCGCCCCGGCGATTGCCGAACGCCCGTGCGAAAGCGCGCACGAACGGTGCGAATTCGGCGGCAGCGCTGCCACCCATCCCCGGGGGAAGAACCGCAAAGTCCCCGGAAGCGACGTTGCTCATCTCTCCACGGTAATGGCATGGGACGATTCCGGCAAAGTACCTGTCTCGGACAGTTGTACGCCCGTTACCGGGCGAGTGCCCGAAAGGCCGCCGCGAGCTGGGGTTCCACGCGCTCAGCGCGGGCCGGGCGGCGCCGTCTCCAGCAGGGTGAACGAGTGGCCGGGAACGGTTGTGGCGGAACGGCCGATCGTCGGGGATTCCCAGGACAGCAGCGGAAGGCCCGCGATCGGCACCGCGACCTGGTCCTCGCCGAGGTTGCACACCAGGGCCAGTGTGCCCCGGCGCACGACGATCCACCGCGCGGACTCGTCGTAGTCCACCGAAACGTGGGTCAACCAGGGATCGCTGAGCTCCGCACGAGCGCGGCGCAGGGCGAGCAGGGCGCGATAGCACGACAGCAGCCGGGCGTGGCCCGGCTCGTCGGCTTCCGTCCAATCGAGTTTGGAGCGCAGGAACGTTTTCACATCCTGCGGGTCGGGCACCTCGCCCTCGGGCCAGCCGTGCTGGGCGAACTCCTTCTTGCGCCCGGATGCGGTGGCGGCGGCGACATCCGGGTCGGTGTGCGAGGTGAAGAACTGGAACGGTGTGCGGGCGCCCCACTCCTCCCCCATGAACAGCATCGGCGTGAACGGTCCGCACAGCACCAGGGCGGCCTTGATCGCGAGCTGGCCGTCGGTGAGATAGGCGCTCGGGCGCTCGCCAAGCGCCCGGTTGCCGATCTGGTCGTGATCGCAGGTGTAGGCCAGCAGCGCGCTGCCCGGGATCAGGCTGCGATCGATCGGGCGGCCGTGCGTGCGGCCACGGAAACTGGAATACGTTGCGGCGTGGAAGAACCCGTGCTTCAACGTGTGGGCCAGGCAGCGCAAGGAACCGAAGTCCGCGTAATAGCCCTGCCGCTCACCGGAGACCGCGGTGTGCACGGCGTGGTGCAGGTCGTCGTTCCACTGCGCGGTCAGGCCGTAGCCGCCCGCCGCGCGCGGGGTGATCAGCTTCGGATCGTTGAGATCGCTCTCCGCGATGAGCGTCAGCGGCCTGCGGACATGGGTGGCCAGGCGCTCGGTCGCGACGGCGAGTTCGGCCAGCAGGTGGGTGGCGGTGCGGTCGACCAGGGCGTGCACCGCGTCCAAGCGCAGCGCGTCGATGTGGAAATCGCGCAGCCAGCGCACCGCGTTGTCGATGACGTACCCGCGCACGTGATCGGACTGCGGGCCGTCGAGATTGAGGCTCTGCCCCCAGGTGTTGCGGCCCTCGGTCAGGTAGGGCGCGAAGCGCGGCAGGTAGTTCCCGGACGGGCCGAGGTGGTTGTAGACGACGTCGAGGCAGACCGCGAGCCCGCGGGCATGACAGGCGTTCACGAACCGTTGCAGGCCGTCGGGCCCGCCGTAGCTCTCCTGCACCGCGTACCAGAGCACGCCGTCGTAGCCCCAGTTGTGCGGGCCGTCGAAGGCGTTCACCGGCATCACTTCGACCACGGTGACGCCCAGCCCGACCAGGTGGTCGAGCCGTTCGATCGCGGCGTCGAAGGTGCCTTCCGGGGTGAAGGTCCCGATGTGCAGTTCGTAGTAGACCGCCCCGGCCTGCGGCCGACCGGTCCACGCCGCATCGGTCCACCCCGCCGGATCGAGGGTGTGCAGCGCCGAGCGGGCGTGCACGCCGTCGGGCTGGCGCGGCGAGCGGGGATCGGGCAGCACGGTCGGATCGTCGTCGAGCAGGAAGCCGTACCTGGCGCCCTTCGCGGCGGGCACGTCGGCGCGCCACCACCCATCCGGCGACCGCGTCATCGAATGGACGACACCCTCCAGATCCAGTCGCACCGACTCCGGCCGCGGTGCCCAGACTTCGAACACAGTCACCGCGCCAGCATCCCACGGGCACGCCCGGTCCGCCCGATACGGACACCAGTCCCAGGCGCAGCGGCGCGTACGGTCCCGGCTTCCTGACCGGCTGGCCGGAGCCGCCTCCTCGGTCCCGTGCAGCCACTGGGGCCGGGTCGAGCAGAGGACCGCGAAGGCGCGCAAATCTGTCGGGCTGGGGTTGTGTAGCCCTGGCCGCAATGGGCGATGCCTGTCAGAGTGAAGACGTGGGTGCCTATGCCGAGTATGTGCTGCCGCGGATCGTCAACCGGTCCTGCGGGTTGCGGGAGTTGGCTCCGCTGCGCGAGCGGGTGTGTGCCGGACTGCACGGACAGGTCGTGGAACTCGGTTTCGGTTCGGGACTGAACGTCCCGTTCTACCCGGCGGGGGTCGCGTCGGTGCGCGCGGTCGAGCCCGCCGATCTCGGCTGGCGGCTGGCGAGCGAACGCGTCGCCGCCGCCACCGTGCCGGTCGAGCGGGCCGGGCTGGACGGGCAGGCGCTGCCCTTCCCGGACGACGCCTTCGACTGCGCGCTGTCGACCTGGACGATGTGCACCATCCCCGACATCGCCGCCGCGCTCACCGAGGTGCGCCGGGTGCTCGTCCCCGGCGGGACCTTGCATTTCGTCGAGCATGGGCTTGCGCCCGACGAGAAGGTGCGGGCGTGGCAGAACCGGCTGAACCCGGTCCAGAAACGACTGTTCGGCGGCTGCCACCTCAACCGCGACATTCGCGGCCTGGTGACAGACGCCGGTTTCGAGATCCGCGACGCCGAGTCGTTCTACGGGGAGCACGCTCCCCGCTTCCTGGTCGCCCAGACGCTCGGTGTCGCGGTGTCGCCCTGAGGACTCAGACGATGCGCACCGACAAGGTGTAGGTCGCGTTGCCCCGGCTCGGCGCTACCGAGATCGTGTAGTAACCGTTCTGCGGCAAGGTGATCCGGCTCCCGGTCTCCTCGGCGCACAGCACTCGTCCGTCCGGGGCGGTGGCGCTGAACCGCGCGTTGCCCTCGACCGAGGTGAGTTCGGTGGTCAGGGTCTGCCCCGCCCGCGCCTCGAGCACGTAGGTGTCGGCGTCGCCGCGCACGACCGCTCCGCCGACCGACGCGTGATCGCTTCCCGGCGCGAACTCGATCAGCTCGACCGCGCCCGCGTTCGCGGCGCCCGCGCCGACCGTCGCGACGGCGAACGCGGGCACGAACAGCGTGACGCCGAGAACGAGCAGGCGCAGGGTGCGCAGGATGGCTTGCATGATGATCCTCGTTTCCTGGAGTGGACTCGCTCAGAACTATCCGCGAGCCCGCCTATCGGACGCTTAACAGCCGCTTGGACTCCGGAACAACGCTGGCCAGAAGGCCCTTCGAAGTATATTGGAACGAGCTGTTCAAAACTGTGCTAGCGTAAACCCATGCCACGACCCAGAACCTTCGACGAGGACCGCGCGGTGGACGCGGCGATGCACGCGTTCTGGCGCGCGGGATACGAGGCGACCTCCACCGAAGACCTCTGCGCAGCGACCGGCCTTGGCCGCAGCAGCATCTACAACACCTTCACCAGCAAGCGGGACCTGTTCGGCCGCGCCCTGCGCCGCTACATGACAGCCAAGAACGCGGCGACGTTCGACCTGCTCGACAGCGAGACTGGGGTGCGCGGCAAGATCCGCGCCCTGCTGTGGCAGATCGTCGAGGCCCCCGAGGAAGACCCGCTCGGCTGCCTCGTGGTCAACTCGACGATCGAACTGGCCCCGCGCGACCCCGAACTGGCCGCCGTTCTCGCCACCGATTACCAGCGACGACTCGCCGTGCTGACGGACGTGTTCGAGACGGCCAGGCGCGCCGGTGAGATCGCGCCGGACAAACAACCGACCGCCTTGGCGCACTTCGTGATCGCCACGATCGGAGGGATGCGGGTGGCCGCACGCGGCGGCGCGGACCGCGAGACGCTCGCCGCCATCGCGACCACCGCCCTCGACGCCCTCTGAGACTTGTCGGCTTCGGCGACGCCCTTGCCGCGCCCTAATTTTGGATAGATCAGTACAAAATAAGGAGGTACCGATGCCCGTGGCGATCTACGTCCTGGGTCTGTCGATCTTCGCCCAGGGCACCTCGGAGCTGATGCTCGCGGGCCTGCTCACCGAGATGGCCGCAGACCTGGGCGTCTCCGTGCCGCGCGCGGGCCTGCTCATCTCGGGCTTCGCACTGGGCATGCTGGTGGGCGCGCCGGTGCTGGCGGTGGCGACACTGCGGTGGTCGCGGCGCACCGCACTGCTCGCCTTCCTCGCGGTGTTCGTCGGCACTCACGTCGTCGGAGCGCTCACCTCGGAGTACTGGGTGCTGTTCGCCACGCGGGTCGTCGGCGCGTTCGTCTACGCCGGGTTCTGGGCGGTTGCCGCGACAACGGCGATCGGTCTCGTCCCGGCCACGGCGCGCGGCAAGGCGATGAGCATCGTCGCGGGCGGGCTCACTTTGGCCATCATCATCGGGCTTCCGGCGGGCACCGTGATCGGACAACAGCTCGGCTGGCGCGCGGCGTTCTGGGCGGTCGCGCTGCTGTCGGCGGCGGCCGGGATCGGCGTGCTGGCGAAGATCCCCGGCGGACGGACCGACGCGCCGCTACGCCTGAGCACCGAACTGCGCACGATGATGCGCCCCGCGCTCTGGCTTTCCTATGCCACCACCGCGCTCGCGATCGCCGCCCTGATGGTCACCTTCGCCTACCTCGGCGCTCTGCTGTCCCGCACCACCGGCATGGCGGACGGCTGGATTCCGGCGGTACTCGGCATCTACGGACTCGGCGCGTTCCTCGGCATCGTCATCGGTGGGCGCACCGCCGACAATCACCCGCTGACCAGCCTGTACGTCGGCATTACCGGCGGCGTGCTCACCTCGGCGCTACTCGCCCTCACGATGGAGCACATCGCCCCCGTCGTACTGCTGTCGTTCCTTTTGGGCGCCTTCGGTTTCGGCATCAACCCGACCCTGAACAGCCGCGTCTTCACCCTCGCGGGCAACGCGCCCACCCTGGCGGGAGCCACCAACATCTCCTCGTTCAACGTAGGCATCACCGCAGGTCCCTGGCTCGGCGGCCTGGCCATCAGCGCGGGCCTCGACTACCCGGCGGTCGCCTGGATCGGCGTGATTCTCGGCCTCGCCGCCCTCACCGTCGTCGCTTGCAGCCACGCGCTGCACCGCAAGGAGGTTTCACGCGCGTCGGTCGACACACCTGCCCCGACCCTGGCGGAGGTGAACTGATAGCTCCGTCAGCGGCCCTGGCCCGACCATGCGTTGCTCGGGTGCGGGGCCGCTGTTGTTCGCGGTGGGAATCCACTTCAAGCCGATCGGTCGAACTCCCCGTCACGGATGCCGGAGGCAAAGACATCCCACTGGCCCGGCGCGAAGATCAGCGCCGGGCCGGTTGGGTTCTTCGAATCGCGAACACCGACATGCCCTGCCTCGAGCCAAGCAACTTCGACACATTCGTGTGCCGAAGTGCTACGCGATGACTTGAGCCACTGTGCGTTATCTAGGCCGATGGTCACTGTTCGTATCTCCTTGCCATCTGCCTGAGCAGATCTCTCGACGTTTTCTCCTCGAGCGCGGCGCGCTGAAGGGCCTCGTGAATCTCGCGATATCGTTTCACATCAATACTGTCCTCGAAAAACATCGATCCTGTGAAGGTTTCGGCGTAGACCACAGGTGGCTCCGTCCCAAACTCTCGGCTGCTCAACGGAAAGTTGAGGATGATGTACGGCTGGACCGGGCCCTCATCCACCGGAAAACCAGCCGAGAACGGCAGTATTCGCAACGTAACATTGGGCAGCGTGCTCATGTCAGCCATATGTCGCGCTTGCGCAGACATGACCGCATTCGATCCCACGATCGTATGCAGAACACTCTCGTGCACAACGAAATCGGCTGCGACCGGGCTGTACTTCCGGGTCAGAATCGCCGCTCGACGCAATCGCAGCAGCACACGACGTTCGAGTTCTTCTTGCGTGTCATCCGCGTAATACGGCCGCTCGATACACCTCGCGTAGTCAGCCACTTGCAGCAAGCCGGGAATAATCATCGACTGGTAGACCGACAGATCTGATACGCCGGATTCGAGCCCGAGATATGTTTTGAATACAGGCGCAATCAGGTGATGCGATGCGTGCCACCACCCCTTTGTAGCGGTTTGCTGTGCAAGGGTTTTCAGCTCCTCGATCCGCTCCGAGCCGAGTCCGTACAACTTACCGAACGCCTCCACGTCGCGCAGCTTGACCTTGTCGTTCTGCCCCTTCTCGATTCTGCCGACCGAAGTCTTGCCCATCTCCATGAGCTGGGCAGCTCGCTCGAGCGTGAACCCGGCACCTTCGCGCGCCTCCCGCAGCGCCCGGCCGAGCTGCCGACGCGGCAGTGTCGAACCAGGCTGATCGTCCTTCCCCATCGCTCCCCTTTTCCCTGCTCGGTCCGAAACGGCCCAAACGTCGGTCCGTTTCGGACGTCTGACTACCTGTGGACCGGTCCGGGCTCTGGGCGGATGGCCGACTTCTTCGGACCGTCCGCTTTAGCCGTTTGAATGCTGTTCGCGTGCTGCAACATAGGCGCATGGCCCAGCAACATGGAAGCCTCTCCGCCGCGCAAGTCCGAATCCTGCGGGTGCTGAGCTACGGAGGGATGCTCACCGCATATCAGATCAAAGTGTCGGCCAGTCTCACCGAATGGAAGACCCGCCAAGCCCTGGCGAACCTCGTCAGCCAAGAACTCATCGTGACCGGGCCCCAAATCAACCGTTACGAAATCACCCACCACGGCCGAAACACCCTGGCGACGCAAGCACCCGTCAACCACCAGCCGTGACGGCCCCGAGATTCAAGATCAGCGGCACATGATGGAGAGCCCACTCGCGAAATGCCGCAGCCATGTGCCACTCGTGACATCACCAGCCCGGGTGGGCAGGAAGGGATAGGAAAGATCGTGCGTAATCAGAAGGAAGGCAGCGGGGTGGTCGCGCCGCCGAGAATCTGCGGCTCGGCTGATGTCGAGTTGGCGCACCGGCTTATGCGGCGGCACCGGGGATGCCGGGTCGATCGGTGCGCGTGGAAGTGGGTCGCCTTCTACACCTTGGTACGGCGCGGCCGGATCGTGCCACAGGAGTCGAGCCCGCGTGAACGTGCTCACCGGCGCGGTATCGCGTTTCCCACCGACCACACCGGCCACCTGCCACACGCCGACACCGCGCCGGAACTCTGGACGTTCCAGCAGGTTCTGGACGGATTGCACGAGCTCGCCGAGGACCTGCGCACCGGTTCCGGCGACGGCTGCCAGCGGTGAGCCGGGTGGGGATATGGGCCCTGCTGTCGAGCATCGTGACGGTATTCGCGGGATGTGGCGCTGTGCTGCTCGGCGTCGGGTGCGTGTGGCCGACCGATCAGCCGCGCCGATTCGCTCCTCGGCGCAAACCGACTCGCTCGCAGAGTCATTCGCGCCCGGTCCGGTGGCCGGAAGCGTGGACATGCGCCGCACCCGCCCAGCCGCTGACCGTCGCCGCAGCACACCACGCCATGCAGTTACACCGCGATCACGACTGCGCCAGAAAGCGCGCCGCATTCGCCGCGTTGGTCGCCGCCGGGCGCATCACGCCGGATTCCGCACGACAACACCGCCCATGGAGCAATCCCTCATGAATCGAACCGCAGCGGCCGCACCGGATCCGAACTCCGAGCGATTCCGCGACCTCACCGACCGCGCCACGCGAGCGGGCTACTTCCTGGTGCGCGATCCGGTGTCACCGCACGACTGGAAGCTGCTGGACGCCGAAAACGGTGACGACGTCATCTCCGCCGCGAATCTGGAGCAGATCGAGCAGTGGCTCCATTCCTGACCGCGCACGACCCGCCGCGTCGACCCGGGCTGGGTAGCGCCTCGAAGTCGCCGCCAACGCAGCGGCCGGTGCGCACAGCACCTCGATGCCACCGGTGTGCGCTCCCAGCCGCGCCGCGGCCTGTGGCATTCGAGCCGTTCTGCCTCGGCGAGGCCCTGGGCGGCCACTGCGCGAGGCCCGATGGCGTCGGCTAGGGATTGATCGAGGGCTTCGAGCGCCGGTCAGCCGATCGGGCGTCAGCGCCGGGCGGCAGCAGCACAGAAGCAGGACCGCGCGCAGCGTCAGCGCGAGACGGCGGCGACCGGATCGCTAACGCTTCGGATCGGACAGGTCGGCTGGGCCCAGCGCCTTGCGTAGCGCCCCGGCCAGAGCTCGGAGTTCGTCCGGGCTGAGGCCGCTGAACCGGCGTTCGATCCCGGCCAGATAGTGCGGAGCCGCCTCCCGCAGCCGCTGCCGACCAGCCTCGGTGATGCTCACGAACGCTGAACGCCCGTCGTCCGGATTGGGCTCACGGCGCACCAAGCCGTGCGACTCCAGTTCGCCGACCAGGCGACTCACCCGCGTCCTGCTCAGCACGACCCGTTCGCCGAGATCGCTCACCCGCAGCCCCTGCGGTCCGTCGAGTTCCAGAAGGACGTCGTACCAGGTCAGTGGCAGCGCGGTGGCGCGACGTAGTTCCGCGTCCAGCTCCGGCACCAGCTTGGCGTGTACCTGAAGCAGCGCGGACCACGCGCGGACGGCCGGGTGGGAACGGCTCACGGAATTCGGCACGAATCGAAGCATACCAGTTGCGTGCACACGCACACATATAATAGCGTGCGCACGCACATAAATTTCCCCTGAAGGAGGCACTGCCATGACCGAACTGATCACGCGCCAGGAACTCGCCGAGCAGATCGAGGCGGGTTCGGTGACCGTCATCGACGCGCTCGGCGCCGAGTACTACGCCAAAGCGCATCTTCCCGGCGCGCTCAACCTGGTCGAAGCCGACGCGGAAACCAAAGCCCCGCAACTCCTTCCGGCAAAGGACGCCGCGATCGTCACCTACTGCTCGAATGCCGCCTGCGCCAACAGCCAGCACGTGGCCACCAAGCTGGAGGCACTCGGCTACACCAACGTCCGGAAGTACCGTGAAGGCATCCAGGATTGGACCGATGCCGGACTTCCGGTCGAGAGCTGAACGCATCCGAGGGTGTCCGGCGGACGGATCCTTTCGGGCCGCCGGGCATCCGGTAGTCGGACCGCACGGATGGAACGCGGGCCTGACCGAGCGTAGAGCCGGACCGCGCTGCCGAGGGGTGGCTGGACAATGGACGAGGGTCGGTTCCATTGCCGCCGAGTTCATGTGGTGATCCGCTCGGATGCGGATTCCCCGCACCGGAGGCGTCGGGATCGAACTCCGTTACCTGGGCCTGGCGCGCCGACTGGTGAAAACCGTTCAACCGGCAGAGCAGAGAGAACAACCATGACCGACCGCGTTCGTCCCTACCGGATCGATATCCCCGAGGCTGATCTGCGTGACCTGCGCGAACGGCTCCGTCGCACCCGGTGGCCGGAGCGTGAGCCGGTCACGGACTGGTCCCAAGGTGTGCCGCTGTCGTATCTGCGAGAGTTGTGCCGGTACTGGGCCGACGAATACGACTGGTCGGCCACCGAAGCGCGGCTGAACCGAATTCCGCAGATCGTCACCGAGATCGACAGCGTGCCGATACACGCGCTCCACGTTCGTTCTCCGTATCCGGAAGCCGTCCCGCTCGTCCTCACTCACGGCTGGCCCGGCTCGTTCCTGGAGTTCGAGCAAGTCCTCGGCCCGCTCACCGATCCGGCAGCGCACGGCGGCGATCCCGCCGACGCGTTCCACGTCGTCGCGCCGTCCCTGCCGGGCTACGGTTTCAGCGGTCGTCCCACCGAGCCGGGCTGGGGCATCCACCGCATCGCACATGCCTGGGCCGAGTTGACGACCCGGCTCGGCTACGAGAAGTTCATAGCCGCAGGCAGCGACTGGGGCAGCAGCATCTCCACCAGCATCGCGTTGCAGCAACCGCACAGACTGCTGGGCCTGCACCTCATCCCACCGCTGGCCGCACCCGAGCACAACGAAGCGCACCTCACCGAGGCCGAACGGCGGGCCCTCAGCGATCTCGAGGAACGCACCCGCACCGGATCCGCCTACTCGGCGGTCCACGCCACGCGCCCGCAAACTCTGGGTTATGGGTTACTGGACTCACCGGCCGCGCTGTGCGCGTGGATCATGGAAAAGGTCTGGACCTGGAGCGACCACGAAGATGACCTCGACACCGTCTTGGACCGCGACCGGGTATTGGACAACGTGATGCTCTACTGGGTGACCGCGACCGGCGCTTCCTCCACTCGCCTCTACTGGGAGAGCATCACCGAAGTCACCGAGTGGTTCACCACCGCGGTCGGCGACCAGATCACAGTGCCGACCGCCGGCAGCGTGTTCCCCGCCGAGGTGCCCCGCCCGTCACAGCGCTGGGCAGCCAAGCGCTTCACCAACATCGTGCACTGGGGACAGCCCGCGCGCGGTGGTCATTTCGCCGCGTGGGAACAACCAGAACTGTTCGTCGCCGAGGCCCGCGCCGCTCGACGAGCTTGCCTTGCCGCTCAACGGTGATCGCTCACAGCGGGAGCGGTGACCATTCGCCCTGACGGGTGCCGTTCCGTCTCCACGCCGCGGCGAAGCGCCCGTGAGGCCGGCACGCGGCCGATCGGCGATACAGGCGGCTGATCGCGGCCGGGCTGGATCCGGCGGGGTCCGTGGTGTCGGCGCATCAGCGACACTGTTGCTTTCGGATTGCGGCGACACCGCCGCCGTCGGGTCGATCGCACCGGCCCCACGCCGCCCGACGACGGCGCGAGCGGGCCGGCATCGCTGCGGGTCACACAACCGCCGGACAGCCCGACCGCCGACCCGAACCCGACCGTGCGGAATCCGCCGATCAGCCGGCCAGGCAGCCCGGGCCGAGCAGCGCCTTGAGGTCACCCATCAGCGCCGACGACGGTGAGACGCGCAGGCGCTCATCGAGTTTCAGCAGTGTGGTCTTGTCTCGTGCGCCGACGTGCCGGATATGGACATCCGACGTGCCGGGGTGCCTGGACAAGACTCGCTTGAGTTCGCCGATCTTGTCCGGTGTGCACATGCGGGTGGTGACGGTGACCGCGAGCGGCTTGGCCACGCCGACGGCGGAGAGGTCGGGCACGGCGAGATCATTGGCGATCAACGAGATTCGGTCGTCGCGGACCGAGACGCGCGCCTTGACCAGCACCACGGCGTCCTCGACGACGTCCATCCCGTACACCGAGTACGACTGCGGGAAGAACAGCACCTCGATGCCACCGGTGAGGTCTTCCAGCTGCGCCGAGGCCCAGGCCAGACCGTTCTTGTTGATGCGCCGGTTCACCGAGGCCAGGATGCCGCCGACGGTCACCTGAGTGCCGTCCTTGATGTCGCCTTCCAGGATGGCGGGAATCTGCGTGTCGGCCTGCGCGGCGAGCACGTGCTCGACGCCGTTGAGCGGATGCCCGGATACGTACAGCCCGAGCATCTCCCGCTCCAGCGCGAGCCGGTGCTTGGACTCCCACTCGTCCTCGGGCACCTTCACGTTGAACACCGAGGTCACCGACTCGTCCGCGTCCAAGCCGCCGAACAGGTCGAATTGACCCATCGCTTCGGCCTTCTTGGTGGCCATCACGGCATCGATGGCGTCCGAGTGGATCAGCATCAGACCCTTGCGCGGATGCCCGAGGGAGTCGAAACCGCCCGCCTTGATGAGCGATTCGGTGACCTTCTTGCTCGCGGCGATCGCGTCGATCTTGTTCAGGTAGTCGGAGAAGTCGGTGAACTTCGACTTCTCCTTGCGCGCCTGGATGATCGAGGCGACGACGTTCGCGCCGACGTTGCGCACCGCGCCGAGACCGAAGCGGATGTCCTTGCCGACCGAGGCGAAGTTCTGCTCGGACTCGTTGACGTCCGGCGGCAGCACGGTGATGCCGAGACGGCGGCAGTCGGACAGGTAGACCGCGGCCTTGTCCTTGTCGTCACCGACGGAGGTGAGCAGGCCCGCCATGTACTCGGCCGGATAGTTGGCCTTGAGGTAGGCGGTCCAGAACGAGACGAGGCCGTAGCCCGCGGCGTGCGACTTGTTGAACGCGTAGCCGGCGAACGGAAGGATGGTGTCCCACAGCGCCTTCACCGCGGCCTCGGAGAAGCCGTTGGCGGTCATGCCCTCGTGGAAGCCCTTGTATTCGGCCTCGAGCACCTCGAGCTTCTTCTTACCCATGGCCTTGCGCAGCGCGTCGGCCTTGCCCATCGAGTAGGAGGCGACCTTCTGCGCGATGAACATGATCTGCTCTTGGTAGACGATCAGGCCGTAGGTCTCGGCGAGGATGTCCTTGAGCGGCTCCTCCAGCTCCGGATGGATCGGCTTGATCGGCTGCCGCCCGTTCTTGCGGTCGGCGTAGTCGTTGTGCGCGTTCATGCCCATCGGGCCGGGCCGGTACAGCGCGAGCACGGCGACGATGTCGTTGAAGCCGGTCGGCTGCATGCGGCGCAGCAGGTCGCGCATGGGGCCGCCGTCGAGCTGGAAGACGCCGAGCGTGTCACCGCGCGAGAGCAATTCGTAGGTCGCGGGATCGTCCAGCGGCAGGTTGTCCATGTCCAGGTCGATGCCGCGGTTGGCTTTGATGTTGTCCAGCGCGTCACCGATGACGGTGAGGTTGCGCAGGCCGAGGAAGTCCATCTTCAGCAGGCCGATGGCCTCGCAGGACGGGTAGTCCCAGCCGGTGATGATCGCCCCGTCCTGGGGCCGCTTCCACACCGGGATCGCGTCCATCAACGGCTCGGAGGACATGATCACCGCGCAGGCGTGCACACCGGCGTTGCGGATCAGGCCCTCCAGACCGCGCGCGGTCTCGTAGATCTTGGCCACATCCGGGTTGCTGCCGATGAGCTCGCGGACCTCGGCTGCCTCCTTGTACCGCTCGTGATCGGGGTCCATGATGCCCGACAGCGGGATGTCCTTGGCCATGATCGGCGGCGGCAGCGCCTTGGAGATCTGGTCGGCGATGGCGAAACCGGGCTGGCCGAACTGGACGCGCGCGGAGTCCTTGATCGCGGCTTTGGTTTTAATCGTGCCGAAGGTGATCACCTGGGCGACGCGGTCGGTGCCCCACTTCTCGGTGGCGTAGCGGACCATCTCACCGCGGCGGCGATCGTCGAAGTCGATATCGATATCGGGCGCGGACGGACGCTCCGGGTTCAGGAACCGCTCGAACAGCAGGCCGTGCGGCAGCGGGTCGATATTGGTGATGCCGAGCGCGTAGGCCACCAGCGAACCGGCCGCCGAACCACGGCCGGGACCGACCCGGATGCCGACCTCCCGCGCGTGCTTGACGAGGTCGCCGACGACGAGGAAGTAGGCGGGGAAGCCCTTCTGCTTGATGACGTCGAGTTCGAAGTAGGCGCGGGTGTAGTACTCCTCGGGCACGCCGCTGGGGAACCGCCGCGCCAGGCCTCGGTCGACCTCTTTGCGCAACCAGGAATCCTGGTCCTCGCCCTCGGGTACCGGGAAGACCGGCATGCGGTCCTTGAAGGCCCACACGTCGTCGTAGGACTGGACCCGCTCGCCGATCAGCATCGTGTTGTCGCACGCGCCGGGCACCTCGGCTTCCCAGAGCGCGCGCATCTCCTCGGCGGACTTCAGGTAGTAGCCGTCACCGTCGAATTTGAACCGGGTGGGGTCCGACAGCGTCTTGCCGGTCTGCACACACAGCAACGCCTCGTGGTTGCTCGACTGGTCCTTGGTGACGTAGTGGCAGTCGTTCGTGGCCAGCGGCGGAATGCCCAGCTGCTTGCCGACGTTCAGCAACCCCTCACGCACCCGGCGCTCGATGGACAGGCCGTGGTCCATGACCTCGAGGAAGAAATTGTCCTTGCCGAAGATCTCCTGCCACTTCGCGGCGGCCTCCAGCGCCTCACGGTCGTGGCCGAGACGCAGACGGGTCTGCACCTCGCCGGAGGGGCAGCCGGTCGTGGCGATGATGCCCTCGGCGTACTGGGCGATGATCTCCGCGTCCATGCGCGCCCACTTGCCGAGCTGGCCCTCGATGGAGGCCAGCGAGGAGAGCTTGAACAGGTTGCGCAGGCCGGTCGCGTTCTCGGCGACCATGGTCATGTGCGTGTAGGCGCCGGAGCCGGAGACGTCGTCGCCCTTCTGGCTCGGATCGCCCCACTGCACGCGCTTGGTGTCGAACCGCGAGGCGGGCGCGATGTAGGCCTCGATGCCGATGATCGGCTTGATGTCGTGCTTCTTGGCCGAGTTGTAGAACTCCGAGGCGCCGTACATGTTGCCGTGGTCGGTCATCCCGACCGCGTTCATCCCCAGCCGTTTCGCCTCCGTGAACAGTGGCGAGATCTTCGCCGCCCCATCGAGCATGGAGTACTCGGTGTGGTTGTGCAGATGGACGAACGATCCGGACGAGGCGGCCAAGACGGTCCTTCCTCCCAAGGTCTCGACGGGGGTTGGCTGGACCGATTCTAGGCGGGCGCACCGACTGGTTCGGAACGGCTCGCGGGCGCTCCTCGGGCACCCGGCGTGTCGGTGGGGAAGATCACCGGCGCGTCCTGGCGACTCGCCGTCTGAGCGGCCGATTTCCGCGAGTGTCGCGATCGTGCCGAATGCCGGAACACCCCGATGACTCGGCCCGTTCGGCCGACCGCCGTCTCGATCGCCTGGCGCGAGCGCCCGCGCTCGGTGGCCCGCCCCGTATTCACGCCCACGGCCGCCACCATGCCGCACACGATCTCCCGGCAAGCGGCACTGCGCCCCCGTTGCCGGAATCGGCCCGTTCGCGCAGGCACTGTCTGGATCGGATGCGCACCCGCGTCCGCACCACATGGCCGCCACCTGCCGCACGCGATCGGAGCACCGCGATAATCGGCCCATGAAGTCCCCGCGCCGCTGCCCGCCATGACCACCGCGCTGGCCGTCGTGGCCGCGGCCGCGTTGATCGCCGGTGCGTTGCTGATCTGGTCGCGCACCCGCAGAGTGGTGACCACCCCCGCCGAGCGGGCGGTGCATTCGGCGCTGCACACCGCGTCGCTGGCGGCGGTTCCGCTGCGGCGCGGGCTGACCGAGGAGTCCGCGCGGGAAGCCGCGCCCCATCTGCGCGCGCTCACCGGCGCCGAGGCGCTGGCGCTGGCCGACGCCGACGGCACGGTGCTCGCCTGGGACGGGCCGCACGCCGAACTGGCCGAGTACTTCGGCGAAGCCGCCGAACGCGCCGTCGCGGGCGAGCGTCCGGTGCTCGTGGCCGGACCCGGCCGCGGCGAACACGCCGGGCGCACGCTGATCGCGCAACCGTTGCTGATCGAATCGAACGGCGTGGCCGGTGTGCTGGGCGTCGTGAATACCGGGCAGCCGGGGCCGGGGCGGCTGGGTGCGGTCGCCGAAGTGGCGCGGTACGCCTGCGGGCAGCTCGAATTGGCCGAACTGGACGCGTCGCGGGCCCGGCTGGACCGGGCCGAGGTGCGCGCGCTGCGGGCGCAGATCAGCCCGCACTTCATCTACAACGCGCTGAACACCATCGCCTCGTTCGTCCGCACCGATCCGGCGCGGGCCCGCGAGCTGATCCTCGAGTTCGCCGACTTCACCCGCTACTCCTTCCGCGCCGCGGGCGAGTTCACGGTGCTGTCGGACGAGCTGCGCAACATCGAGCGCTACCTCGCGTTGGAACGCGCCCGCTTCGGCGACGCCCTCCAGGTCCGGCTGCGGATCGCGCCCGAGGTGCTCGGCGTGGTCCTCCCCTTCCTCGCGCTCCAGCCGCTGGTGGAGAACGCGGTGCGGCACGGACTGGCGGGCGCCGCCCACGGCGGCACCGTCAGCATCGTCGCCACCGACGCGGGCACCGACTGTGTGATCAGCGTCGAGGACGACGGCGTCGGCATGGACCCGGATCTCTTGCGCTCCGGCGCGCTGGACGCCGTCGACACCGGGACCGGCCCCGCGGGCTCCGGGGAGGCCGCGCACGTCGGACTGGCCAACGTCGACGACCGATTGCGCGCGGCCTTCGGCGACGACTACGGCTTGGTCGTGGAGACCGCGCCGGGCGCGGGCACGAAGGTCAGCCTGCGGGTTCCCAAATTCCGCGCGGGCATCCGGCCGTGAAACCGGCGCGCGACGCGCCCTAAGCAGGACAGCTCGCGCCCACAACGCACATCGGGCCCGCACCAGCTCGTCGGTTCGGCCGCTGACCGCTGCGGCCAGGAATTCCTCCAACAACGCGAATCGGTGTCGATCGCCATGCTCACGCTCATGGAACGCTCACCGCCAAGGAACGCGTGGTGTACGTACTGCGTGAGGCCTTCGGCTACCCGCACCCACGAAACCGGCACACGCAACGCCCGGACGCAGGCACGAGACCACCCATGCAACGCCCAGAAGCACGGGCCCGTGCCCACCAGGCATCCCGGCTCGAACGCGGACGCACACGAGTAGGCAGCCTCACGCCGACGGCACCGGCTCGGCTGCCCAGCGCGAGCCCCTTACGATGGAGCGATTGTGACCCGCGTTACCGGCAAGCCGGCGGGCGCGCTGCGCGTGCTCGCCGTGGACGACGAGAAGCCCGCTCTGGACGAGCTGGTGTATCTGCTGCGCGCACGGGCCGAGATCGGGGAGATCCACGCGGCGGGCGATGCCACCAGCGCGTTGCGGGTGCTGCGCGCTCATCCCGTGGACGCGGTGTTTTTGGACATCAACATGCCCGGCCTGGACGGTATGGAGCTGGCGGGCATCCTGTCGGAGTTCGCCAATTCGCCCGCCGTGGTGTTCGTGACCGCCCACGACGACCGGGCGATCGCCGCATTCGATCTGGGCGCGGTGGACTACCTGCTCAAGCCGCTGCGCGAAGCGCGGCTCGCCGAGGCGGTGCGGCGGATCGCGGCGTCCCGCAGCGCGCCGCACCGGCCTGCCGCCGACGAGCGCGCCGATCCGAGCGAGGTCATCCCGGTGGAACTGGGCGGAGTGACCACGCTGGTACCGAGGTCGAGCGTGAGTTGGGTGGAAGCCGACGGGGATTACGCGCGGCTGCACACGAGCGCCGGATCGCATCTGGTGCGGATCCCGTTGTCGGCATTGGAAGCACGCTGGCACGACGCGGGATTCCTGCGGGTGCACCGCTCGTATCTGGTGGCGTTGCGGCTGGTCACCGGGCTGCGCACGATAGGTTCCGGCACGGTGGTGTGCCTGCGGGCCGAGGGCGACGCGCAAGCGGTCGAACTGCCGGTGAGCCGAAGGCAGGTGCGTGAACTGAAACAGCGGCTGGTGCACAGGCCCCGGCAACACTGGGGCAATCAGTGACCGCGCCGCAGCGTCCGGCGCGCGAGCGCGTGGTGCTCTCCGAACGACGCGGCGCGCGGCGAGTGCGCACGAGAGTCGAGGTCGCCGAGCAGACGGAGTTCGGCGAGGCGCTCATCGGCGGCCTGATCCGCGCGCAACTCGGGCTCGCGCTGCGCGTGGGCCTGGTGACGATCGCGCTGCTGTGCGCGCTGCCCATACTGTTCGGCATCGGTTTGATCGGCTCGTTCACGGTGCTCGGCATCCGGCTGCCCTGGTTGCTGCTCGGCGGCGCGGTGTACCCGCTGCTGTTCCTGATCGGCCGGACCTACGTGCGCCTGGCCGAACGCAACGAACAGGACTTCCTCGAACTGGCCGAGGACTGACGGTGCGACCGGCCCGAATGCCTGCCGCGGCGCGGACCACGGTATCGATGCGCTCCGGTCCGACGGGCTTCGTTCGTCGCTCGGCGTATCGGTGCACCTGGTCCGAGAACACGCGCGCCGCGTTCGAGATCGGTATGTCATGACCTCCGCCACGGCCCCCGCGCTGACGGTCGCGGCGCTGATCCTCGCGGCCCTGGCGACCGTCGCGATCGGCGCGTACGGCGTGCGGCTCGCGCGCACCACCTCGGACTTCCTCGTCGCCTCCCGCAGCGTGGGGCCGCGCTGGAACGCGGCCGCGATCTCCGGCGAATACCTTTCGGCCGCCTCGTTTCTCGGGGTCGCCGGGTTGATCGCGAAATACGGCGCGGACGCGCTGTGGTACCCGGTCGGCTTCACCGCCGGATACCTGGCGCTGCTGCTGTTCGTCGCCGCGCCGCTGCGCCGCTCCGGCGCGTACACGGTGCCCGACTTCGCCGAATTCCGTTTGGGCTCGGTGCGTTTGCGCAGGCTCGCGGCCACCGTCGTGGTGCTCATCTGCGCGGTGTACCTGATCCCGCAATTCCAGGGAGCGGGACTCACGCTGCACATCCTGCTCGGGGTGCCGGACTGGGTGGGCGCGGTGGCGGTCGGCGCGATCGTGATCGCCAATGTGGTGGGTGGCGGGATGCGCTCGATCACCTTGGTCCAGGCGTTCCAGTATTGGTTGAAGCTGACCGCGGTGGCACTGCCCGCGCTGGTGCTGCTCGGGCACTTCCTCGCCGACCAACGGGAGCTCGGCGCGCCCGCACCGCCGGTGGTGTCCGAACGTACGACCGTCGACGTGACCACCGACGTGGTGGTGCGGGTCGGTGCACCGCAACAGGTTTCGATCACGGGAACCATCGACGAGCACGCCGTCGACGGCACGGTGCCGCTGACGCCCGGCACGCACGAACTGGCGGCGGGGACGCGATTGGTGCTCGAGGCCGGAGCGGCGGTGCCGGTGGTGGCCGGCGCCCCCGCCGACGGCGCGGGCTGGCTGACGCCGGGCGGCGGACTCGGCGGTCCGCATCCCAGCTACCAGGTCTATTCGCTGATCCTGGCGACCTTCCTCGGCACCATGGGCCTTCCGCACGTGCTGGTGCGCTTCTACACCAACCCCGACGGGCGGGCCGCGCGCACGACCGCGCTCGCGGTGATCGGCCTGGTCGGCCTCTTCTATCTGTTCCCCGTCCTACTGGGCGTTTTCGCCCGGCTGTACGTGCCGCAACTGCTGATCACCGGAACCTCCGACGCCGCGGTGGTGCTGCTGCCCGGGTCGGTGGTCGCGGGGCTGCCTGGTCAGCTGCTCGCGGCGCTGGCCGCGGCGGGCGCGATCGCCGCGTTCCTGTCCACCTCGTCGGGGCTGCTGGTGAGCATCGCGGGCGTGCTCAGCACCGACATGCTGCGCGGGCGCATCCGGGACTTCCGCACGGCCGCACTGGTCGCGGGCTCGGTACCGCTGGCGTTGTCGCTGACGGTGGTGTCGCTCGATCTGTCCCGCACCGTCGGCCTGGCCTTCGCCGTGGCCGCCTCCACGCTGTGCCCGCTGCTGGTCCTTGGCATCTGGTGGCGCGGGCTGACCGCGACGGGCGCGGCGGCCGGTCTGGTCGCGGGCGGGCTCGCGGCGGGCGCCGCGACCGCCGTCTCGGTCACCGGCGGCTTCTCCGACGACGTGGCGGGCGGCTGGCCCGCCGCGTTGCTGAGCTATCCCGCGGCGATCAGCGTGCCGCTGGCGTTCGCCACCATGGTGCTGGTGAGTTCGTTCACCCGTGGGCTCGGCGCGAGGACGGTGAGCCGGATCTTCGTCCGGATGCACGCGCCGGAGCGCTTGGGCATGGGCGCGGACCGCGAGCGCAGCCTGCGTTCGGACTGAGCGGGCTCGCGCCGACCGTTCGTCGCGCCGTACCGACCGCTCACCGCAGATTCGGACACCTTCGCGGAGTGACCCACACCACAGCCTACTGGTGGCCCCTATCCCTGGCTTACCGTCCTCGAGAAGTAAGCCACGTCACTTGGTAGGACCATCATGACCAGTACCGAACTCGACGACACCGCAGGGCGGCGAGCGCCGAGCGCAGCAGAATTCGCCGAAGTCCAGGCGAGCCCCCAATTCCAGGAACTGCGAACGCGATTGCGCCGCTTCGTATTTCCGATGACCGCGCTGTTCCTGCTCTGGTACCTCGGTTATGTCCTGCTCGGCGCCTACGCGCACGACTTCATGAGCCGCCCCGTCTTCGGCGAGATCAACGCCGGATTGCTGCTCGGCCTCGGCCAATTCGTCTCCACCTTCGCCATCACCGCGCTGTACGTCCGGTTCGCCAACCGGGAACTGGATCCGCGCGCAGCGAAAATCCGCGGCTACCTCGAGGGAGACCGGGCATGAACACCGTGCACACCTACGCCGCGGCGGCGACGGTCGGCAACCCGGTCGCCAATATCGCCATCTTCGGCGTCTTCGTCGCGATCACGATGATCGTGGTGATCCGCGCCAGCCGGAACAACGCCACCGCCGCCGACTACTTCACCGGCGGGCGCGGCTTCTCCGGTCCGCAGAACGGCGTCGCCATCGCGGGCGACTACCTCTCGGCCGCCAGCTTCCTCGGCATCGCGGGCGCCATCGCGGTCTACGGCTACGACGGATTCCTCTACTCGATCGGATTCCTGGTCGCCTGGCTGGTCGCGTTGCTGCTGGTCGCCGAGATGCTCCGCAACACCGGCAAATTCACCATGGCCGATGTGCTGAGCTTCCGGCTGAAGGAAGGCCCGGTGCGCACCGCCGCGGCATTGTCCACGCTGACGGTGTCGCTGTTCTACCTGCTCGCGCAGATGGCGGGCGCGGGCGGGCTGGTCGCGCTGCTGCTGGATGTCACCGACAAGACCGGGCAGTCCATCGTGATCGCCGTCGTCGGCGTGCTGATGATCGTGTACGTCCTGGTCGGCGGCATGAAGGGCACCACATGGGTGCAGATCATCAAGGCCGTGCTGCTGATCGTGGGCGCGGCGCTGATGACCGTCATGGTCTTCGCCAAGTTCGGTTTCGACTTCTCCGAGATCCTCGGCTCCGCGCAGAAAGCGGTCTCCGGTTCGGCGAACAAGGCCGTCGCCGCACGCGACGTGCTCGCACCCGGCGCGCAGTACGGCGGCAGCGAGACCTCGAAGCTCAACTTCCTCTCGCTGGGCCTGGCGTTGGTGCTCGGCACCGCGGGCCTGCCGCACGTGCTGATGCGCTTCTACACCGTGCCCACCGCCAAAGAGGCGCGACGCTCGGTGGTCTGGGCCATCGGCCTGATCGGCGCGTTCTACCTGTTCACCCTGGTCCTGGGCTACGGCGCGGCGGCGATCGTCGGGCCCGATCGCATCCTCGCGGCCGCGGGCGGGCAGAACTCGGCCGCGCCGCTGCTGGCCTTCGAACTCGGCGGCGTGGTGCTGCTCGGGGTGATCTCGGCGGTCGCCTTCGCCACCATCCTCGCGGTGGTCGCGGGCCTGACCATCACGGCGTCGGCGTCGTTCGCCCACGACATCTACGCGAATGTCATCAAGCGCGGGAAAGCCGGTGAGCGCGAACAGGTCCGGGTCTCCCGGATCACCGCCGTGGTGATCGGCATACTGGCCATCGCGCTGGGCATCCTGGCCAACGGCCAGAACGTCGCCTTCCTGGTGGCGCTGGCGTTCGCGGTCGCGGCGTCGGCGAACCTGCCGACCATCCTGTACTCGCTGTTCTGGCGGCGGTTCAACACCACCGGCGCGCTGTGGAGCATGTACGGCGGCCTGATCTCGACGATCGTGCTGATCGTGTTCTCCCCCGCGGTGTCCGGCAGCAAGACCGCCATGCTGCCCGGTTCGGACTTCGACTGGTTCCCGCTGTCCAACCCGGGCATCGTTTCCATCCCGCTCGCGTTCCTGCTCGGCATCATCGGCACCTTCGTGGGAGGCAAGACCGAGGACCCGGCCAAGGCCGCGGAGATGGAAGTCCGCTCGCTCACCGGCGTCGGCGCCGAGAAGGCGGTGGTGCACTGAGCACTGCCCGGCATTCCTCGTCCCCTCTGTTCTTTCGTTAGGAGATCTCGCGTGACCAGCGCAACCACCGATGACCGCGACACCACCGCCTACCCGCCCGCCGCGGAGTTCGCCGCCCAGGCGAACGCGAGCGAGGCGCTGTACGACCGGGCGCGGTCCGATCGGCTGGAGTTCTGGGCCGAACAGGCTCGCAGGCTGCACTGGGAGCAGCCGTGGACCCAGGTGCTGGACTGGAGCGGGGCTCCGGTGGCGAAATGGTTCGTCGGCGGAAAGCTCAACGTCGCCTACAACTGCGTGGACCGCCACGTCCTGGACGGACACGGCGACCAGGTCGCCATCCACTGGGAAGGCGAACCCGGCGACTCACGCGCCATCACCTACGAACAACTGCGGGACGAGGTCTGCCGGGCCGCCAACGCGTTCACCGAACTGGGCCTGGTCGCGGGCGACCGGGTGGCCATCTACATGCCGATGGTGCCCGAGGCCATCGTGTCCATGCTCGCCTGCGCTCGCCTCGGCCTGACCCACTCCGTCGTCTTCGCCGGATTCTCCCCCACCGCGTTGCGCCAGCGCGTCGACGACGCCGGGGCGCGCCTGGTGATCACCACCGACGGGCAGTGGCGGCGCGGCACGGCAGCGCCGCTCAAGGCCGGGGTGGACGAGGCATTGGGTGACGGGCCATCGACCGTCGAGCATGTGCTGGTGGTGCGCCGCACCGGCATCGAAGTCCCCTGGACCGAAGGCCGCGACCTGTGGTGGCACGACACCGTCACCACCGCCG
>NZ_JBFAXY010000013.1:0-142732 GCF_040681035.1 Nocardia sp. NPDC051911
GCTCGGCCTGGCCAGAGCGCTGGCCGCGGGTACGACGGCACTCGTACTGGACAACCCGATGGCCGACTTGGACCACGACGGGCGTCGCTATCTGGCCGGAATGCTGCGAGCTCTCGCGCGCCAGGACATGACGATCGTCGTTTCTGCTTGTCTCGCCGACGATCTCGCCGGATGCGCGGAGAATATCCTGCACATCGATCAGGGGCGACTCGTCGCGGGCGACGCATCGGTTCCGGCCCCGGTCGAACCACGGACAGCTTTCGCGAGACCGGACGCGCGCGGCTCGCGGAGGCCGGCTACTTCGGTGTGACCCAGGTGGTGATGTCCGCGTGTACCACTTCCACGCCGTGCTTGTCGTAGATCGACACCGGCACCACCAGCTCGCGCCCCTCGGTGATGCTCGCGAAGTCGGGGATCTCGGCCAGTTGCGCGACGGCCCGCAGCCCGGTCTCGGCTTTCGCCAGATATCGCACGTTCATCGCCTTGGGGATCCATCGGTGCGTCGCGGGCACGGTCGCCTCGCTGAGCATGCCCATCGCGACCTCGGCCAGATTGCACGCCGCGATCGCGTGGAAGGTGCCCAGATGGTTGTGGATGCCGAACCACTTCGGCGAGGTGACCTCGCACAACCCCGGTTCGAGCCGGACCACGTTCGGCAACACGGTGCCGAAGTAGGGCACCCGCGCCACCATCCCGAGCGAGAACAGGGCATGCCCCAGCCGGTTGTCCGGCAGCTTCTTCCAGCCGCGATAGGTCACGGTCTCTTTTGCCATGCGGCGTATCTTACTCAAAAGTAAGTTCGTGGCCAGCCCCACCGATTTGAAGTGACTCGCGGGGATCGTGCATACTGTTCGGGTTGCCTTGCACCGGGCCGTGTCTGTTTCCAGGTGAAACAGCTGGTCGGGCGGGGCGAGCAGTACCCCATCGAGTACCTCGCCGGGTTTCTGGCGTGGGTACGTCCGGGACAGTGTTCCAGGCCTGAGATGCATTGCGATCCGAGGCCGAGGAATGAGCGGTCGGGCGACACGCCCGACCGCGTGTACCGGAGAACCATGACAGATGAACAGCGGCGAGATCGGGCGTGCCCGGTCAGGGTCTCCACTGAGACGTCTTCGTGTGTTCGGGCTGTGCAAATGAGGGTGGTCCAGAGGACTGGTATAGCCGGGCTTCCGGACCACGAAGGAAAGCGGAGAAAAGGACACTTAGCGTGGCGGGACAAAAGATCCGCATCAGGCTCAAGGCCTATGACCACGAGGCGATCGACGCATCGGCGCGCAAAATCGTGGAGACGGTGACCCGCACCGGGGCACGCGTCGTCGGCCCGGTGCCGTTGCCGACCGAGAAGAACGTGTACTGCGTCATCCGTTCGCCGCACAAGTACAAGGACTCGCGCGAGCACTTCGAGATGCGTACGCACAAGCGGCTTATCGACATCCTCGACCCGACGCCGAAGACGGTGGACGCGCTCATGCGCATCGACCTGCCGGCCAGCGTCGACGTCAACATTCAGTGACGGGGACTCGAGACATGACTGACAACAAGAACAGGCCGGCCGCCGGCATCCTGGGCACCAAGCTCGGCATGACCCAGGTCTTCGACGACAACAACCGCGTCGTTCCCGTGACCGTCATCAAGGCCGGGCCGAACGTCGTCACCCAGATCCGCACCGTGGAGCGCGACGGCTACAGCGCCGTCCAGGTCGCCTTCGGCGCCATCGATCCGCGCAAGGTGACCAAGCCGGTCTCCGGCCAGTTCACCAAGGCCGGTGTCACGCCGCGCCGCCACGTCGCCGAGATCCGCGTCGCGGACGCCTCCACCTTCGAGGTCGGCCAGGAGATCAGCGCCGAGGTGTTCGAAGAGGGCAGCTACGTCGACGTCACCGGCACCAGCAAGGGCAAGGGCTTCGCGGGCACCATGAAGCGCCACGGCTTCCGTGGCCAGGGCGCCTCGCACGGTGCGCAGGCCGTGCACCGCCGTCCGGGCTCGATCGGTGGCTGCGCCACCCCCGGCCGCGTGTTCAAGGGCATGCGCATGTCGGGCCGGATGGGTAACGACCGCGTCACCACGCAGAACCTGTCGGTGCACAAGGTCGACGCCGAGAACGGCCTGCTGCTGATCAAGGGAGCGATCCCGGGTCGCAAGGGCGGCGTCGTGATCGTCAAGAGCGCCGTGAAGGGTGGTGCGCACGCATGACGAGCCTCGAGAAGAAGGCGAACCTGACGCTGCCGGTCAAGGAGATCGGCGGCAAGACCAACGGCACCGTCGACCTCCCCGCGGAGATCTTCGACGTGACCGCCAACATCGCGCTGATGCACCAGGTCGTCGTGGCTCAGCAGGCCGCGGCCCGCCAGGGCACGCACGCGACCAAGACCCGTGGCCAGGTCTCCGGCGGCGGCAAGAAGCCGTACCGGCAGAAGGGCACCGGTCGCGCCCGCCAGGGTTCGACCCGCGCGCCGCAGTTCACCGGCGGTGGCACCGTGCACGGCCCGCAGCCGCGCGACTACACCCAGCGCCTGCCCAAGAAGATGAAGGTCGCCGCCCTGCGTGGCGCCCTGTCCGACCGGGCGCGCAACGAGCGCATCCACGTGATCACCGAACTGGTGGCGGGCCAGACCCCGTCCACCAAGACCGCCAAGAGCTTCCTGGCCGAGCTGTCGGACCGCAAGAAGCTTCTGGTCGTGGTCGGCCGCGAGGACGTCGCCGCGTGGAAGAGCGTGGCGAACCTGCAGAACGTGCACCCGATCGCCCCGGACCAGCTCAACACCTACGACGTGCTCAACAGCGACGACGTGGTGTTCAGCGTCGAGGCGCTCAACGCGTTCGTGCACGGCCCGGCCGAGGCTGCACAGGAGGAGAGCAAGTGACCACCATCGCCGACCCCCGCGACATTCTGCTGGCGCCGGTCATCTCCGAGAAGTCCTACGGACTGATCGAGGAAGGCACCTACACCTTCCTGGTGCACCCGGACTCGAACAAGACGCAGATCAAGATCGCCGTGGAGAAGGTCTTCGGTGTGAAGGTGACCAGCGTCAACACCGCCAACCGTCAGGGCAAGCGCAAGCGGACCCGCTTCGGTTACGGCAAGCGCAAGAACACCAAGCGCGCGCTCGTGACCATCTCGGCCGACAGCAAGCCCATCGAGATCTTCGGAGGCCCGGTCGCGTAAAGCGCCCGGGAATCCAGAAAGCAGAGAAGAACTCATGGCAATCCGTAAGTACAAGCCGACTACGCCGGGCCGCCGCGGCTCCAGCGTCTCGGACTTCGCCGAGATCACCCGGTCGACCCCGGAGAAGTCGCTGCTGCGCCCGCTGACCAAGTCCGGCGGCCGCAACGCCCACGGCCGGATCACCACCCGGCACCGCGGTGGCGGGCACAAGCGCGCCTACCGTCTGATCGACTTCCGTCGTCTGGACAAGGACGGGATCCCGGCCAAGGTCGCGCACATCGAGTACGACCCGAACCGCACCGCGAACATCGCGCTGCTGCACTTCGTGGACGGCGAGAAGCGCTACATCATCGCCCCCAAGGGCGTGACGCAGGGCACCCGCATCGAGTCCGGCCCGACGGCCGACATCAAGCCGGGTAACAACCTGCCGCTGCGCAACATCCCGACCGGTACCACGATCCACGCGGTGGAGCTGCGTCCGGGCGGCGGCGCCAAGCTGGCCCGCTCGGCGGGCATGAGCATCCAGCTGCTGGGTAAGGAGGGCCCCTACGCCACGCTGCGTATGCCTTCCGGTGAGATCCGTCGCGTCGACGTGCGCTGCCGCGCCACCGTCGGCGAGGTCGGCAACGCCGAGCAGTCGAACATCAACTGGGGCAAGGCCGGCCGCATGCGCTGGAAGGGCCGCCGCCCCACGGTCCGTGGTGTCGTCATGAACCCGGTCGACCACCCGCATGGTGGTGGTGAGGGCAAGACCTCCGGTGGTCGCCACCCGGTCTCGCCCTGGGGTCAGCCGGAAGGCCGCACCCGCAAGCCCAACCGTCCGAGCGACAAGCTCATCGTCCGCCGCCGCAAGACCGGCAAGAAGCGCTGAAGGAGGAGGTAAGAAATGCCACGCAGCCTCAAGAAAGGCCCGTTCGTCGACGACCACCTCCTCGCGAAGGTGGACGTGCAGAACGAGAAGGGCACCAAGCAGGTCATCAAGACCTGGTCGCGTCGTTCGACCATCATCCCCGATTTCATCGGTCACACGTTCGCGGTGCACGACGGCCGCAAGCACGTGCCGGTGTTCATCTCGGACAACATGGTCGGGCACAAGCTCGGTGAGTTCGCGCCGACCAGGACGTTCAAGAGCCACGTCAAGGAAGACCGGAAGAGCAAGCGGCGATGACGACGACTGAGACTCAGAACCCGACTGCGCGCGCGACCGCCAAGCACGTTCGCGTCACCCCGATGAAGGCACGCCGTGTCGTGGACCTGGTCCGCGGCAAGCGTGTCGAGGACGCCCTCGCCCTGCTGAAGTTCGCGCCTCAGGCCGCGAGCGAGCCGGTCGCCAAGGTCGTCGCGAGCGCCGCGGCCAACGCCGAGAACAACCTCGGCCTGAACCCGGCCACGCTGGTGATCTCGACGGCCTACGTCGACGAGGGTGCCACCCTGAAGCGGTTCCAGCCGCGTGCCCAGGGCCGTGCGTTCCGCATCCGCAAGCGCACCAGCCACATCACCATCGAGGTCGAGAGCATCCCCACCGCCGGTGGAGCCACTCGTAACCGCCGGAAGGGAGGGGCAAAGTAAATGGGACAGAAGATCAACCCCCACGGCTTCCGCCTCGGTATCACCACCGACTGGAAGTCACGTTGGTACGCGGACAAGCAGTACGCGGACTACGTGAAGGAAGACGTCGCGATCCGCAAGCTGCTGGCCACCGGCATGGAGCGGGCGGGCATCTCCAAGGTCGAGATCGAGCGCACCCGTGACCGCGTGCGGGTGGACATCCACACCGCGCGGCCCGGCATCGTGATCGGCCGCCGCGGCGCCGAGGCCGACCGCATCCGCGCCGAGCTGGAGAAGCTGACCGGCAAGCAGGTGCAGCTGAACATCCTCGAGGTCAAGAACCCCGAGTCGGATGCGCAGCTGGTCGCCCAGGCCGTCGCCGAGCAGCTGTCCAACCGTGTGGCGTTCCGTCGCGCGATGCGCAAGGCCATCCAGTCGGCCATGCGTTCGCCGAACGTCAAGGGCATCCGTGTGCAGTGCTCGGGCCGCCTCGGCGGCGCGGAAATGTCGCGCTCGGAGTTCTACCGCGAGGGTCGGGTGCCGCTGCACACGCTGCGCGCCGACGTCGACTACGGCCTCTACGAGGCCAGGACCACCTTCGGTCGCATCGGCGTGAAGGTCTGGATCTACAAGGGCGACATCGTCGGTGGCAAGCGTGAGCTGGCCGCCGCTGCCGCCGCGCCCGAGCGTCCGCGCCGGGAGCGGCCGAGCCGCCCGCGTCGGTCCGGTTCCACCGGCACCACCGCGACCAGCACCGAGGCCGGGCGCGCCGCCACCGCGGTGGCCGACGCCCCGGCAGAGACACAGGAGGGCTGACGCATGCTGATGCCTCGCAAGGTGAAGCACCGCAAGCAGCACCACCCTGGCCGTTCCGGTACGGCCAAGGGCGGCACCTCGGTGGCGTTCGGCGAATTCGGCATCCAGGCGCTGGAGCCGGCCTACGTCACCAACCGGCAGATCGAGTCGGCGCGTATCGCGATGACTCGCCATATCCGCCGTGGCGGCAAGATCTGGATCAACATCTACCCGGATCGCCCGCTGACCAAGAAGCCCGCCGAGACCCGCATGGGTTCCGGTAAGGGTTCGCCGGAGTGGTGGGTCGCGAACGTCAAGCCCGGTCGCGTGATGTTCGAGATGAGCTACCCGAACGAGGAGACCGCTCGTGAGGCCCTGCGCCGCGCGATGCACAAGCTCCCGATGAAGTGCAGGATCGTGACCAGGGAGGAGCAGTTCTGATGGCTACCGGAACACCGGCCGCAGAGCTCCGCGAGCTCACCGAAGAGGAGTTGGTGGCCAAGCTGCGCGACTCCAAGGAAGAGCTGTTCAACCTGCGCTTCCAGATGGCGACGGGTCAGCTGGACAACAACCGTCGTCTGCGCGTCGTCCGTCACGAGATCGCGCGCATCTACACGGTCATGCGTGAGCGCGAGCTCGGTCTGGCCACCGGACCCGCTGGCAAGGGAGATGCCGCATGAGCGACAAAGCAGAAGGGCAGCGCGGTACCCGTAAGGTGCGGGTCGGCTACGTTGTCTCGGACAAGATGAACAAGACGATCGTCGTCGAGCTGGAAGACCGCAACCGGCACCCGCTCTACGGCAAGATCATTCGCACCACCTCGAAGGTGAAGGCGCACGACGAGAACGAGGTCGCGGGCATCGGCGACCGCGTTCAGCTGATGGAGACCCGTCCGCTGTCGGCCACCAAGCGCTGGCGTCTGGTCGAGGTCCTGGAGAAGGCCAAGTAGGCCTCTCCGGCACGGCGTGAAACCCGAAGGCCCGCTTCCCGTTCTCGGAGGCGGGCCTTCGCCGTATCCGGGCGCGTCTGAGGAATTCTCTTGCCGTCCACCCTGCATGGGTACTGTCGTGTTGCGGGTGGCGATCGAGCAAACCGGCGGACTCCTGGCCTGACCGGAACTGCGATAGGTGGCGCCGACGGCCGATGCGGAGGATGAGCGGTGGGGAATGTGAGTCGATCTGAACAGACCTATGATCGAGCGCTGCTGCGGGAACATCTGCTGAAAACGCGGATAGCGGGTGATGTCGCGACGCCTCGGGAGGGGAATCTCGCGAACTATCGCAAGATGGTGGCGAAGGACCCCGGGTATCAGTTCGGGCTGACGCTGAAGGATTGGACCTTCGCCGAGACGCTGGAGATGATGGCGCGTCTGTGCGGGGTCAGCCCCGACCCTCGGCATCTGCGGGGTCCGGACACCATCGACGTCGACCTGACGCTCGACGCGCTCGACGCGATGGGTGCGCGGATCGGGCTCGCCGCTCGTCGTCGGGAGACGGTGATCCTGGCGACCGGGCATCCGGACACACTCATGGGCGTCTATCGCGCTGTCGAGGACGCGTTACGTGCGGCAGGATGCGTGGTGCTCGTGCCGGCTGCCGGGTGGTCCTATCGGGTGACCACGCCATGGGGCCCGCAGCATCGCGAGATCGTCTACACCTCAAAAGTTGCCGCGCTGGGCACCGACGGCACGCTGCGACACACTCATGACCCGCATCCGATGCGGGCGGCCCTGCGGGAGTTGCGCGAGGCCGAAACCGGCCAATGGCCCGACCTGGTCGTCGCCGACCACGGCTGGGCCGGGGCGGCAGGGGAGGCGGGCATCGAGACCGTGGGATTCGCCGACAGCAACGACCCCGCACTGTTCGCCGGGCAAGCGGAGGGGAAGATCGCGGTCACGGTGCCACTCGATGACGGAGTCCATCCCGGTTACTACGGTCCGCTGACCGCTTATCTGCTCGGCCAGGCCGGACTCACCGGCTGAGGTCACCCCGGCGCGGTGTGTCGCACACGATGGTTTCCAGATCGGACTGCGCTGGGCGCCAGGGTAATTCGGCCATAGCCTTGGCCGGGTCGCTGATCAGGGCGGCCGGTTCGGGCGCCGGTGGCCGATGGATCAGCTGAATTCGACGTCCGGTCCGCCGCTCGACCGCGGCCACGACGTCGAGAATGCTGCTGCCGCGGCCGCTGCCGATGAGAAAGCGCCTGAATTCGCCTTTCGGCGGCATGTTCTCGATACCCGCGACGAAAGCCGCTGCGGCGTCGTCGATATGCAGATAGTCGCGGACAGCGCTGCCGTCGCCGTTGACTTCCAGAGCCGAGCCATTCCTCGCGGCGGCGAATGCTCGGGGAATCAAGCGCGTCGGATCGGGATCCGCGCCGCCGGCCACGTTCATCAAGCGCAGCACGGTAGCGGACAAGCGACCGGTGCCCGCCTGCGCGCCGATCGCCCACTCGGCGGCCAGCTTGCTCGCCGCGTACGGGTGCGGGGGCGCGTCGGGTAGACGCTCTGTCATCGGCTGTCGTTCGGGAGTTCCGTATATCGAGCCGGTCGAAGCGAAGACGAGCCGCGATATTCCGGCGGCGGCCATGGCGTCCAGCAACGCGACGGTCCCGCCGGTATTGACGCGGAAGTACCGCAGCGGATCGGCCGCCGACTCGCGCGCCCGAGTAAGCCCACCGAGATGGCACACCGCCTCCACGCCGTCCACAGCTTTCCGAAGCCCGTCCTCATCCAGCAGGTCGGCGACCCGAGTCGGCGCCCGTAGAGGCGAACCGCAGCCGCGAACCATCGCGATCGGCTCGTGCCCGGCTCCAGCCAGCAGTTTTACGACCGCCTGGCCCAGATAGCCGTTCGCTCCGGTGACGAGAACGCGCACACCGTGATGGTATGGCTTGAACCATGCGATCGCCGGAGGACGGAGAGGCGATGCTCGGTGCGCAAGCGGAACAGATCCATTAGCTGAGCGAAGGCTCGCCGCGCCAGGTGGGACCGGCGGTCGCGCGGGGTCTTGCGTTATACGTATACATCTACTTATAGTGAGACGACGGCCCGGGCTTTCTGGGAACATCGAATCCGCACCGGTAGAGGCGGATTCGGGGTGGGCCGGTCGACGGTAGACGCATGCCTGCATGCGCACTGATCTATGAAACGGGGAAATCATGACCACCGATCCGAACAACCTGAGCGGCGTGGACACTGTCGAGGAGCAGGCCTGCGGCGTCACCATCGTGAAGGAATCGGCCGAGCCGGGCGACGTGGACGACCTGCGCCAAATCGTGTTGCGCGTGGGTCCGGGCGGCGGGCGTCAGCAGCGGTTCTTCGGCAGACTGCTCGGCGAATCCCGCGAATACGGCAAGGTCGGGATGAACGTCGTGCGGGTCTACGTGAGCCGGAAAGGCAAATTCGTGGTGCACCGCAGGGAATCGGACTGGCGCGAAATGTCCGTCGCGATCGACTGGACCGAATGGAAGAACTGGCGCGAGCTGCTGCGGCCCGGCAGTGGCGAGCGCGAATGGGGTGACTACACGGTGGAGATCGTGGACTCGCCCGCCGAGTTGCGGGGCCGGATTCCGGAGCACATCTACCGGACTGTCGTCGACGTGGCCGAGCACCCGAACTCGCAGGACCTGCAGATCTGAGATACCGCCGCTTTTCCACATCCGGAAAGGATCTATTCGCAGATGTTCGCACGACTGGGGGCCGTGGTCGTCCACAATCCGTGGAAGGTGATCGGCCTGTGGGTGCTGCTCGCCATCGCGGTGGTGGCCGCGGCGCCGGAACTGAAATCCACTACCGACCAATCAGCTTTCCTGCCTTCGCATTACGAGTCCATTCAGGCATTGGAGTTGCAGCAGAGGGCTTTCCCGGACAGCTCCGCTCCCGCGGCGATCATCGTGTTCGCCCGGAAGGACGGCACGCCGTTGACCGGTGCGGACGCCGCTTCGGTCGTCTCGATCGGCAATGAGCTGCGCGACGCGCAGGTCAAGGACGTCATCGGGATGCAACCGACGCCGCCGTCGGAGAACCGCCTGGTCCAGATCATCGCGGTGCAGATGACGAAGGTGACGAATCCGAACGACACCACCCAAGGCGACGCGGTCAAGGCGCTGCGCAAGGAGCTGACCGCGCGCGTCCCGAACACCGAGCTGAAGGCGGGCATCACCGGCCAGGCGGCGCAGGTGCTGGATCAGCGGGAATCGGGCGACAAGGGGCTGGCCATCGTCGGTATCGCCACCGTCGTGCTGATCCTGGTGCTGTTGCTGGTCATCTTCCGCAGCCCGGTGATCGCATTGCTGCCGATCGTCGTGATCGGCGCGATCTCCAGCATGGTGAGTGGGTTGATCGCCGTGGTGGCCAAGGCCTTCGACCTGCAGATCGACGCATCGATCAATGCCATTCTGGTGGTGGTGCTGTTCGGTGTCGGCACCGACTACATCCTGTTCCTGATGTTCCGCTACCGCGAGCGGCTGCGCGCGGGCGAGGATTCGAAGACCGCCATGGTCAACGCCGTCACCCGGGTGGGTGAGGCGATCACGTCCGCGGCGGGCGCGGTGATCATCGCGTTCATGGCACTGGTGCTGTCCACGCTCGGCATGTTCCGCGCCATGGGCCCGGCGCTGGCGATCGCGGTGGCGGTCGCGCTGGCGGCGGGGCTGACGCTGGTGCCTGCGGTGGTCTCGCTGCTGGGCACCAAGGTGTTCTGGCCGTCCAAGGCGTGGCGCATCGAACCGAAGGGTGCGCGATTCACCGCGATCGGCAATGCGCTCGGCCGGCGGCCCGCTGTGTTCGCCGCGGTCTCCGGCGGTTTGCTGGTCGTGCTCGGGATCTTCGCCTTGGGTTTCCACCCCACGTTCGACCTCAGCTCGGGGCAAACTTCGGAGGCCTCCGAATCGGTTGTCTACAGCAAGGAATTGGTCAAGGGCCTGCCCGCGGGGACGACCCAGCCTTCGGACGTCCTGTTGCGGTCCGGCGGTGGTGAATTGGCTGTCGATCAACTCGCCGCCTACCGCGCCGCGCTGGCCGCGGTGCCGGGAGTGGGACAGGTGGCGGAGCCGAAGTTGTCCGCGGACAAGTCGATCGCCGACTTCGCGGTGACGCTCTCTGCCGCGCCGGAGTCGGACGCCGCGCTGGACACCGTCAAGGGACCGTTGCGCGATGTCGCGCATTCCGCGGCGCCCGCCGGTGCCACCGCCGCCGTCGGTGGTCTGACCTCGGTCTTCGTCGACTTCCAGGAAGCGATGGCGCGTGACTACGCGATCGTGTTCCCGGTCGCGGCGGTCCTGATCATGATCGTGCTGGGGTTGCTGCTGCGTAGCCTGGTCGCGCCGTGGTACCTGATGGCCTCGGTGTTCCTCGGCTTCGCCGCCACGCTCGGTGCCGCGGTGCTGGTGTTCCAGCACTTCCGGGGCGAGACCGGTCTGATCTTCACGCTGCCGGTGATCATGTACCTGTTCGTGGTCGCGCTGGGGACCGACTACAACATCCTCATGGTCGCCCGGTTGCGGGAAGAAGCGCGCGAGGGCAACGAACCGAAACAGGCCGCAGCGCTGGCCGTGCGGCACACCGGCCCCACCATCGCGGCGGCCGGGGTGATCCTGGCAGGCACCTTCGCATCGATGATGCTGGCGGGCAACAACGTTCTCGCACAGATGGGCTTCGCCATCTCGGTGGGCATCGCGATCGCGGCTTTCGTCATGGCGATGTTCTTCACGCCCGCGCTCACGGCGCTCATCGGGCACAAGGCGTGGTGGCCGGGGCATGGGGACGAGAAGCCCGAGGGCTCTGGACCGGAGTCTCGCGAGGTCGTCGGCACTTCGGTCGGCGAGAGCTGAGCGGGACCGGAACTCGCGGACACCGCGGATGAGTGAACCGGAATAGAGCTGTGCGCCCGATTCATCGGGCGCACAGCCATTTCCGCACGAAGAACGCACGTCGTGACCGGACGGTCACCGGGCGCGGGAAACTCCGTGCGTGCGGTCCAGACCTTGTCCGGTGCCGCCACGCTCGATACTCATGCCAAGGCGGCCGAATAACCGCCGCTCACGGGTGATGCGGCCGCATCACCCGCAGGGGTCTCGCCACCTCCGACGACGCCCCTTCTCGTCCAGCTCTCTCTCTGAACGCCGCGTCCCGCGGCCGCGTCCAGGGCTCTGAGAGCGGCCTCACGTTCCTGCTCGGCCGCCGCCCGCGCCTCGGCCGCTGACCAACCGCACTACGTCGCGTGGTCGGCCGTGGCTATGGTTTCGTACGAGACTCAAATCTTGACGTTGGCCCACTTCGCGAACCGGGCCAGGGAGTCGGTTCCGCGCCGGGCATTGGCGAGTACGCGGACGGTCTCGTGGACCTGGGGGTGGTTGCGTGTCAGCTCCGGCGCGATCCGGCGCGCCTGGTCGAGACTGGCGAGGGCACGCTGCTTGTCGCCGTGGAGTAACCACGCGCGGGATACGTCGATCCAGTGATGTCCAGCGCGGGATGGCGTGACCGATGCCGGTAGCCGAATCCGCTCGGCGCGTGCGACGGCGGTTGTGCCATCGCACAACTCGACCGAGACGGCGACGGAGTGAATAGCGACGTTCGGCAGATGGAACCCGGTTCCGTACTCCTGATACCGATCGGAGTTGATCGTCTCGCCGATCCGGCGCGCTTCTCGAAGATGCGTGTCGGCGGTGTCGGCGTCGAGCGCACGGGCAGACAGTATCGACGCCCGCAGGTGCAACGCGCCCCGCACCGCGAGGACTTCCGGCGTCGCAGGTAGTTGCTCACTGGCTGCGTGTGCGCGCTCGATGATCCGCAGTCCACCGGCATACGCGCCGGAGTACAGCAGGATCAGCGCGCGATGGTATTCCGCCGCGATCGGCCACACGGGGTCAGCGCTGCGTTCGGCGGCCCACGCGCATCGTTCGGCGGCCAGTCCGGCGAGGTCGAGGTAGCCGTAGCGGTAGGCGATCGATGACGCACTGTTGTATGCGTAGGCGAGCGTCGAATAGATCCTCTCCAAACGGTGCCCGGATGGCTCGTCAGCGGCAAGCGCGTGCAAACCGTGTATTACGTCCGGCAGTTCGGCGGTGTGGTCGCCGTACCGGCCGCGTCGTCTGCTCGCCTGTACCCGATGCAGTGCCGTGGTCAGCTGTTCCAGGGTGGTCGGCGCATTCAGTGGTTCGTCGTTGAACGCCAGAATTTTTCGGCGCAGCTCGCGGATGGTGGCGTGCGCTCCGGCATCGTCGCGCGCCGGGATGTAGGGCTGCCCGGTCAGATCCTCGATGTCGACCCTGAGTGCCCCGGCCACGGCCGCGATGAACGCGGGCGAGGCTGGGCGTGCGCCTCGCTCGACCTTGCGCAACAGCGACACCGACACGTTCGCCTTCTGCGCGAGCTGTTGCTGTGTGAGCCGGGTGAGCTTGCGCGCCCTGGCGGTGCGTTCCCCGATCCCGGCATCGTCCATACCTCCACGGTGACACACGATGTGCCGCTTCGCATGAGTTCATCGAGGACAAAGTATCCGCAGGCCCCGGCGTCGGGTCGAGTCCTGAATCCCCGGCGCCGGGTGCCAACCAACCACCCACGACGTGCCGAAAGGTCACCGAATGACCGCAGAACTCGCAACTGTCCTGATCGTCATAGCCGCTGTCGGCGGACTGCTGATTCTCGTGTTCTGGGTGCTGCCCTGGCTACTCGATCTCGGGGACGAACCGGACGAATCCGTACCGGCACGTGAGATCTTCGCGCGGCTGGAGGACGAGCAGCGATGACGACTCGGCGTTCCTGGGTGCAGGACTACTGTGAGGACGGCAACCTGCCCGCGGACGAGAAACACGCGCGTGGCCTGATGAAGATCCACCAGAATTGTGAACCGCCATGCCCGCGTGGGGTGTCCGCTGAGCGCTATCTAAGCGAGCGCGTCGTGTGCCGAGCGCCGGACGAATGGCGGAAACCATGAGCGCCGTATTCGGATACCTTCAGCCTGGTTGGAAGAACTCGAGCATTCTCCGGCTGGCGTCCGGCGATGTCAGGAGTTCCTGTATCCGTGCGGACATCCCGGCGGCGGCGCTGGTGTGTTCGAACATCTCGCGTTCGTATTCTTTTACGGCGGAGGGAAAGTCGTCCGAGTGCGCGGCCAGTGCGAGGCCGAGCACGGCGCCGTCGAGCAGCGCCATGTTGGCGCCCTCGCCCACCGGCGGCATCAGGCGCGCGGCGTCGCCGAGCAGCATGACGTCCGGCCTCGACGGCCAGGTCAGACCGATCGGGAGACTGGTGATCGACCGCGGTACGACGGTGTCGTCGCAGGCCGCGATCCAATACGCTGTATCGAACCATGCGATGTAGTGTCAGCGGCATGTTGGTGTGGGAGCGACCGGAGCCACCGAATCGACCGGCGCCGGCCCCGTTGAGCCGGGAGCGAATCGTGCGAGCGGCGATCCGGCTGGCCGACGCGGACGGCTTGGCGGCGGTGTCGCTGCGCAAGGTCGCCGCCGCGCTGGACGTCGGGCCGATGCGGCTGTACGGCTACATCGCCACCAAGGACGAGTTGCTCGACTTGATGGTCGACGCGGTCTACGCCGAGATCCAGCCGGCCGGAGACGGTTGGCGGGAGGTGCTGCGCTCCCTTGCCGAAACCACCCGGCAAGCAGCTCACCAGCACGAATGGTTCGCCGACCTGCTCGGTGGGCGGCCGCAGCTCGGGCCGCACGCGATGGCCAGAGGGGAGGCCGTGCTGGCGGCGCTGGGCGGCGTCGACGTGGACATGGCCATGCCGGTGGTCGCCGCGGTCAACGCGTACGTGATCGGCGCGGTGCGCCGGGAGATCGCCGACCGGCGCGCCGAGCGGGCCACCGGGATGGACGAGCACCAGTGGCAGATCGCCTTCGGCCCCTATCTGGAGCGAGCCTTCGCGACCGGCCGATTCCCCGCGCTGGAGACGGTCGTACGCGACGCCGCCCACCTCGACGCCGACCAAACCTTCCGCATGGGCCTCGACTTCCTGCTCGACGGCATCGAAGCCCGCATCTCGAGTTGACCGAGGACGCCCGGGCCGATTTCATCGCTGCACCCGTTGGCCGATCACGCCGACCTGTCCGCGTCTCGATGGTGGCGCGCCTGCCTTCCCAGCTTTTGCGCCATCGTTAGCCGCTCGGAGCGGCGGTGCTCAGCCGATGGTCGCGTAGGGGCGGTGGACTTTGATGGCGGAGTCCAGGACGCGGGTGACCGCGGAGCGGGGGACGCCGAGTTCGTTCGCGATGGCGGGGGTCGAGCCGCCCTGATCGGCGAGGGTCAGGATCTCTCTGACCTCCTCGATCGGGAGGTCGGACAGGTGGCGGTCGGTGATGGCTCGTGCGATCGCGGAGATTTCGTCGTCGTCGGTGTCGGCTTCCTCCGGCTCGGTGGGGAATTCGTCGTCCTCGTCGTCGTCCTCGAGGATCGGCATCGGTGCGATGGGGAGGGGCGAAAGCTCGGGGGTTTCCTCGAGGGCCAGTTGTTCGCTCTCCGCGTCGGCGGAGTGGTCGTTCTGCTCTGCGGACATCGACTTTCCGCGTTTCGCCGCGCGCGGGGCGGTGGCGTTGGGGTGCACCTGTGCGGCGGTGTCGGCGATTGCGGGGGACTGGGTGTGCATCGGTTCGGTGGAGCCGGGACGCCGGGCGGCGTCGTCTCCTCGATGCACGCGATCGGCCGAGCGTTCGCCTCGACCGGCGGGCGGAAGTGGGGGCGTCGCGCTGTTCGTCTGAGTGGAGGGACGTTCGTCGAACTCGAGTCCGTCCAGCGAAATCTGTTGTGCAGGTTGCGCGGGTTCTGGGCGCGGTTCACCGATATCGGACGCATGCGTTCGCACTCGGCTCGGCGTTCCGTGCTCGAAGTCGGCCGGTGAAGGCTGCGCTGCTTCGGGATCGGCCGACCGGGTCGAACGTCCGTCCGACTGGACCTGCGAGACATGCTGGGCGGCAGATGAATCCGGATGCGTCGGGGAAGTCGTCAACTCGCGGCTGTTGGTGGCAGACGGAACCGGGCTTCCATGGGGAGCGACGGTGTCCGTGTGGTCTTCAGTGGCGGGGGCGGTGTGCCGGTCGACCGGAAGCGCGTGCGCGTTGATGCCTGTGGGCGTCCCGGCGGCGTGACCATTGGCGGTTGGAACAGTGTCGTGCCCGTTGACTCGAACGTCTCCGGTCGCCGGGAACTCGGTGGTGTCATCGTCGGTGCCAGGGCGGAAGGGCTTTCCATTGACTCGCGGGTGCCGCTCGGTGCCCTCAGCGGGGGTCGGCACCGTGTGACCGTTGGTGGCCGGGCGCAAGGTATGTCCGTTGATGCGCGGGTGCCCGTTCCCGTTGACAGGTGTCCGGCCGGCCTTGCCGTCGATCGGCAGGACGTGGCCGTTCACGGACAGGTCGCCGCGGGTGTGGCCATTGACGGTGGGCTCGACGGGGTGGCCGTTCGTCGTGTGCGGGAGTGCGACACCGTTCATGCCGGTATCGGTCGCGTGGCCGTTGGCCGGGCGCTCGTCGGCGGAACCCGAGGTAGTGAAGTTCTCGCCCACTTCGCTGTGCACAGGATTCGCACCCGCGAGTGGGGCACCGTCGACGGGGTGGCCGTTGATCGGCGTATCGACCGCGTGACCGTTGGCCGTGCGAGTATCGGCGAGGCCCGAAGTGCTGAAGCCCTCGCGCACTTCGCCGTTGCCAGGGGCCGCCGCGGTGGACCCGACGCGGTCGACAGTGATGGGGTGGCCGTTGACCCGCGATCCGACCGCGTGACCATTGGTCGCCGACTTTGCGGGATCGACGCGTGCCGGGACAGGCATGACCGGTGCGGCCGAGCTGAACTCGTCGGGGCGTCCTGCGGGACGAGTGCCCGTCATTTCGGTCGGGACAGCGTGGTGGGTCGAGGCTTCACTCCCGGCGTGATGGAGGTCGGCACCGCCCCGATGATCGGTTTGCGCTCCGTGATTCGCGTCGTGGTGCGCCTCGCGGCCACCGGTCACGCCTGCATAGGTTTCCCAGGGAAATCGGCCGCTGTTCGCCGCTGCGTCGAGCGAGGGGCGACTACTCGCTTCCGCCTGCATGCCCGTGGCGAGTCGCGCATCGAGACGGATCGTTCGCGGGTCGGGATCGATCACCGGCGCGCCGTCGATCAGCACCGCGTACCGCGCGGAAACCCAGGCGTGCAACCAGATCACGACGCCGACCATCACCGGAGCGATCGCGTATTCGGCGGCGCGGCCGAGGTCGCCCGCGGCGAGATGCGGTCCCGTGTTCAGTGCGACGGTCGTGCCGAGCAGCGCCGCCTCGAAGAAGATCACCTTGCCGCGCGCCAGCTCCCGGCCCCATCGCGCCGCGGTCGTCGCCGCCACCATGATGGTGATGATCGGGATCGAGATCATCGCCTCGATGCCGTAGCTCAACCAGTACAGCGGATCGGCCATGTCGCCGCTGGGCACCAGATTGTGCTGCACGTTGACACCGGCCCACACCATGCCGAGCACGACGACGGCGATCAAGGCGCGCGACGACCACTCCGCCCGCCGGTAGAGCTGCGCCAGGCGCGCGTCCTGGCTCGACGCCCGACGCCGCGCCGCCAGTGCGCGCCGATGCCAGCGGGCGTCGGCCTCCTCCGAGCGGCGCAACGCCGCGGACGACTTCCGGTCGCGCCGTTCGGTGGCCAGTTCCGCCTCGATGGCCCGTCGCCGCTGCTCGCGGCGGCGCGCGCGAATCCATTCCGCCAGCTCGCGCTCCGCGGCGATCTCGCGTTCGGACAGCACCTCCAGCAGCGCCGGATCGAGCTGCAGGGGCAGTTTGCCGCGCGCGGTCTCGACTTGCTGTGCCAGCGCGGCAATCTCGGAACTATCGTTCGAGGATTCGTCGGGCATCGCGAGCCTTCCCAAGAGCAGGTCTCATGTCGAGTGGTGGAGACATGATCGCTCGAACATATGTGTGATCGGAGTGAGATTAAACCGACCTCTGCCCGTGGTCAATGCGATGCGCGCCCGCCTGAGGGCGACACGCCGAGCTGCCGAAATTCGCGGTTTGGCCCGAATATCCGGATGAGCGGCACTTTTATCGACGCTCTCCGCGTGTCGAAACTCAGTTCGAATGTGCGCATGGCTATCGCGCGAATTCTCGGTTCCGGGATGCCGCCCGCCCATGGCTTGGCCGAAACCAGCGACTGTCGAGCGAAGGAGACGGGCAGCCGCCGCAGCACGGCTCGAGTTCACACGGGCGCCGCATGCATAACGAAGAAAGCGACAGCGTCGAGTCGGGTCGGATGCTGACCCGGCTGCTGCGATCTCGGTCACGGAGCCAGCTGTCAGCCGTGACGAACCGCGCCCATCTTGTAGCGGGATTCCATACCGACGCGCCCAGCGCACCCCGACTACGTCTTTCGAGCGAAGCGAGACCGAGCATACGCCGTTCGCGGCCATAAGGGGGCCGTGAACACCCAGCGCCGCAGGCGCTGGAAACTAATTCAGCGTGTGCCAGACGATGGCGGCGGCCAGGGCTCCCGCGCCGTTGACCGACCAGTGCAGGGCTATCGGGGCGAGCAGGCTGCCGCTGCGGTGGCGCAGCCAGGTGAACACCACGCCCGCCGCGGCCGTCGCGAGAACGGCGAGCAGGATGCCGACGATCTGGCCGGTCACGCCGCCGCCGACGAATGCGCTCAAGCCGCGATTGCCGGAGGTGAGACCGAGGGACGACGCGATGTGCCAGAGGCCGAACAGCAGGGAGCCCGCCGCGAAGACGCCGCGCGCACCGTACGCGCGGTCGAGTGTGCCGTGCAGCACGCCACGGAAGGCCAGTTCCTCGGGGATCACGGTCTGCAACGGGATGACGATCATGGAGGCGATCAACGCGCCGGAGATGGTCGCATAGCGTTCGGCCAGGAAGAACGGCCGCGTGAGCGGTAGTGCCGCCCCCATCCCGACGACCGCGAGGACCAACGCCACCGCGCCGAGCGCGTAGAGCGAACCGCGCCGCCAGTGCCGGGGCGAAAGGCCCAGTTCCGACCAGCCGAGACCACGCCTGCGGACCAGTGCGAGCAGCGCGAGCGCCGAGACCGGCACCGTCACGATGCTGGCCCACGCGGTGGTGAAATGTGCGATGAGATTGGTGCCCGCCAGGACGATCACCACCACGGCGACGTCGACGTAGGCGTGCACTTTGTGGCGTGGGCGGGTCGGTGCTGCTAGGTCCGGCTCAGACATCTCGACCGAGTCTACGGAACGAGAACACGTTCACCACGGATGCGGGCTTTATTGCCGGATCGATCACTTTTCGCCGCCGTCGGGGTCGAACGCGGCCCCCGCCGTGTGTACGGAAGGCGAGGCGGGTGTCGCGGAACCGTGTGCGAAGGCATAGCGCGGCGCTCGGCCGGGTGATCGTGTCGTGGCGACGCTGCTCGATGCGGGCGCTGACCGCGGTGTCAGCCGGCCCACCCGTGCGGGTCGGTCCAGGCCTGCAGCGTGCGGCTGGTCTCGAAACGGCGCGGCTCGTGGGTGACCGGATCGGTGAACTCGAGTGCGGCGGCCAGCAGTTGCAGCGGCCTGGTGAAGTCGTCGACCGGCTTGTCGGTGAGCACCGGGTAGAAGTCGTCGCCGAGGATGGGGACGCCGAGGCTGTTCATATGCAGGCGCAACTGGTGGGTCCGGCCGGTGTGCGGGCGCAGCCGGTAGCGGCCGAGGCCGTCGCGGTGCTCGAGCAGTTCGATCTCGGTTTCCGCGTTGGGTTCGCCCGGGACCTCCTGGGCCGCGAGCACCTGCTTCTCCTTGACGATCCGGCTGCGCACCACGCGGGGCAGCGTGAGGCCGGGATCGAACGGGGCGATCGCCTCGTACTCTTTGCGCACGGTGCGCTTGTGGAACATGGTCTGGTACGCGCCGCGGCGAGCCGGGTTGATCACGAAAAGCACCAGGCCCGCCGTGACGCGGTCGAGCCGATGCGCCGGGACCAGATCGGGGAGGTCCAGCTCTCGGCGCAGCCGCACCAGCGCGGTCTGCAGGATGTGCTGACCGCGCGGGATCGTGGCCAGGAAGTGCGGTTTGTCCACCACCAGCAGGTCGTCGTCGCGATGCACGACGGGGATGTCGAACGGCACCACCGTCTCCTCGGGCAGATCGCGATGGAACCAGACCGCGCCGCCGGGCACGAACGGTGCGTCCGGAGCGATCGGCCCGTCCAGGTCGACGATGCCGCCCGCGTGCAGCAGTTCATCGATGCGCGCCGGGGAGACCCGGGGCAGGCGCTCCACCAGATGGTCCCGGATGGTCGCCCAATGCCCCTGCTCCGGTAGTCGCAACCGGGCCGGGTCCAAGCCGTGCCGTTTCGGCAACGGCGGTTGTTGCCGCCTTCTCATCGATACCGACCCTAATAGGTACAGTCGGACGGAGTCCGTCCTCAGCCCGCGCATGGCCGGAGCGAAGGCGGAGGTACGCCTGATAGGTACAGCCGGACGTAGTCCGTCCTCAGCCCGCGCATGGCCGGAGCGAAGGCGGAGGTACGCCTGATAGGTGCTGTCGGACGTAGTCCGTCCTCAGCCCGCGCATGGCCGGAGCGAAGGCGGAGGTACGCCCGACCGCAGGCCTGACGTCCGAGGTCGCGGGTTCAGTGGGCGCGGATCGCGATGCCCGGGTAATCGAGCACCAAGCCCGACTTGTCGTAGTCCAGCGTGCAGGCGAAGTCGAACTCTGGGGCGGAGTACTGGAACCGCGGTCCGTGCGAGCCGTCGGCGACGCGGACGTAGCGCTGCTCCAACCGGGCCACCGCGGCGCCGGAGGCGTACACGTAGGCAGCGGGCGCGTCCGCGCCGTCGCCGATCTCTTGCGCGGACCGGTGCACGGGGAGCGCGTTGGTCAGCGCGGAGGACTCCAGGTCCACGTCCAGACAGCCGTCGAGCAGGGGCGCGGGCATGCCGTCCAGCAGCCAGGACCCCGCGCCGTCGGACTCCAGCACCAGCGTGTTCCAGCCGCCTGGTTTGCGCACGGCCACCTGGGCCCGGCGCGTGCGCCATTCGGTGTCCAGCGCGATCCGGTAGTCCACCACCCAGGCCGTGCCGTCCTCGACCGCTGTCGTGCAGCCGTCGATCAGCACGCCCTGCTCGGTGACCCGGAAATACGCCACCTCGAACCCCTCGCGGGCGGTGCGATGACGCCACGCGGCGGTGGGCGGCGGCGGCGCGAACTGCATCGGGTTCAGAATCCGCGCAGCCGGTCGGGCGTGATGCGCAGCACGACGGAGTACTCGGCGTAGAACTGCTCGTCGGTCAGGCCGATCGAGCGAAGGCCGTCGGCGTACTTCGTGGTGAAGGCGTCGATCTCCGTCGAACCGGGCCGTTGCTCGACCACCCGCGCCGTGCCGGTGAGTACCACCACGTCGCCGCCGGACGCGGTGCTGTTGAGGTTCAGCGCGACCCGGGGATTGCGCTGGATGTTGCGCACCTTCGGTTGGCCTGGCTTGCTGAAGATCAGGAACTCGCCGTCGCGCCACTGGAACCAGACGGGGTTGGGCTGCGGTGTTCCGGTGGGGCCGACGGTGGTCAGCCAGAGGATGGACTCGCGGTTCAGGCGTTCGGCGACTTTGGCGCCGAATTCGGTCTCGGTGTCGACGACAGGGGTGGCGGAACGATCGGATGCCGTTGCGGTCATGGCAAGGACAACACCCCGGCCGCCGTGACGATTCCGCGTCGTCGCGGCGGGAGCCACGAGACCGGTGCTCCTGTCACGGCGTAGCCCGTTCGTCCAGCACCATCAGCCGGGCTTCGACCAATGTCCTGCGGGCGCGCCGCCGGACCCGGCATATTTCGACGCTGCAATCCAGGTGCACTTGCATGGCGTGGTGCGCTTGGCCCGCGGTGAGTTCGCCGGGATCCCTGGCGCAATTCGACAGAACCGAAAACATCTCCGTGCCATACATATTCGATCCTCCTGCGGGTGCGGCGGTTTCGCTCGCATTCGAAGTTAGCGATGCACGCGGGCTATCGGACCGGGATGCGGGTTCGTTCACGGAGGCTTCCCGAGCGCGTCGCCAGTTCGAAAACAGCGAGTTCGCAGCAGTTTTCGCACATTGACGAAATAAGTCACGAAAGACAACGGCCGGTAGGCGGGGACCGCCCAGGACGCGTGGTCTCGGCGGCGAAGCGGGCGACCCGTGCCGTGCCGGACGACCGCCTCCGTACTCGCGGGTCGATGGACCGCCCGCGAAGCTCCCTCGGCGCCGGGAGGGCAAAGATAACTTAGGCTAACCTTTCTTGCTGGGCGCTTCTGTGTGAGGATGAGGCGATTCCGGTGATGGATGCCGCGAGAGACGAGGTCAGATGACGGTAGAGGTCGCGCCGCTGCCTGCGGCGCAGACGGGGAACCGGCCGCCGAGGGCGGTGCTGAAAGAACGCAAGCAGCAGGAGGCCCAGGCGCGCAAGGAGATCCTCGCGCCCGTGCGCGGCCCGTTGACCGTCGCGAGCATCGTCATGGCCGTCGCGTCGGCGTGCGCGGTCGTGCCCTTCGTGCTGATCGTGGCGGCCTGCCGCGAACTGCTCCAGGATCAGGTGGACACCGACCGGGTGTGGCGTCAGCTGACGATCGCGGTGCTGGTCCTGGTGGTCCGCGCGCTGCTCCAGGCCGCGGCGTTGACCTGGACGCACCTGGTCGACGCCGGATATCAGCTCGCCGTGCGCCGGGCGCTGGCGGCCAAGCTGACCCGGGTGCCGCTGGGCTGGTTCGGCGAGCGGACCTCCGGCGAGGTGAAGAAGTATCTCCAGGACGATGTGGAGGCATTGCACTACCTGGTGGCGCACGCCCGCCTGGAGTTCGTCGGCGCCGTCACCGTTCCGCTGATCACGTTCGGCTATCTGCTCACCGTCGAATGGCGGCTGGCCTTGGTGCTGCTGGTGCCGGTCCTGGCGTACGCCGTGCTCTACAGCCGGATGATGGACCGGGACGGACGGGACCGCTTCGTGGTCTACACCCGCTCCGAGCAGGCCACCAAGCAAGCCGCCATCGAGTTCGTCGACGGCATTCAGGTGGTGCGCGCGTTCGGTCAGGCGGGCAAGGCGCACAGCGTCTTCCAGGACGCCGTCGAACACCAAGCCCGCAGCGTGGACCGGCTGAAGACGCCGATCATCAAGGTGCAGGCGGCCTCCGACATCGTCGTCACCCCGGTGTTCGTGATGCTGGTGGTGGTCGTCGCGGGACTGGCCGCGGTGGGCCTGGACTGGGTGGAGCCGCTGGACGTGCTGCCGTTCCTGCTGGTCGGCCTCGGCCTGGGCAGTTCATTGCTGAGTCTCGGCTATGGCGCGCAGGCGCTGCGGGCCGCCGCGGTGGCGGCGCAACGCCTGCACGACCTGCAACGGACTCCCGAATTGAGTGGCAGTGCGCCGACCTCCGCCGTGGCGGAAGCCGAATCCGCGCCCGCCGGTCTGGTCCGATTCGAAGGTGTCGACTTCGGCTATCGTGCCGGCCACGACGTGCTGCGAGGTATCGATCTCGAGCTCGCCCCCGGCACGATCACGGCCCTGGTGGGCCCGAGCGGATCGGGCAAATCGACACTGGCCAAATTGCTGCCGCGGTTCTACGACGTGGGTTCGGGCCGGATCACCATCGGCGACCGCGACATCCGTGACTTTCCGAGCGACGAGCTCTACCGCACCGTCGGGTTCGTCTTCCAGGATGTGCGGCTGATCCGCGGCAGTATCAGGGAGAACCTGCGCCTGGCCCGGCCCGACGCCGACGACGCCGCGGTCGAGCGGGCCGCCCGCGCCGCGCAGATCCACGATCGCATCATGGCGCTGCCGCGTGGTTACGACTCGGAACTCGGCATCGACGCGATGCTCTCCGGCGGCGAGGCGCAACGGCTCTCGATAGCGCGCGCCCTGCTCGCGGACACCCCGGTCCTCGTGCTCGACGAAGCGACCGCCTTCGCGGACCCGGAATCCGAAGCGGCCGTGCAGGACGCGCTGGCCGTACTGGTCGCGGGGCGCACGGTCCTGGTCATCGCGCACCGGTTGCACACCATCACCTCGGTGGATCGAATCCTGGTGCTCGAGCGGGGACGACTGGTCGAGCAGGGTGATCACGCGAGTCTCGTCACCGCGGGCGGCGCCTACCAGCGGCTATGGGAGATCAACGAGGCGGCGCTCGGCGATCTGGCGCTCGTCGACAGTGTGGAGGGTGTCCGATGATTCGCAAGGTGCTGGAGCTGGTTCCGGGCGAATTCGCCCATCTGACACCGAAACTGTTCGCCGCCATAGTCGCGCAGGCCCTCAGCCAGGCCGTGGCGTACCTGCTGCTGGTGCCGGTGCTTACGGCGCTTTTCGACGACGACCTCGGCCGCGCGTGGCTCTGGGCGCTCGGCATGTTCGCCGCCGTCGCGGGCGTGGTGGTTTTCGGCTACCTGCAGGCGGCGATCGGCCTGCGCGTCGGCATCGGCATGCAGCGCGGATTGCAGACCCGGCTCGGCGACCACCTGAACGCACTGCCGCTCGGCTGGTTCGAGACCCATGACGCCGGGCCGCTCGGGCGGGTCATGGTCGACAACGTGCGGGAGCTGCAAGGCTTGGTCGCCTATCTGCTGGCCAGGATCTTCAGCGGCGTCATCGTGCCGCTCGCGGTCGCGGTCGGCATGCTGGCGGTCGACTGGCGTATCGCGCTGGCGATGCTGCTCGCCGCGCCAGTGCTCTACCTGGTGAACCGGCTGGCCGATCGCGCGTACACCAGCGCGGACCAGCGGATGCACGCGGCGGCGGCCGAAGCCGATTCGCGCGTCATCGAATTCGCCCAGGCGCAGCCGGTGCTGCGGGCGTTCGGCGCGGTGGGATCGGGCAACCGCGCGCTCGACGCGGCGTTGGCCGGGCAGCGCTCGGCCGGATCGCGCATGGTGTTCGCCAGCGTGCCGGGCCTGATCCTGTTCGCGCTGTTCGTGCAGGCCGTGTTCCTGGTTCTGGTGTACGTCGCGGTGGCGCGGGTGACCGACGGCGCCATCTCGGCCGCCGCCGCGATCGCGCTGATCGCGGTGAGCTCGCGATTCATCGAACCGCTCAACCAAGCCGCGCAGCTGGGCACCGCGCTGCGTTCGGCGGGTGCGGCCGCGGACCGGATCAGCGAGCTGCTCGACGAACCGGTGCTCCCTGAGGCGGAAACGGCCGTCACCCCGCAAGCGCCGTCGGTGGTCTTCGACGACGTGAGTTTCGGATACCGTCCCGGTGAGCCGGTGCTGTCGGGCGTGACGTTCAGCGTGCCCGCGGGCACCACGACGGCCATCGTCGGGCCGAGCGGTGCGGGTAAGACGACATTGCTGCGGCTGGCCGCGCGGTTCTACGACGCGGATTCGGGCCGGGTCGTGGTGGGCGGGCACGACGTGCGCGATCAGCCGTCGGCGACGCTGCTGAGTCAGTTGTCGCTGGTCTTCCAGAACGTCTACCTGTTCGACCAGTCGGTCGCGGACAACATCCGGATCGGCAGGCCGGATGCCGGTGACGACGAGGTGCGTCGCGCGGCGGCCGCGGCGCGCGTCGACGAGATCGTCGACCGGCTCCCGGACGGTTTCGACACTCGGGTCGGTGAGGGCGGCGCGGCGCTGTCCGGCGGTGAGCGGCAGCGGGTCTCGATCGCCAGGGCATTGCTGAAGGACGCGCCGATCGTGCTGCTCGACGAGGTGACCAGCGCGCTCGATCCGCACAGTGAAGCGGTCGTGGTGCGCGGGATGCACGAGATCACCAAGGACAAGACGGTGATCGTGGTCGCGCACCGGCTGGCCACCATCGCCCACGCCGATCAGATCCTGTTCGTGGACGGCGGGCGGATCGTGGAGCGCGGCACGCACGCCGAACTGCTCGCGCTGAACGGCCGATACGCCGCGTTCTGGAACGAGCGATCTCGCGCGTCGGGCTGGCATCTGGAGCCGGTCGCCACCTAGCGGCTCGCACGTCGAGCCGGTCACCGTGGACGCCGAGAACAACCGGCGCCCACGGTGATCCGTTCGTGCGAGTGGTTCGGCCAGGCGCGGGCGATGACCTCGGTCCCGCCGGAAGCGGGAGCCGACGAATCGGCTGTAGTCGCCGTTTTCGATCGGGACGTTGTCGATACCGGAAACGCCGCACCGCGCGAATACGGGTGCGGCGTGGGAGCAGTGAAAGACCTACTTCCAGTAGGCCTGCGATTTGATCGCGGTCTTGGGCAGGTTGTGAATCGCCTTGAAGCTCTTCACGATCGAGCGGGTGGTGTGCCCATCGCAGGCGACCCAGGCGAAGGCGTCGGCCGGGCAGGTGAGTTCTTGGGCCGCTTCCCGCAGCAATCTGCCGTCATCGATCCGTTGCACCCAGGTCACTTGGTGGTGCGGCTTGTTGCGCAGCGGAATCGTGGTGTCGGATTCGTACTGCCATTCCAGCCAGACCCGTGCCGGGGTGTCGCCGATGGCGTCGAACAGCGAGTTGATCGCGGGCAGTGAGGCGGTGTCGCCGAAGATGAGGTATTCGCCGGGCGCGGATTCCGGCAGCTGGAAGTTCGAGCCGAGCACCGACGCGTCGAGTTCGTCACCGACCGAGGCGTTCTGCGCCCATCGGGCGGCGGGCCCGTCGTGGAGCGCGAACTCGATCGAGAAACGGTCGCCGTCCGGGTCGGGGTCGACCAGGGTGTAGCCGCGCTGTTGCAGCTTGCCGCTGTCGCCGTCAGGGAACCAGCCACGGATCCACTGCGTGGGGTGTACCGGATGATCGGCGAGCAGACCGCCCGCGGAGAAGCCGAGTCGCACGTATTTGTCCGTGACGTATTCGGTCGAGGTGACGGTCAGCCGGTAGTCGTTGCCGCCCCACGCCTTGACCATCAGACCGTTCAAACCTTTGCCCATGAACTAAGGTTAGCCTAACGAAAGTCGAATGTCGCGCGGTGGGTACGCACCACGCGACATTCGACGGCGACCGTGTCCGGAGGGCCCGGGCGCGAGGGGTTTTGGGTCAGCAGGACAGCGCGAGCGCCGAAGCGAGGCTGCACTCCGCCTGGCGTGTCAGCTTCCAGTAGCCGTCGATCTGCTTCCAGGAGACGTCGTAGGTGAAGTCCGGGTAGCCCTCGGTGGTGATCAGGAGCTGGGCGTCGATCCGGTCGCCCGACGCGGAGGGGTTGATCACGTTGTAGCGCAGGCTCGGCGGGGAGACCGCCAGCAGGCCCGCGATCTTGTCCATCGTGGCGACGCCCGCATCGCCGGATTCCAGCTCCGCCGCTCGCGTGCTGCGCGCTGCGCCGGTGTTGATCGCCACGCGAAGTTTTGCGGTCAGCTCGCCGGCGCCCGGGGCCTGGGAGTGCAAGGGTGCGACCAAAGGCGCCGCGACGGCGGGCGTGACCGTCCCGACTACGCCGGCGAATGCGGCGCTGACCACGACCGCCGTAGCGGCGAGTCGGGCGAGTGTCTTGTTCGGGGTCTTGGTCATTCGTTCATCCAATCTTTCGAGGGTGTGAGTGTCACCGCTCTAGTCGGGTACGAGTGTGCAATATAAGGTAAGCCTATGCAAACATGATCCGCACGGGTTCTGGTTGTCGGCGCGGCGGCAGGCCCGCGCACCCGGCGAGAAGCCGCGGGATGTCGGAGAGAGTGGAGAACCGGTGGAAACGCTTCTGGTCATCGGAGCTGGTCCGAAAGCCCTTGCGGTGGCGACGAAAGCGCATGTGCTGCGCACGCTCGACCTTCCTGCGCCCCGGGTGATCGTCGTCGAGGCGCACGCGGTCGGCGGCAACTGGCTGCCGAGTGGCGGTTGGACCGACGGCAGGCATCGATTGGGCACCAGCCCGGAGAAGGACGTGGGCTTCCCTTACCACTCGACCTGGGCGCGCGGGCGCAATCAGGAAATCAACGCGGCCATGATGGCCTACAGCTGGACGTCCTTCCTGATCGAGCAGGGCACCTATGCGGAGTGGATCGATCGGGGCCGTCCGAACCCGGCCCATCACGTCTGGGCCAAGTACCTGCAGTGGGTGGCTCGCCGGATCGATCTCGAACTGGTCTCCGGCACAGTGCGTTCCATCGGCGCGACCGCCGACGGCTGGCGCGTCACCGCGACCGATCCCGACGGTGGTGCGATCCGGTTGGACGCGGCCGGGCTGATGATCACCGGTCCCGGTGCGAGCACCAAGGCGCTCGCCGACCATCCGCGCGTGCTGAATATCGCTCAATTCTGGGATCTGGCCGGGCGGCGCAGTCTGCCGGTCTCCTCCCGGGTCGCCGTTATCGGCGGCGGTGAGACCGCGGGCTCGGCCTTGGACGAGCTGGTGCGCCACGGCATGTTGTCCATTTCGGTGATCTCGCCGATGGCCACGATCTACACCCGCGGCGAAAGTTATTTCGAGAACTCGCTGTTCAGCGACCCGGTCAAGTGGGCGGGACTCACCGTCCAGGAGCGGCGTGACGTCATCCGCCGAACCGACCGCGGCGTCTTCTCGGTGCGGGTGCAGGAGAGCCTGCTCGGCGACAGCCGGGTGCATCACCTGCAGGGCCGTGCCGTCCGGGTGGTCGATCAAGGCGACGGCGTGGCGCTGACTTTGCGCAACGAGCGGCGCGCGGACCAATCGCACACTTTCGACCTGGTCATCGATGCCACCGGCGGACAGCCGCTGTGGTTCCTGGACCTCTTCGATCAGGACGCGGCCGACCTGCTGGAACTGGCGGTCGGCGGCAGGCCGTCCCAGGAGCGGATCGAAGTGTCGATCGGCTACGACCTCGCGGTCTCCGGGATGGAGACCAAGCTGTATCTGCCCAATCTCGCCGCGGTCGCGCAGGGGCCTGGTTTTCCGAATCTCAGTTGCCTCGGCGAGCTTTCCGATCGGGTACTGCAACCGGCGACGCGACGGTCCGGTGTGCCGTTGACGGGCACCGTCGCGCGGGCCTTCGGGTGAGCGCCCCCGCCCTCGAGGTCGTGGCCAGGGGCGCGGACCGAGCCTCAGCGCCGCACCGTCGGGACGTCCGCGGGCGTGCGCGGCAGGTAGTAGAGCGTGATCCGGCGATCCGGCCGGATGTCGAAGTCGCCGAGACTGGGCACGCCGAACCGCTCGGTCATGCGCCGCACCGCGACATTGCGGTGATCCGGTTCGATCAGGATGCGACGGCAGTTCGGTTCCGCCGCGAAGATTCCGGGCAGCAGGCCGCTGACGAAGGCGAACATGATGCCGCGCCCGATCACCTCCGGGTCGGCGGTGGCGAGGTGGAAGGCCACGTCATAGGGGTCGGCGTGGTAGATCCGGGCGATCTCGTCTTTGGCGGGGCGATACAACTCCAGGTAGGCGATGTCGCGACGGCCCAGTTCCGGCCGGTCGGTGCCGGTGAAGTCGTACCCGACGATGTATGGGCGGGAATAGCTTCCGTCCAGCTGCGCGCGCAGATTCTGCCTGCGCAGTTCGACGGGCCACGGCTGTTCCCACGTCTCGATCAGATGCGGCCGGTTCATCCACTCGGTGAGCAGCTCCGCGTCCGCACCGTCCGCGTCGGCCGTCCGGATGTCGAACGGGGCGGGCAGAGCCGGTTGCGGCGGAGCGGGCACGGCCCGCAGTTCGTCGGGGATATCGGTCAGCTCGCGCGCGATGACATGAGGCGTCCGGGTGGGGTTCATCGGTCGTCGAGCTCCGTTCGGTAGTGGCTCCGCTGGATGAATGTAAGGTTATCCTATGCTAACCTCGCGTGGTCGGCGAGGCCCGGTCGTTCGGAAAGGACGGCGCGCGGGCGCCCACACCGCGTGATGTGTAGGAGCTGTTGGATGTCGAGAAAACCCGGGTGGATTCGGAAGTTTCACAAACCCGTCACGGAAACGCTGCCGCCCCTGGTGCTGTTTCCCCATGCCGGCAGTGGCGCCTCCACCTATCGCGCCATGTCCAAGCGGCTCAGTGCCGATTTCGACGTCGTGCTCGTGCAATATCCGGGACGCCAGGACCGAGCCGCCGAACCCATGCCGGACAGTCTCGTCGAACTCGCGGCGGGTGCCCTTGCGGAATTCCTCGAATCGCCTTATCACCGGGGCATTCCCATCACGGTGTTCGGCCACAGCGTCGGCGCGATGGTGGCCTTCGAATTCGTCCGTCAGGCCGAGGCCGCCGGTGTGCCGGTAGCGCTGCTCGGCGCTTCCAGCGCGGTGGCGCCGGCATTGGTGGCCGACAGCGAGCCGCTGCCGACCGAGGAGGAGGCGCTGCTCGACCGGCTCGTCGCGCTGAACGGAACGGGCGCGGACGTTTTGGCCGATCGCGACATCATGCGAATGACGTTGCCCGTCCTGCAGGCCGACTATCGCGCGTTCGACGCCTACACGTGCGACCCGGACGTGCGGATCGGCGCGCGGATCGAGGTGATCGGCGGCGCCGACGACGACTTCGTCACCGTCGCCGAACTGCGTCCCTGGATCGCGCACAGCACTCGGGGCGGCTCGGTCACGCTCTTCGACGGCGGGCACTTCTATTTGTACGACCACATCGACGGCGTCGCGGAATTGCTTGCCTCCGCCGCCGCTGACGCAGGACAGTCCGCTCTTTCCAGTTAGGTTCACCATGTCAGGATCGGCTTCGGGGGACGAAGACCATATCGTCGTCGTCGGAATCGGGGTCGAGGCCCCCGGCGGAATAAACAGTCCACGCGAATTCTGGACGGCGCTGGCCGAATCCAGGGAACTCATCGGCCCATTGCCACGGGATCGGGAGTGGCCGATCGAACAGTTGCTCACCCTCGGTCGCAACGAGGGCTGGAGCGACGTACGCGACGCGGGCGGATTTCTCTCCGAAGCAACGGAATTCGATGCGGCCTTTTTCGGGATAACGCCGCGCGAAGCCGTCGCGATGGATCCGCAGCAGCGGGTGGCGATGCGCGTCGCATGGCGGGCGGTCGAGGATGCCGGGCTCAATCCCGGCGCCGTCGACGGCGCCGAAGCGGGGTGCTGGATGGGCGTCACGCCGCTGGAGTACGGCCCGCGCATGGCGAGCGTCAGCGAGCACAGCGGTTATCGAATGACCGGCACCACCCTCGGCGCGGTATCCGGCCGTATCTCGCACAGCCTGGGTCTGATCGGGCCTTCGATCAGTGTGGACACCTCCTGCGCGGCAGGCTTGACCGCCCTCCACCAAGCCGCGGCGGCCGTCCGCGCGGGCGAGTGCGACTGGGCCCTGGCAGGTGGCGTGTGCGTGATGGGCTCACCCGGCATGTTCGTCGAGTTCGCGAAGAACAACGCGCTTTCGACCGACGGCCACTGCCGCGCGTATTCCGCGGGCACCACCGGGACCCTGTGGGGCGAGGGCGCGGGAGTGGTGGTGCTGGAGCGCGAGTCGCGAGCGCGCCGGCTCGGTCATCGGATCTACGCTCGGCTGCTCGGCTCCCGGGTCAACCACAACGGCAAGAGCGGCCCGTTGGCCGTGCCCAGCGCCGACGCGCAGGAGCGGCTGATTCGCGCCGCGCTCCGCGCGGCCCGCGTCGACCCGGAGCAGATCGGGCTGGTCGAGGGGCACGGCACCGGCACGGCGGTGGGCGATCCCATCGAACTGTCCGCTCTCATCCGGACGTACGGCGCGCCGGAGCGTGTCCGGGGCGCGCTGCTGGGATCGGTCAAGTCGAATATCGGTCACACGCAGGCGGCGGCGGGCATGCTCGGCCTGATCAAGATGCTGCTGTGCGGCGCGCACGGGCACGTCGCGCCGAGTCTCTGGGCAGAACACCCAACCGAGGCGGTCGACTGGGAAGCCACCAGTCTGCGGCTGGCCACGAAATTCGTTCCGTGGGAGCCGATCGACGGCATTCGCTACGGAGCGGTGTCGGCATTCGGAGTCGCGGGGACCAACGCGCACGCGGTCGTCGGGATGCCCGTCCTGGAGGAGGACAGCGTTGTCTGAGTATCTGCTGCCGGACGGCGCCGTCCCCGTCCTGCTCTCCTCGGACAGCGCCGAAGGCTTGCGTGCGGAGGCCGCGGCGATACTGGCCTACGTGCGGGACCACCCTCGGGTGGACCCGGATCGACTGGCGAGCCAGCTCTTCCGCACCAGGATCGCCCGCAGGTATCGCGCCCTGGCCATGGTCGTCACGCGCGAGGAGTTGACGGACGCGTTGCGGTCGATCGCGGCGGGTTCCGCGCACCCGGCGGTGGTGACGTCCGGCGGCGCCGTCGCGGCACGTCGCGTCGGCTTCGTCTTTCCGGGACAAGGCAGCCAGCACGCGGGTATGGGCAAGCCGTACTACGACTTCTCCCCGGCCTACCGGGCCGCCGTCGACGAGTGCGCGGCGGTGCACGAGGAGCGGTACGGCCATGCACGGCCGGTGCACTATCTGCTCGGTGCCTGCGCCGAGTTCGGCGAGACACTGTGGGAAGTGCAACCGGCCAGAATGTTCCACCTGATCGGCTTGGCCGCCATGTGGCAGGCGGCGGGCGTGCGCCCCACCGCGACCATCGGTCACAGCCAGGGTGAACTCGCGGCCTGCGTGGTTGCCGGTGTGCTGACGCTGCGCGATGCCGTGTCGATCGTCACGCACCGGGCCCAGCTTCTGGAGCGCGATCTTTCGGACGGCTACGCGGTGGCCGTGCTCGGCGCGGGGCGCGACGAATGCGAGGCGCTGCTGGCCCGCAATTCGGGCTGGGCGGAGGTCTCTTTGGTCAACTCACCCGAGTTGACCGGTGTCTCCGGTGACGAGGCCGCGATCGCGGAACTGGTGGCGACCGCCACCGCGAAAGGCCTGTTCGCCAAGCAGATCCAGATATCGTTTCCGTCGCACACCTCCGCGATGACGCGATTGCGCGACGAATTCCAATCGTCGCTGGGCGAATTGACCAGCAAGACCTTCACGCTCGGCGACGTCACCTGTTACGGCGGGACGCTCGGCGCGGCGATCACTCCCGAGTTGACCCACCACGACTACTGGTACTGGAACCTGCGCAACCGGGTGCGCTTCGATCGCGCCGTGGCGGCGGCGACCGCGGACGTGGACACCTTCGTCGAGATCGCCGAGCACCCGACATTGCAGCCCGCGCTGCGGGAGAATCTGTCCCCGGTCGCGCGCGATGCCCGCGACTTCCGGGTCGTGGGGACATCGCTGCGCACCGCGAACGGGTTGGGTGAATTCACCCGCAATCTTGCCGAAGTCGCGGTGCACGATTTGCATTACGACTGGCAGGCGCTCCGCGCGGGCTCCGACGACCGCACTCCGGCGCTGCCGCTGCGTGACTTTCCCGCCACGGTGATGAACTCCAAGAGGCTGTGGGCGCCGTATCAATCGGATGCCGAGACGCCGATCCCGGTCGCCGTGCCCCCCTCGCGGTTGCGCGAGGAGTGGACCAGGTTGTCCCGGTTCGAGCTGGCCGCGCCGCGCACCGTACTGCTCGCCGAGCACGACGGCGCGGACGACCTGGCAGCGGCGCTGTGCGCGCGGGCCGCGCGCCACGGTGCCGCGATCGCCGACACCGCGACCGAGGCCGACACCATGGTGCTGCTGCTTCCGTCGAATCCGGCCACGGACGAGCAAGGCGCGGTGGCCGAACTCGCCGAGTTCGCCCGAGCCGCAGAAAGTTTGACCAAGGAAGTCTCCGGTGTCACGGAATGCTGGCTGGTGACAACCGGTGCTGAGGCGGTGTCCCCGGACGATGCGCCTTCCCTGGGTCATTCGGCGGTCAGTGCCGCGTACCGCAGTCTCGGCCTCGACCATCTCGGCATCGCGTTCCGGCACCTGGACTTGCCCCCGGATGCCGCCGAGCAGGATCCGACGGTGCTGGCGGACAAGATCCTCGAGGCCGTTCACGTGCCGGGCGAGCCGGAACTCGCGCTGCGGGGCGGCAAATTGCACGCCAAGCGTCTCGTTCGCGCCGAGTTGCTGGGCACTTCGGCGCCCCCGGATCTACGCGAGGTCCTCATTCTCGGTGGCACGGGGTACGTCGGCCTGGAATTCTGCGCGGAGCTCGCCCGCGATGGCGCACGGCGCGTCACCCTGGTGAATCGCACCGGGGAGACGAGCGTGCTCGCCGAGCGCCTGCGCGCGATCCGGGCCTCGGGTTCCACCGAAATCGACGTCGTGGCCTGTGACATCACCGACGCCGACGCGGTCGCCGAACTGGCGGGGCGCTTCGCCGAGCGCCCCGTGAGCGTGGTCGTGCACGCCGCGGTCCAGTACGCATGGGCGCGGTTCGAACCGGAGGCGGTAACCGAGGCGGCCGCCGCGAAGGTGCTCGGGCTCGGCGAGGTGCTGCGCGCGGTGCCGCAGACCGCCGACTGCGCCGTGCTGTTGTGCTCCTCGTTCGTGGCCACCCTCGGCGGGCGTGGTCAGGCACTGTACGCGGGCACGAATCGCATGCTCGACAGCCTCGCCGTGCGACTGCGGGCGCAGGGCAGGGATTGCGTGTCGGTGCAATGGGGGCTGTGGGGTCTGCCCGGCGCGGAGCACGCCGACGTGGAAGCCAGGATCCTCGGCGCTGGTCTACGACCCATGCCCGCCGCGCCCGCCATCGCGGCGGGTTTCGCCGACCGTACCGGGAACAGCGCGGTGCTGTCGGCGGACTGGGAGCGCTTGCGGGATACGGCCGAGATCGTCGGCTTGGCGAGGGTTTTCCCGCCCGCATCGGCGGTCCCGGAGTCCGCGGCCGCGCCGTCCGAGCCGTCCGCACCGAAGTCGGCCGCCGTCGAGCCGGAAGCCGATGCCACGCGGAGCGTCGCGGAGATCATCCGGCGCGAACTGGGGCAGGTGATGCTTCTCGACGGCCCCGACCACATCGACGGCTCCGTCCCGCTGGTCGCGCTCGGGTTCGATTCGTTGCAGGCGGTGGATCTGCGCGCGCGGCTGAAGACGATGTTGCGCCGCGAGTTGCCGGTCGCGGCGATCCTCGGCGGCGCGTCCCTGGAGGACGTCGTTCTGCTCATGTCCGAGAACCGAGGCTGATGATGCCCGAGAACACAGGCTCAGGAGGCCGCTCGATGCCGGAGAACACGCAGGCGACCATGCCGGAGATCGAGGACGTACTGGCGTTGAGCCCGTTGCAGGAGGGGTTGTTCTCGCTGGCCAGGCTGGCCGGCGAGGGCGATCTGTACGCACTGCAGTTCGTGTACGAGATCGCCGGTCCCGTCGATGTGGCATTGCTGCGTCGCAGCGTCGCGGCCATCCTGCGGCGGCATCCGAATCTGCGCGCGTCGTTCTGGGACCGCGACCTGCCGCGGCCGGTGCAGATCGTCCCCGCCGCTGCCGAGTTGCCCTGGGCCGAACGCGAAGTCGACCCGGGCGACCTCGACGCCGTCATCACGGCCGAGACGCGGTCGCCGTTCGACCTGACCCGCGGCCCGCTGCTGCGCGTGCTGCTGCTGAGATTGCCGGACGGCACTCGGCGCCTGGTGCTGACCGCGCACCACATCCTGCTGGACGGCTGGTCGCTCGGCGTGTTCTTCCGGGAACTGTTCGCCCTGTACCAGGCGGGCGGCGCGGCGGAGGCGCTGCCCGTGCCCCGACCCTACCGGGACTACATCGGCTGGCTGTCGGCCCGCGACAGCGATACCGCGTTGCGTTCCTGGCGCGAATACCTCGGCGATCTCGATCCGCTGATCCTCGCCGACCGTGGCGATCCGGCGGTCAACACGATCGTGCCCAGCATCGACACGGTCACCTTGGACGCGGCCGACACCAGCCGGTTGACGGCGTGGGCACGGTCGAACGGCCTGACGATGAACACCGTCGTGCAGTACGCCTGGGCCGTTGTCCTCGGCAGTTTGACCGACCGGCGTGACGTGGTCTTCGGCAGCACCGTCTCGGGGCGGCCCGACGAGTTGTCCGGGGTCGAGACCATGATCGGGCTGTTCATCAACACCGTCCCCGTCCGGGTGGCGGTCGGGGCCGAGAACGTGGTGCGGGACTGCAGGCGAATGCAGCGCGAGTCGGCTCCGATGCGTGATCTCGCCTACGTCAGCCTGTCGGCGATCCAGCGGTCGGTAGGCTCCGGCACGCTTTTCGACACCCTGTTCGTGTTCGAGAACGCGCCGATGTCCGACATCCTGCGCCCCATCGACATGGCGGACGGCGTTCGGGTGCGGCCGATGACCTCGCAGAGTTTGACGCACTATCCGCTCGCGGTGACCTCGTTCCTGTACGAAGGGCAGCTGGTGCTGACGGTCGAGGCGGTGCAGGCGGCACTGCGCGGCCTGTCCGGACCCGGCATAGGGGCGCGGTTGCTCTCGGTGCTGCGGCAACTGCCCGCGATCGGCGAGCGGGGGCCCGACGCGCTCGATGTCCTGCTGCCGGGCGAGACCGCGCCGCCACCGGCGCCGATCGCCGCCGACGTGCGCGGTGTGACCGTGTGGGAGCTGTTCGCGCGCCAGGTCGCCGCCACGCCGGACGCGCTCGCCCTCAGCACCGAAAAGGATCGCTACACCTATCGCGAACTCTTCGATGCCGCAGGCCGATTGGCGAGCGCGCTGGTCGCACACGGGGCCGGTCCGGAAGAGGTCGTCGCCTTGGCGCTGCCGCGTTCGGCGCAGTCGATCGTGGCGATTCTCGCCGTGCTGGCGACCGGTGCGGCGTATGTGCCCGTGGATGTCACGCTGCCCGCGGCCCGTATCGAATCGATCGTGCGCCGGTCCCGTCCGCGCTCGATCCTGGTCGACGGCTCGGGACTGTCCGCGCTCGACGAAATCGCCGAGCGCCCGGAAGTGCTGGTAGTGAACGGACTCTCCGACGGGCTTCCGGTGCTCGCGCCCGCGCCCGGCCACCCCGGCCAGGCCGCCTATCTGATCTTCACCTCCGGCTCCACCGGCGAACCGAAAGGCGTCGTCGGCAGCCATGCCGCGCTGGCCGCGTACTTCGCCGACCACCGCGACCGGGTATACCGGCCCGCGGTGGCGCGGCTCGGGCGGCCGTTGCGGATCGCGCACGCCTGGTCGCTCAGCTTCGACGCCTCCTGGCAGCCGCTGATCGGACTGCTCGACGGACATGCAATCCACCTGTTCGACGCCGAGGAGATGCGCGACGCGCGACGCCTGGTCGACGGCATCGTCCGGCACGGACTGGACATGATCGACACGACCCCGTCGATGTTCACGCAGCTGGCAGCGGCCGGACTGGTCGAGGCGGGCGTCACGCCGCTGTCCGTGCTGGCGCTCGGCGGCGAGGCCATCGGTGTGCCGCTGTGGAAACAGTTGTGCGCCCTGCCCGGCACCGCCGTGCACAACTGCTACGGCCCCACCGAGACGACGGTGGAGGCGGTGGTCGCGGCGGTGCGCGATGGCGATGCCGAACCGGCTATCGGGGCGCCGGTCACCGGAATGACCGGCTACGTGCTGGATTCGCGGCTGCGCCAGGTGCCGATCGGCGTCGTGGGCGAGTTGTACCTCTCCGGCGCTCAGGTGGCGCGTGGTTACGTCGGTATGCCGGGAACCACCGTGGGCCGATTCGTCGCCGATCCACACCGTGCCGGTGAAAGGATGTATCGCACGGGCGATCTCGTGCGCCGCTTGCCCTCGGGCGATCTCGCCTACGTCGGCCGGGCGGACGATCAGGTGAAGATTCGCGGCTACCGGATCGAGATCGGCGATATCGAGACAGCTCTGCTCGCCTTGCCCGGGGTGCGGGCCGCGGCGGTCGTCGTGGTGCGCCGTACGGGTGGTCCGAGCCTGGCGGCGTTCGCGGTGGGCGACGGTCTCGACGCGGTGCGGCTGCGCGCCGCGCTGGCCGATCGGCTGCCCGGCTACATGGTGCCGAACCGGATCGTGGTCGTCGATCGGCTGCCGGTGACCAGCAACGGAAAACTCGATGCGAAACGGCTCGCGATGCTCGCCGAGGACCGGGCCGCCGGGCCGGGAGCGGAGACGGCGCGCACCGGCACCGAGCACCGTCTGTGCGCCGCGATCGCCGAACTGTCCGGCGGTCCGGTCCCGAGCATCGATGACGACCTGATCGGCCTCGGCATGGACAGCATCGTGGCGATCTCCCTGGTGAACCGGCTGCGGCGGGACGGCCTCTCGATCAGCCCGAAGGCGGTCCTCGGCGCCGCCACGATCCGGGAACTCGCCGCGCGGATCGACGCGGAAGCCGGTCGCGAACGCGCGGCGAGTTCGGAGGGCTACGGGCCGGTCGGCCCGACCCCGATCGTGTCGTGGATGCACGAGTACGGGGGGTACCGCAGACTCACGCTCAGCAATCTGCTCGAGTTGCCCGACGGCGTCGACCAGGGCGGCCTGACGGCGGTGCTGCAGGCGTTGCTCGACGGACACGACATGCTGCGGGCCCGCTTCGTCACCACACCCGAGGGATACGACCTGCACACGCGCGGCCCGGGCAGCGTCCGAGCGCAGGACATCCTGTCCCGGGTCGAGGAAGGCGACGACTTCTACGCGACGCTGGCCGCACACGGCCGTGCGGCCACCGACGAGATCGACCCGTCCACCGGAGATCTGGTGCGCGCGGTGTGGTTCACCAGGTCCGGCGCTCCGGATGTGCTGCTGCTCACCATCCACCACCTGGCCGTCGACCCGGTCTCCTGGTACGTCATCTCCGCCGACCTCGCCGCGTACTGGGCCGAGGTGCTCGCGGGACGGACGCCTGTCCCGGCGGTCGAGCACACCGGCTACCGGCAGTGGGCCCGGCTGCTGCGCGAACGCGCGGGCGCCGAGGCGGTCACGGCTCAGCGCGCCTACTGGACGCGCCAGGTCACCGCGCCGGACCCGGTGCTGGGCGCGCGGCTGCCCGATCCCAGGGCCGACACCTGGGCTTCCTACCGGGTCCATCCCGTGCCCACCCCGGCCGAGACGAGCGCGGCCATCCTGAACAGTCTCGGCGGCGGCGCGGCGGGAGTCCGCGAGTTCCTGCTCGCCGCTTTGACGATGACGCTGGCGAGCTGGCGTCTGGAACGCGGTCAGGACCCCACGGCGGGCGCGTATCTGGCGCTGGAAGGACACGGCAGAGAGGACGCGGTGCTCGGCGCCGACGTCGACAGCGCGCACACCGTGGGCTGGTTCACCAGCATCGTGCCCGCCCGGCTCGGAGCGGGCGCCGAGAGCGTGGATGTGGCCACCGCGCTGACCGATCCGGTTCGCGCCGCCGCACTGCTCGAACACGTCGCGGCACACCTGGCCGAACAGCCGAACGGCGGCGTGGACTTCGGCGTGCTGCGTTACCTCACGCGAACCCCCGAACTGGTCGATGCGCCGCAGCCGCAGGTGCTCTTCGACTACCTGGGCCGGTTCGACCTGGCCGGTGCGGGACGGCCGTGGGCGCCGATCCCGGATCTGGCGTTGCACGAGTGCCTTCCGCTCGTGGCGGAGCCCGACTTCCCGCTGCGCTACGCGCTCGACGTCGTCTCGGCGGTGCGGACCACCACCGAGGGGCCCCAGCTCGTCACCATGCTGCGCTGGAGCGAGGCGGTGTTCACCGTCGCGGACGTCGACCGGCTCGCCGAGCTGTGGCACGACGCCGTCGTGGCCCTCGCGCGCGCGATCTCCGTGGTGACCGTCGGCGCCGACTGACCGCGATCGCCAGCCACTCAGCCCATCCGAACCCAGTCCGAAGGACCCACCATGTCAGACGAGATTCTCGAGCGGCGCAAGCGGCTGCTGCAGCAGCGACTGCGTGAACAGCAACTCTCGCCCGCGCCCGCGCGACCCGCGCGCGGCAGGCGCCCCGGCGATCCGGCTCCGCTCTCGTCCGCGCAGCAGCGGATGTGGTTCGTACAGACGGTCGCGCCGGAGGACACCACGCTCAACGTCTGCGTCGGCTACCGACTCGACGGTCCGTTGGACAGCGCGCGGTTGCGCGCCGCCTTCGACACCGTCGTGGCGCGGCACGAGATCCTGCGCACCACCTATCACGTCGGCGCGGACGGCGAGCCGTATCAAACGGCACACGCCGAACTGGGGCCGGTGTGGCAGCAGCAGGATCTCACGGATCTCTCCGAGGAAGGCCGAGGCAGGCGACTCGAGGTTCTGGCGAGGCGGGAGTTCGCGCGTCCGTTCGACCTGACCTCCGAGTCGCCGCTGCGAGTGACGTTGGCGCGCACCGGTCCGGCCGAACACGTGCTCGTGCTGACGATCCACCACATCGCTTGGGACGACGACTCCTGGTCGGTCTTCTTCGCCGAGCTCAATGCCGCCTACCGCGGTGACCCGCAGGCGGAGATCCGTGCGCAGTACGTGGACGTGTCGCTCGCCGAGCGGCCCGCCGAAGACGACGCCGACCTGGCGTACTGGCGCGAGCGGTTGACCCCGCTCCCGGAGCGGCTCGAGTTGCCCGGAACGCTCGCCGGTGGCGCGGCTACCCGCAACGCCGACAAGTGCGTGCTGCCGTTGCCCCAGGAACTGCTGGACCGGGTCACCGAGGTCGCGCGCGACCGTTCGGCCACCCCGTTCATGGTGCTGCTGGCCGCCTTCCAGGCGCTGGTCCAGCGGTACACCGCGGCGACCGACTTCCTCGTCGCGGTACCGGTGACCGACCGCCGCGGTAGCGACGCCGAGGCGCTGATCGGCTATTTCGGCAACACGCTGCTGTTGCGCGCCCGAATCCGTCCGGGGCGCAGCTTCGCCGAGCTGGTCGACGTGACGAGGGACGCCGCCCGCGACGCGTTCGCGCATCAAGGGGTCGGCGTCGAACGGGTCGTCCGCGAGGTGAGTTCGGACCGGATCGCGGGCAGTGACGGCCTGGCCCAGCTCGTGCAGCTGAGCTTCAGCGTGCGCGGCGGGGCGAACGGGTTCGATCTCGCCGGGGTCCGCTCCACCGAGCTGCCGTGGGGAAGCACGGTCGCGCAGGAGCCGCTGGGACTGATGGTCGTCCTCGACGACGCGGGCGCGCGCGTGGAGGCCACCTACCTCGTCGACGAGCTGGACCGGTCGGTGGTGGCGCAATTGCTGCGCCACTACCTGGAATTGCTCACCGACGCGATGCGCGATCCACGGCAGCCGGTCCGCGCGATCGATATGCTCGGCGCCGCCGACCGCGCGGACATCGTCGCGGCATCGCACGGTCCGCTCGTCGACGCGCCCGCGACAACGCTGGTCGAGCTGGTGCAGCGGCAGGCCGCGGCGACCCCCGATCGCGTCGCGGTGGTATCCGACGAAGCCGAACTCACCTACGGCGAGCTGAACCGGCGGGCGAATCGCCTGGCGCACTGGCTGATCCGGCGCGGCGTCGGCGCCGAGCAGCTCGTCGCGCTGCGCATGGCGAACTCCATCGAATTCATCATCGCGAGCCTCGCGGTACTCAAGTCGGGTGGCGCGTACCTGCCGATCGATCCGGCCTATCCACCGGACCGCATCGACTATCTGCTGTCGGACGCGCGTCCGGCGCTGTCGTTCGACGCCGAAGCGATCGCGGCGGCGATGACCGAGGCGGTCGACGCGCCGGACACGAATCCCACCGACGCCGAACGCGAGTCGCCGCTGCGCCCGTCGAACATCGCCTACGTGATCTACACCTCGGGCTCCACTGGACAGCCCAAGGGCGTCCCCGTGCCGCACGACGCGATCGCCGATCACCTGGTGAACTTCGCCGCCGACTGGGACGCCAGCGTCCCGGAGCGGGTGTTGCAGGCCACCTCGGTGAGCTTCGACGCGTCGCTGGCCGACATCTTCCTGCCGCTGATCGCGGGCGCGAGCATCGTCGTCCCGAAACCGAACGCCTACCGCGATATTCCGTACGTCGCCGAGCTGATCGCTCGTCACGGGATCACCGTGCTGCACATGGTGCCCTCGCTGCTGGCCACTTTCCTCATGCTTCCCGAGGCGAACGACTGGCGGGCGTTGCGGCACGTGCCGGTCGGCGGCGAGGCGCTGCCCGGCGAGATCGCCGACCGGTTCGCCGCGCAATTCGACGCCGACCTGCGCAACCACTACGGGCCGACGGAAGCGGTGGTGTGCTCGACGTCCATGCCGGTCGACGGGCCGCAGGGCACCAGGATCGTGCCGATCGGATTCCCCAACCGCAACGTCTACGTCTACCTGCTCGACGACTCGCTGCGGCTGGTCCCGCCGGGCGTGATCGGCGAGATCTACTTGGGCGGACGCCAGCTCGCGCGCGGTTACCTGGATCGGCCCGCCCTGACCGCGGAGCGGTTCGTCGCCGACCCCTTCCTACCCGGCGGCAGGCTGTACCGCACCGGCGATCTCGCCCGGCGCACCGCCGAAGGCGAGATCGAATTCGTCGGCCGCGCCGACGAACAGGTGAAGGTGCGCGGGTTCCGCATCGAACTAGGTGAGGTGGAGGCCGCGGTGGCCGATCACCCCGGCGTCGCGCAGTGCGTCGCGATCGTCACCGAGCACGAGCGGCTCGGCCCGATCCTGGCCGCGTACCTGGTGCCCGCGCCGGGAAGCGAGATCGACCTCCAGCAGGTGCGCGCGACGGTCGCGGCGACGCTGCCCGAGCACATGGTCCCCGCGGCCTTCGCCGTGATCGACGAAGTGCCGTTGAGCGCCCACGGCAAGCTCGATCGCCGCGCGCTGCCGGAGCCGGTGCTGACTCGGACCCGCACGTATCGGGCGCCGGAAACGCCCACCGAGATCCGGCTCGCCGCGCTGTACGGCGAGCTGTTCGACACCGAGCGAGTTGGCGCCGACGACTCGTTCTTCGAACTCGGCGGCCACTCCCTGCTCGCGGCCCGGCTGGTCGCCCTGGTGCGCGACACGTTCGGGATCGATATCGACGTGCGCGCGGCGTTCGACACCCCGACGGTCGCCGGGCTCGCCGCGCATCTGGTCGCCCGGTACCACGATCGGTTCGGCGAGAATCTCGACGAGGTCGTTCCCACCGGCCTGCCCTCCGGTGACAACGCCGCGATGCCGGCGAAACGACCACGCCCCGAACGTATTCCGCTGTCGTACTCGCAGCGGGCGCTGTGGCTGCGGCGCAAGCTGGAAGGCCCGTTCGGGTGGGAGAACTTCCGGTTCGCCATCCGCTTCGACGGCGAACTCGACATCGCCTCGCTCACCGCGGCGCTCGGCGACGTCATCGCCCGTCACGAGTCGTTGCGCACCAGCTTCCCGGAACACGAGGGCACGCCGTACCAGCGGGTGGCCCCGGCGGGACCGGTCGAGTTGCCCCGCACCGCGCTCGACGGCGCTCGCCTGGACGAGGCGCTGGCGGCCGAGGCGAACCATGTGTTCGACCTGGCCGGGGAGTCGCTGCTCCGCTTGCGCCTGTTCGTCCTGGACGAGCGCACCCACGTGCTGTCGGTGCTGACCCATCACATGGTCACCGACCGGGAATCGTGCCGGGTCTTCCTCGAGGACCTCACCGTCGCCTACCGCGCGCGGGTGAGCGGCACGGCCCCGTCCTGGCCGGAACCGGCGCTGCACTTCGCCGACTTCGCGGTGTGGCAACGCGATACCTTCGACCACGCCCCCGGCCGCGACGATCTGAGCGAATACGGCAAAGCGCGACTCGACTACTGGCGCGCGGCCTTGGCGGGCCTGCCGGTGGAGATCGCGGTCGGCCACGACCGCCCGCGTCCCGCGCGGCTGGGCCATGCGGGCGTCAGCGCGACCCGGATCGTCGCGGCCGAGACGTGGCAGGCACTGCGATCGCTGGCGGAGACGACCGGCGCGACCGAGTTCATGCTGTGCCAGGCAGCGGCCGCGGTGCTGGTGCACACCCTCGGCGGCGGCGACGACGTGCCGATCGGCGCGACGGTCGCCAATCGGCCCTGGCGGTCGGTGGACCGGCTGATCGGCCTGTTCGCCGACATGATGGTGCTGCGCAACGATCTTTCGGGCGACCCGTCGCCGCGAACCGTGCTCCAGCGGGTGCGCGAATCGGCGCTCGGCGCTCTCGGCCACCAGGACGTACCGTTCGAGCGGATCGTGGAAACGCTCAACCCGCCCCGGGTACTCGGCCGCAATCCGCTGTTCCAGGTGATCATGCAGTTCGGGCACACCGCGCCGACCGTCGGCTTCACCGCCGAGACCACGCTGACCCCGCTCACGCCGCGGTACGACGCCGCGTTCATGGACTTCCACCTGGATTTCCTGGTGGAACCCGGTGGCGAGTTGCTGGTGCGGGTGGTGGTCAACTCGGAGCTCTACGACCCGGCCTCCGGCGAGGAATTCGCCGACACGCTGGTGCGGATCTTGACCGCGTTCGCCACGAAACCCGATACCGCGGTGCGGGAATCGAACCTCGCGCCGCAGGGCTGGGACACCGCGCGTACCGCTGTGCGCCACGCGGCGTCCGAGGCCACGGTCGGCGAGGCCGAGGCGGGCCCGCCGCAGACCGAGACCGAGCGCGCTCTGGCGGCGCTGTTGGAGGAACTGCTGGAGATCACCGACGTGGACCGCACGGACGGATTCTTCGCGCTCGGCGGAGACAGCGTCATCGCGATCCAGTGGGCCGCGCGAGCGGGCGAGGCGGGCCTGGCGCTCACCCCGCAGCTGATCTTCGAGCACTTCACGCTGCACGAACTGGCGGCGGCCGTCGACGCGGCCGCCGATCGGGCGGCGGGCGCGCCGGCGCCGGAGGAGCACCGGTACGAGCCGATGTCGGCCTCGGGCCTGTCCGGTGACGCGTTGGCCATGCTGCGCGAATCCTGGTCCGCGCAACGCTGATTCGGGTGAGCCGGTCACGGTCGCACCGCGACCGGCGCACTGCCATTGGACCTGGGGGCAGCGACGATTAGGGTTGCACCTCGATGGATTCGGTGTCTGTTTGGATCATGTTCCCGGTCATTCTGACTATCGCGGCGATCACGGTCGGCCGGTGGTTCCTGGTCGCGGACAGTGTCACCGATCGCATGATCAACCATGCGTGGGCGTGGAATCTGTGCGGTCTGGCGCTTTATGTCGCCGCCGCGGCGGCAGGGGCCGCGCAACTCGGGCAGCGACTGTTCCTGTGCTGCGGACTGATGACCACCGCCGTCGTCCTGGTGCTCGCGCAACTGGCGGCGGGTGCGGACCCCGAGGTCATGCTGCGACGGCAGAAGATCTACGCCGCCGTCGCCGCCGTGAGTTCGATTCTGACATTGATCTTTTCGCCCTTCGCCCGGAACGTGCTGCACGTCGGTTTGGACGAGATCGTGTGGACGTTGTCGGAGCTGCCCATGGTGGCCAGCGGATATCTGGTCGCACATGCCAGTCTCCGAGAGCTGCGCACCGCCGCGCGGATGACGAAGGAGAAGCTGACGTATTCGGCGCTGCTGTTCCTCGCGGTCTATTGGGCCGCGGCGGCAGTGGTCACCGTGGTCCGCGCGCTCTTCGGCGTCCCGCCGAGCCATCCGGGGAACGTGCTGGCGAACTCGTCCTTCTTCTGTGTATTGATCATCGCGACGCTCACGGCGATACCGCTTTTCACCGCTGTGCTGACGCGCGCGGGGCTGGACAAGACCGGTCGGCGCTGCCGCCGTCTGCGTCCGCTGTGGTGTGACCTGACCGCCGCCGTCCCAGAGGTCGTGTTGAGTCGGTCCGATGACGGAGACGGCGGCGCGGCGTCCCGGCTCTATCGGATGACGGTGGAGATCCAAGACGCGCTTTTGCATTTGAAGCCGTATATGCCGTCGCCCGCGCCGGGGCGGGAGGCCGCCGACGCGGGTCACGGCGTCGGCGATTACGCCCGTCAGATCGCCCACGCCATCCGGTCTCGAGCCGCCGGGCTGCGTCCGGTCGCACCGACCGCTCCGTTCGCCGCCGTGGCGACCGGTGGTCACGATCGTGCCAACGGCTTGCGGCAATTACTCGAATTGGCGCGGGAATGGCCGAAAGCGCGCGCCGATGTAGGTTAGGCATACCTATTTAGGGTCGGCTAAGCTGTGCCCCAGCAGTCCAGACCGCCGGTTCCGGCGGCAGACAAGGAGTGGCAGCGCGATGGAGTCGACACAGCGTCGGGCAGAAGGAACGGTGGACATCGGCCGGGAGGAGATCCGGTCCGCGGTGGCCGACCAACTGGGCCTCGCCGCCACGGAGATCGCCGATCACGACGACCTCATCCAACTGGGGCTGGACTCGATTCGCACCATGAAGCTCGCGGGCGGCTGGCGCAAACGCGGCGCCGACATCAACTTCGCTCAGCTGGCGGCCAGCCCTACGGTGGCTTCCTGGCACGGTCTGCTCGGCGCGAGTGCGGTCGGGCGGGCGGCAGGCCCGGTGACCGTCGTGCCGGTGGCGACCGCGGACGACGAGGCGGCGCCCTTCCCCTTGGCCACCATGCAGCACGCGTACTGGATCGGCCGCTCCGACGAACAAGAGCTCGGCGGCGTCGCGGCGCACTTGTACATCGAATTCGACGGCGGCCGTATCGATCCGGAGCGGCTGGAGCGCGCGGTGGCCGATCTGGTCGCCACCCATCCCATGCTGCGCACCAGGTTCCTGCCGGATGGCACCCAGCAGACCATGACCGCCCCTGGTAGGCCGGTGTTCGAGGTCGTCGACCTGCGTGATGGGTCGCCCGAGGCGGCCGACGCCGCGCTCGCCGAGCTGCGTGACCGCAAGACCCACCAGCGTCTGGCCATCGAAGACGGTCAGGTCATCGATGTCACGCTCACCTTGCGCGACGCGGACCGCAGTCGACTGCACCTGGATGTCGACATGCTCGCGGGCGACGCCATGAGCTACCGGGTCCTGATCGCCGATCTGGCCGAGCTGTACCACGGGAGGGCAGTGCCGGTCCCCGGCTACACCTATCGCAGGCACCGCACCGAGCACCAGGGGGACGGCGCCGCTCGCGAGCGTGACCGGCAGTGGTGGCAGGAGCGGCTGCCGGAACTGCCGGGCGCGCCGGAACTTCCCACCGTGCCGGTGAGTGAGCGCACCGACCCGAATCGCACCGTTCGTTACGACCACTGGCTGGAGCCGGAAGCCAAGCAGCGGTTGCTCGCCGCCGCACACGAGCGCGGCATCACTCCGGCCATGGCGCTGGCCGCGGTATTCGCCGAGACCATCGGCGGTTGGTCAGCGCAGAGCCGATTCCTGCTGAACGTGCCGCTGTTCCACCGGGATCCGGTGCACCCCGACATCGATCGGGTGATCGGCGACTTCACGTCCTCGATCATGCTGGAGGTGGACGTCACCGACAGCATGTCGGTCACCGAGCGCGCCCGCACGTTACAGCGCGGCATGCACGAAAGCGGTGCGCATACCGCGTATTCCGGGCTCGAAGTGCTGCGGGATCTGGGTAGGCATCGCGGTGAACCCGTGCTGGCCCCGGTCGTCTACACCAGCGCGCTGAACTTGGGCGAGCTGTTCGCCGACACGGTCACCGAGGCCTTCGGCGAGCCCGTGTGGATCATCTCGCAGGGCCCGCAAGTACTGCTCGACGCGCAGGTCACCGAGGTCCGCGGCGGGCTGCTGTTGAACTGGGACGTGCGCGCGTCGGCCTTCCCCGACGGCATGATCGACGCCATGTTCGCCTGGTACCGCGCGGCGATCGGGCGGCTCGGTGACGGGGCGGCAGGGTGGAACGCGGAGGCCGCCGTGCGGCTGCCGGTCGACCAGGCCGCGGTGCGCGCCGCGGTCAACGCCACCGACGGCCCGGTCAGCGGGCGGTCCCTGCACCAGGGGTTCTTCGACAACGCGGCGGCGAATCCCGAAGCGCCCGCCGTGGTCTGGGGCCTGGGCGACGGCCGAGGCGCCTGGAGCTACGGGGAGTTGGCCGCTCGCGCGCTGGCGGTGGCGGGGGCCTTGCGCGCCGAGGGCGTGGAGCCGGGCGACGCGGTCGCCGTCGCGCTGCCGAAGGGGCCGGACCAGGTCACCGCCGTGCTCGGTGTGCTCGCCGCCGGGGCGACCTACGTGCCCATCGGATTCGATCAGCCTGCAGGCCGCCGGGCGGAGATCCTCCGCACCGGCGGTGTCCACGCGGCGCTGACGGTCGAGGGCGCGGACCTGGGCGCACCGATCACGTGCCTGTCCATCGACGCGGCCAGTGCCTATCCGGAGCCGCTCGCGGCCCCCGTCTACCCGGACACCGGCGATATCGCCTACGTGCTGTTCACCTCCGGATCGACCGGCGTGCCCAAGGGTGTCGAGATCCCACACCGTGGCGCGATGAACACCATCGACGCGTTGAACGAGTGGTTCGGCGTCGGCGGCGCCGACCGCTCGCTGGGCCTGTCCGCCCTGGAATTCGACCTCTCGGTCTACGACATCTTCGGCTTGTTCGCGGTGGGCGGCGCGGTCGTGACCGTCGATCCGGAGCAGCGCGCCGACCCGTCCAGCTGGGTGGAACTGCTGCGCACACATCGGGTCTCGATTCTCAACTGCGTGCCGAGCATGCTGGACATGATCCTGGAGATCGGCGGTGATCAGCTGGGCGATTCGCTGCGCGCGGCCATCCTCGGCGGGGACTGGGTCGGCGCGGATCTCGCTCGCAGGCTGTCGGCGCAGGCGCCGGGTTGCCGATTCGCCGGACTCGGCGGCGCGACCGAGACCTCCATCCACACCACCATCTGCGAGGTGACGGGTGAACCGCCCGCGCACTGGGCGACCGTGCCGTTCGGCGTTCCGTTGCGCAACGTCCGATGCCGCGTCGTCTCTCCCGCGGGCCGCGACTGCCCGGACTGGGTGCCGGGCGAACTGTGGGTCGGCGGCGTCGGTGTCGCCGCCGGCTACCGCAACGACCCGGAGCGCACCGCGGAACGCTTCGTCGAACACGACGGCATCCGCTGGTACAAGACCGGCGATATGGCCAGGTACTGGCCCGACGGCACGATCGAATTCCTCGGCCGTGCCGACCACCAGGTCCAGATCCGCGGATACCGGGTCGAACTCGGCGAGGTCGAGACCGCGTTGCGCACGGTGCCCGGCGTCCGGCACGCCGTCGCGGCGGTCGTCGGTGCGGGCGCACCCAAGCTGGTCGCCGCCGTCGCGGGTGACCTGGACGAGATCGGCGACATCGCTACGGCGCTCGCGGACCTGTTGCCCGGTTACATGATTCCCGTTCGGATCGAGCTCCTCGAGCAGATGCCGTTGACCGCCAATGGGAAATTGGACCGCCGCGCCGTGGTCGCCCTGCTCGAGCCAGGGGTGGGGGAGGACCGGGAGACCGCCCCACGCGACGACGTGGAGGCCGCGCTCGCCGACATCGTCGCGACCGTCCTCGGCATCGATGCGATCGGCGTGCACGACGACTTCTTCGGCCGCGGCGGCGATTCCGTGCTCGCCACGACTGTCATCGCCCGCGTGCGCGAGTGGTTGCAAGCCGAGCACGCGCTGGTCGCGGACCTGTTCGCCGCACGCACCGTCGCCCGGCTGGCCGAGTGCCTGCGGGAGCGCGAGATTCGGCACGGCGCGGGCGGCAGGCTGTCCGCGGTGGCCCGGCTCTACCTCGAGGTCGCCGCGATGACGGACGAGGAGATCCTCGCGCAGACGTGAAAGCGGTTGCCCGGCAGCGCGGTTGTCCACGACGCACCGATCGGTGAGCGCGCCCGGCGGTCTTCGGTCCGCAGGCGGACCTGTGGACTGTCCGCGCTCCTCTCCGGATCGACCCTGATGAGGGGCGTCGCCGCAGGCTCGCGTCGCCCCAGCGCGGACGCCGCTCCGAGCGCGCGGGCGCAGTCTGTCGCCGTGGACGCGGTCGAGTGGGTCATTCCCACACAGCCGATCGGGTCCCGCTGTGGACATGCGGCGGCGGGCAAGCAGCGCGTACCACCGCTTGCCGGGCCGAGTCGACTGACGCGGCGGCTATTTCGCCGCAGCGGCGAAGGCGGGTTCCAGCTTGTCGAGGATGTACGGCACCGAGAGCGCCGTCGGCGTGTTCACGGCGCTGATCTCCTGGGTGGTGAGGAACACGACCGAGCCCTTCTTGACCGCGGGCAGGTCGGCGTAGCCGGGTAGCTGCCGGAACTTCTCGTCCAAGCCGGGGGCGTAGCCGGCCAGCAAGAGATCGGCGGTCAATTCGTCGACCCGCTCCGGGGACAGGGCCAGCCTGCCCTGATTGGCGGGCAGGTCGGTGAGGTTCTTCGGAATGCCGAGACCCAATTGGGTGAAGACCTTCGACGATCCGTCGTCGGGGTCGGTCAACACCATGAGCTGTGCCGGACCGGCCAGCCAGGTACTGGCGAACGTCTTGCCCTTCAATCCGGGGTTCGCGGCGGCGATCGCGGCGACCTTGTCATCCACCTTCGCGATCACCTTGCTCGCCTCGTCCGGCTTGTGCAGCACCTTGCCGAGGGTGGTGATCTGGTCCTGCCAGGGCGCTACCGCCGCTTTGCTCAGGGCGGGCAACGTGGGCGCGACGCGAGAGAGTTCGTCGTAGGTCTTCTGGTCGGCGATGAACGGATCGACCAGGATCAGGTCCGGCTCCAGCGCGGCGACCTGTTCGGCGAGGTTCCCAGTGCTGGTGAGCGCCTTCGCCGATGCGAGGCTCCCCGGCTCCCACGGCGGGGTGCTCTTGGAGGCGATCGCGACATTGTCGAGGTATCCGACGGGCACCACGCCGAGCGCGAGCGTGGTGTCCAGCCACTGGTTGCCGAGGGCGACGATCTTGTTCGGGGTGCCTTCGACGGTCGTCTCGCCGCGGGCGTGGTGGATGGTCACCTGTTCGCCGCCGGACGCCGAGTCGTCCTCCGCCGATCCGCACGCGGCCAGGCCGAGGGCGAGGACTCCCGTCAGCACCGTCAGCGCCGCCCGCGACCAACGGCCGCGCGTCCGAACAGAGTTCATCTGCCGCACCTTCCTTCCAAGCAAGCTAGCCAAGGCTAACCTATGTAGCTCCCGGGTGGTATCGGTGCTCGGCGGATGCGGCTCCATTTGATGGTTACATCGGCTAACTATATAGTTTGCCGTGGTAACTATCTGGTGAGGGGCTGTCCGTGACGAATCCATCCATCGAAGTCGATCCGGGTGATGTCCGAACCATCCGGCGCCGGTTGCGCTACGACCGGGACCATCCGCGCTACAAGTGGATCGTTCTGACCAACACCACGCTGGGTGTCCTGCTCACGGCGATCAATTCCTCGATCGTGCTGATCTCGCTGCCCGCGATCTTCCGCGGCGTCGGGCTCAACCCACTCGAGGCGGGCAATGTCGGGTACCTGCTGTGGATGCTGATGGGTTACCTGCTCGCCACCGCCGTGCTGGTGGTGATGTTCGGGCGGCTCGGCGACATCTTCGGCCGGGTGCGGGTGTACAACCTGGGCTTCACCATCTTCGCGCTGTCGGCGGTCGCCTTGTCCTTCGATCCGTGGCACGGGGGCGCGGGCGCGTTGTGGATCATCGTCTGGCGCGTCGTCCAGGGTGTCGGCGGCGCGATGCTGACGGCCAACTCCTCGGCGATCCTCACCGATGCCTTCCCCGCGAGCCAGCGCGGCACCGCGCTCGGCATCAACATGGTCGCCGCGGTGGCCGGTTCGTTCTTCGGCCTGCTCATCGGCGGCGTGCTGTCGGAATGGGATTGGCGTGCGGTGTTCTGGGTCAGTGTCCCGATCGCCGTTCTCGGCGCGGTCTGGTCCTATCGTTCGCTGCACGAGGTCGGCATCCGGACCTCGGGCAAACTGGACTGGGCGGGCACCATCACCTTCGGTCTCGGACTCACGGCGCTGCTCACCGGCATCACCTACGGCATCCAGCCCTACGGCGGCCACGCGACCGGCTGGACGAGCCCGTGGGTGCTGGCCGCTGTACTCGGCGGCCTTCTCCTGCTGGTCGCGTTCTGCGTAGTGGAGACGAGGGTCCCCGATCCGATGTTCCACCTGGGCCTGTTCCGCCACCGCGCCTTCGGTCTCGGCAACTTCGCCAATCTGATGGTCTCGATCGGACGTGGCGGCATGCAGTTCATGCTCATCATCTGGCTACAGGGCATCTGGCTTCCGCTGCACGGGTACGACTTCGAGTCCACCCCGCTGTGGGCAGGCATCTACCTGCTGCCGTTGACCATCGGCTTCCTCGCCGCAGGCCCGATCTCGGGCTGGCTGTCCGATCGCTACGGGCCCCGGCTGTTCACCACCGGAGGCGCGTTGCTGACCGGCGCGACCTTCATCTTGCTGCTGGTCATCCCGGTGAACTTCGACTACTGGCTGTTCGCGTCGATCACCGTGCTCAACGGCATCGGCAGCGGGCTGTTCTTCTCGCCGAACACCGCCGCCATCATGTCCAGCGTTCCCGCCGCCCAGCGCGGCGCGGCCTCCGGGATGCGCGGCACCCTCTTCAACGGCGGCAACGCGCTGTCCATGGGAATCTTCTTCTCCCTGATGGTCCTCGGACTGGCGGCGAGCCTGCCATCGGCGCTGGACTCCGGTCTGCGCGCACAGGGCGTCTCCGCTGGAGCCGCCGCCGAACTCGCCGGCATGCCGCCGGTGGCGAGCATGTTCGCCGCGTTCCTCGGCTACAACCCGATCCAGGAGCTGCTCGGACCGTCGGGTGAACTCGACAAGCCAGGCGTCAACGCCGAAACCCTCACGGGCCAGGAGTTCTTCCCGAACCTGCTCACCGGCCCGTTCCACTCCGGATTGCTCGTGGTGTTCGTCTCGGCGGCGGTGATGATGCTGCTGGCGGCCGTGGCGTCGTGGTTCATCGGCGAGAAGTACGTCTACGACGAGGCCGCCGAACTCGCCGAAGCCGATCGGGTCACGGAGGACACGTCCGCCGCGGTGCCCGTGCGCTGAAACACCGCGGCGGTTTCGCGCCCGGGCTGGCCCCACGCCGAGCGACGGCATACGGTCGATCGCGATGAACGCTGTTCCGACTCCAGTGGTGCTGTCGGTTGTCGTATTCGTCGCGCTCATGACCGCCGGGCGGTGGGTGCTCGTCGACGAGACGGCTACCGATCGGCTGATCAACCGCACGTTCAGCTGGAACCTGCTAGGTCTGCTGCTGTACGAGGTGACCGTCGCGGTGGGCCGTCCCGAGTTCGGGCCGCGCCTCTATCTCGGCTGCGGTCTCCTGGCGCTCGGCAGTTTCTACGGGCTGGCCAGGCTTGTCGACGGCGCCGATGCGGCAACCGTCCACCTGCGTCAGCGGCGATACGATGCGACGGCGGTCGCTGCCGTTGTTTCGCTGATCGTCGCCACGCCGATCCTGCGGTGGGCCTGGCAGTTGGACTATGTCGAAATCGTATGGACGATGTCCGCGCTCCCTGGAGGTCTCTGTGGGCTGCTCTTCGCCCGCGCCTGCGTTCGCGAACTGCGCGCCAGAGGCGTTTCGATCAGAGAGAAGCTGACGTTCGCGGTACTGCTGGCGTTCGCGACCTATTGGCTGATCTCGATGACGATCATGGTAGGTCGCGCGCTCACCGGTACGCCTCCGAGCCAGCCGGGCAAGGTGTGGGCCGTCGCGGCGGTTCTCACGTTCTCCGCCGTCACCCTGTTGACCATGATCCCCCTGGTCACAGCGCTGCTGGCGCGAACGGGCTTGGATCGGACCGGCCGTGACTGCCGTAGGTTGCGGCCGCTGTGGCGAGATCTCACCGCCGTGGTGCCGGAAGTGGTTCTGGCGGAGGACGGTTCCGCGCCGAGGGAAGCCACGTCCCGGCTCTATCGGATGACCGTCGAGATCTGGGATGCGCTGCTACACCTGAGACCGTATGTACCCGCTTTGCCCGAGGCCGGCTCGCCCGCCGGTCGCGACGATGCACGTCGCTCTGCCCTCCAGGTCGCGCTGGCCGTGCGAGCCAAACGCGACGGTGACACACCCACTCCCGGCTCGATGGCTGCGGGCACGGCGCATGGGGAGACTCGCGATCGCGCGGCGGAGTTCCGGTTCCTGCTCGAATTGGCGCGTGTATGGCCGGAAGCCGTCGCGGCCGTGGGATATCGGTCGGACACGGCGCGGTTTTCCACAATCGCGGCGGTGTCCCGATAGCCGGACGTGTCTCGGCGACACGGCGAATCGACGGACATGATCGTTCCGCCCTGGCCACTCGGCGCCCGGATTCGGCTCCTACCGTATGTATCCCGGTCGGTACGTCATGGATCGGTCGCTCGCGCGGCCCGACCGCCGGGTGCGGGCAAGGCCGGCGGTGATCAGACCCCGCGGTGCTCGCACACGCGATCCATGCGCGAGCACCGATGGTGCGGATCACCGTGCGGTGAAGGGCTCCTGGCGGGTCTCGTTGCGCAGGCCGACGGACATGATGTCGGAGGGTTCGTCGAGTTCGATGCGGTGCCAGCGGTTGCGGGGGACGACGAACGCGGTGCCCGCGGTGAGGCGCACCATCGTCTCGTCGTCGCCCGCGTGCTCCGGTCGCAGGTAGAGACGCAACGCGCCGGTCAGGCAGCACACCGCTTCGTCGCTGCCGGGATGGACTTCCCAGTGGTCGGCGTGCACGTCGGCATCGGATTCGACGTGGAACGTCGCGAGCTGCCAGTCGCCGTCGCCGGTGCTCATCCGGCGTTCACCGGCTGCTACGTGGCCGTCATGGCCGAAATGGATTGCGCGGCCGAACAAGTCGATCGGGGCCTGATTCATGATGCTTCCTCTCGTCGGATTGGATGAGACTTTCCGGGCCGATCAAGGGCGGTGCCGGAACGAAGTGGGGGAGTGGATCGCCGTGCGCGGCATGGATTCCGGCATCGGATCCATGCCGCACCAATGCGGATCGGCAGCAGCGAGGTCCGGTGGTAGCGGCTCGGTGCGCGGTCAGTGCAGAGCACTCGGCGCAATCCGACCCGTCCGGGCTCTCGGGGCGGTTGCGCTGTCTTATGGTCGCGCGGCGGAAAATTCCTCGGATAGTTCGGCTTTGGGTCGAACCACGTCTGCTCTGTGCGTGGAAATCGTGCGGTGCGTCCTCGGCAGCACAGTCGCGGCGACGACGCTCGCAACGGCGAAAAGTCCCGCCGCGCAACACAGCGCGAGGGCGTAACCGTCGTTCAGCGCCGCGGGCGCGACGCTTTCTCCGGTGCGCGCCGCCGCGACGGTGGCGAGTGCGGCCACCCCGACACATCCACCCAGCTGCCGCGCGCTGTTGAAGGCCCCGGAAGCCATTCCCGCTTCGTGGGGCGCGACGCCCATGTTCGCGGCGGCGGCCACGGGAGCCAGGCATAGTCCGAGGCCGAAGCCGCCCAGCAGCGAGGGTCCTAGAACATCGGCGAGGAAACTGCCGTCGGCGCTGATGAAAGCGAACCAGCCGATACCCGCAGTGGTGAGCACCCCGCCGATGACGAGTGCCGCTTTCGGGGACCGGCGGCCACCCACGCGAGTGGCGACCACCGTGCCGACGATGACACTGAGCGAGAACGGCACGAAAGCCGCACCCGCCGCGCCCGCGCTCATGCCCAGGACCTGCTGCTGGTACAGCGACAGCAGATAGAACGCGCTGAATTGGCCCGCCGCGGCCAAGAATACGAACACATTCGCTCCGGCCACCCAGCGGTTGCCGAAGAGTCCGAGCCGAACCAATGGTGTCGACGTACGCGCCTCGACCGCGAGAAAAGCCGCGAGCAGCATCGCACCGGCCCCGAGTGTGAGGGCTGTGGCGGCGGAGAACCAACCGTGGTGTTCGGTCCGCACCACGCCGACCACCAGCAAACCTATTCCGCCGGTGGCCAGGACGGCGCCCGGCACATCGACCCGCGCTCGCCCGCTCACTCGATCGGCCGCCACACCGGCCACCGCCGCGACCGATGCGATCACCACGATCGGGACGTTGACGAGCATCACCCAGCGCCAGTTGGCGTACTCGGTCAGCAATCCGCCCACCAGCACGCCGATCGCGCCGCCCGCCGCGTTCACCGCGCTCCACACGCCGAGCGCTCGCACCCGGGCGGGGCCTTCCGGAAATGTCGTGGTCAACGTGGCCAAGGCGGCGGGCGCCACGGCCGCCGCCGCGAGTCCCTGGACGGCCCGCGCGGCGACGAGTTGCCATGGCTGCTGCGCGAATCCGCCCACCAGCGAGGCGAGGCCGAACATCACGAGCCCGCCGGTGAACAACCTGCGCCGCCCGAACAGGTCGCACGCCTTTCCACCCAACAGCAGGAACCCGCCGAAAGTCAGCGCGTAGACGTGCACCACCCAGGCCAGATCGACCGGCGCGAAGCCCAGATCGGCGCGGATGGCCGGCAGCGCCACGTTCACCACCGCCATGTCCAACGCGACCATGAACTGCGCGACGGCCACCGCCGTCAGAGCGACGCCGGGCCGCCCGCGAGAGTTTTTATACATGTATAGAAAGTAACCGCGCGAGTCGCCCCGTGTCCACACCCGGTTCTGCGGATGGGCGAAGATGGACAGATGCCGAGTTCGTCGTCGCAGCCACAACGCACCGGCCGACCTGCGCGTATCTCCCGAGCGGAGATCCTCGCGGCGGCCAATTCGGTGATCGAGGCCGATGGCGTGGCGAAGCTGACCATGCGCCGCCTCGCCACCGAACTCGGCTGCACGCCGATGGCGCTCTACCACCACGTCCGGGACAAGGAAGACCTGCTGCGCCTACTGCTCAACGAGTACGCCGACCAGGTGGCGTGGCCGGACCTGCCGGAGGAGCCGCGCGAGCGCGTCCGCGTCGCGGCGCGCGCCATGCACGACGTGCTCGCCGCACGGCCGTGGATCGTCGAAATCCTCACCGCCGACGATCTTTTGGGAGTTTCGGCGCTCTGGGTCAGCGAATCCATCGTGGACGGATTCGTCGCGGGAGGTCTACCGCTGGACCGCGCCGCCCAGGCGTACCGCGTCATCTGGCATTACACGGCGGGCGACCTCATCGTGCGCGCCCGATCCGCCCGCCGGGCCGCGGAGGACCGTCCCACCTTCCGCGCACAAGTCTTCGCCGACCTCGACGCCGACAGCTTCCCCCGCTTGGCCGCCCTCGGTTCCGACTACCTGTCCCTGGCCGCTCAGGACACCTACGACCTGGGCCTCGACGCCCTCATCGACGGTCTGCTCCGGTCCGCATAGCGATCGAGCCCGCCGCGACGGGCAGGCTCGAACCTCGCTTCGCTCAGAATGTCACCCGCTGATCGGGCGGCATGTACAACTTGTCGCCTTCTTTCAGCTCGAAAGCCCTGTAGAACTCGTCGAGATTGCGCACGACCTGATTGCAGCGGAATTCGTTGGGGGAATGGGTGTCGATGCTGAGATAGCGGACGGTGAGTTCCTTCGTCTGCTTCTCACGCCAGCTGCGGGCCCAGGACAGGAACATGGTGCGGTAGTCGGGATTGTCGATACCGCGGCGCTTTTCGGCGATGCGGAAGGCGGCCAGCGTGATCTGCAGTCCGCGCAGATCGGCGAGGTTCTCGCCCAAGGTGAGTTCGCCGTTGACGTGCTGGCTCGGCTCCAGCCCCTCAGGGACGAGCGCGTTGTATTGGTCGACCAGTTGTTTGGCCTTGGCGTCGAACGCGGCGCGATCCTCTGGCGTCCACCAGTCGCGGCGGTTGCCGTCGCCGTCGTACTTGGAGCCCTGGTCGTCGAAGCCGTGGCCGATCTCGTGCCCGATGGTGGACCCGACCGCGCCGAAATTGACCGCGGGCAGAGCGTCCTTGTCGAAGAAGGGCGGCTGAAGGTAAGCGGCCGGGAAGACGATCTGGTTGGACGTCGCGGAGTAGTAGGCGTTCACCGTTTGCGGCGACATCCCCCATTCGGTCTTGTCGACGGGCGTGCCCAGGCGCGCGAACGTCCGCTTGACCTCGAACTCGTTGATGGCGAGCAACGACTCGATCAGCTTGCCCTTGGTGATCTTCAGCTTCGAGTAGTCGACCCACTTGTCCGGATAACCGATCTTGGGATCGATTTTGTCCAGCTTCGCCAGCGATGCCGCCCTGGTGGCAGGTGACATCCACGTCGAATTCGTGAAGTTCTCCCGGTAGGCCGCGATCACGTCGGCGAGCATCTCCTTGGCGCGATCCTTGGCTTCCGGCGGAAAATGCTTGGCCACATAGAGTTTCCCGAGCTGCTCGCCGAGCTTGTCGTCGACGATGCTCACGCCGTACTTCCAGCGTTCCGGGCGCTCGTCCTGTCCGTTGAGAATCCGGCCCTTGAAGTCGAAATTCGCGTCGTTGACGGCCTTCGGCAGATAGGGCGCGAACTCCCGCAACACGGCCAACTTCAAGTAGTCCCGCCACGTGGCGATGTCCACCTCGGTCCACAGCTGACCCGCTGCCGTGATGAAGGACGGCTGGTTGACCACGATCGTCGCGAACAACTCGCGTGGGCGGTCGGTGTTGCCCGCCAGCCACGGATCCCAGTCGAAGCCCGGGGCGAGCGCGGTCATATCGGTCCAGCTGTAGACGTTGTAGGTCGCGTCGGTGTCGCGGTTGCGTACGTTGTCCCAGTGCGCGGGGGCGATGCGCTTCTCCAGATCGAACACGCGCTGAGCGACACCGGCCGGGTCGGCCCAACCCGCGCCCGCGGCGACGCGCTCGAGGAAGGTGCGGTACTGCCCGAGCACCTCGGCGTATTCGGGCTTCCGGTAGTACTGCTCCCCGAGCCCGAGTCCGGACTGGCCGACCGAGGGGATGTAGGCGTTGGAATTCTTCCGGTCGACGCCGATGCCGAGCCCGATCAGCCCGCCGATCGGCAACTCGGCCATCACCTTGGCCAGCTCCGGCTTGGTGGCGGCGCCATCGATCTTGGCGAACAGCGGCGCCAGCGGCGTCATGCCGAGCCGCTCGATCTCGTCCCAGTCCACCCTGGCGTCGTAGAGATCCCTGATCTGCTGTTCTTCCGAGCCGGGCTTCGGGTCGTGGATACCGTCGATGATCTCGCGCAACTGCTGCTCGGTGCGCTCGCCCGCCTCGCTGCCCGAGCCGTAGCTGACCTTGTCCGGCGGCAGCTGGTACTCCCGCAGCCATTTCCCGTTGACGTGCCGGTACAGGTCGTCCTGCGGCCGTATCGTCTCGTCCGCTCCGCTGAGATCGACGCCGGTCAGCGTCCTGCTCGCGGGTTCGGTGTCGTCCGAACAGGCGACCAGCGCGGCGGCGGCCGGGACGGCTCCGAGGGCGATCAGGAAGGCACGACGATCCAGCTTCGCTGGCCGACCGGTAGATGTCACGAGAATCCTCTCCCCGACGCGGCGGTGCCGCTGGTGTACGAAGGCAGCCTTGCAGGACACGAGGCTACCGGCGCGGCGCCGGTCCGGCCCGGATTGGGGACGAGCGTCGTCGTGCGGGCCGGCGACCACCCCCGATTTGGGAACGACCTGCGGATTCCCATACACTAGACCGGTTGCCTGCGGGAGCTGTGCCCGCAATCCGGCAGTGAACCCCCAGTGGTTGGTTCCGCGTTTCTGGCTCGAACCGAGAAAACCGCTGGCAGGCGCGCGTCCGGAGGGCGACCGACCATGCCCGTCGGGTCGGCAATCCGGCGTGCACATACGTCCAGGTCAAGGAGGACGCTGAAGTGATTCAGCAGGAGTCGCGACTGCGCGTCGCCGACAACACGGGCGCGAAGGAGATCCTTTGCATCCGCGTTCTCGGCGGTTCGTCGCGTCGCTATGCCGGTATCGGCGACATCATCGTCGCTACCGTGAAGGACGCCATCCCCGGCGGCAACGTGAAGCGGGGTGACGTCGTCAAGGCCGTCGTCGTGCGCACCACCAAGGAGCGCCGTCGTCCGGACGGTTCCTACATCAAGTTCGACGAGAACGCGGCCGTGCTCATCAAGGCGGACAACGACCCGCGCGGCACCCGCATCTTCGGCCCGGTGGGCCGCGAGCTGCGCGACAAGAAGTTCATGAAGATCGTCTCGCTGGCCCCGGAGGTGCTCTGACATGAAGGTGCACAAGGGCGACACCGTGCTCGTCATCTCGGGCAAGGACAAGGGTGCCAAGGGCAAGGTCATCCAGGCCTACCCGAAGGAGAACCGGGTTCTCGTCGAGGGCGTGAACCGCATCAAGAAGCACGTCGCGAACTCCGCCAACCAGCGCGGCGCCTCCTCGGGCGGCATCGTGACCCAGGAAGCCCCCATCCACGTCTCCAACGTGATGGTCGTCGACTCCGACGGCAAGCCGGCCCGCGTCGGCTACCGGACCGACGAGGAGAGCGGCAAGCGGGTCCGGATCTCCCGTAAGAACGGGAAGGACATCTGACATGACCACGACCGAAAAAGTGCAGCCCCGGCTGAAGCAGCGCTACCGCGAAGAGATCAAGGACGCGCTGAACAAGGAATTCTCCTACGCCAACGTGATGCAGATCCCGGGCGTGGTGAAGGTCGTCGTCAACATGGGTGTCGGCGACGCCGCCCGCGACGCGAAGCTGATCAACGGCGCCGTCGAGGACCTGGCCCTGATCACCGGTCAGAAGCCGCAGATCCGCAAGGCGACCAAGTCCATCGCGCAGTTCAAGCTGCGTGAGGGCATGCCGATCGGCGCGAAGGTCACCCTGCGCGGCGACCGCATGTGGGAGTTCCTCGACCGCCTGGTCTCCATCGCGCTGCCGCGTATCCGCGACTTCCGCGGCCTGTCGCCGAAGCAGTTCGACGGCAACGGCAACTACACGTTCGGCCTGAGCGAGCAGTCAATGTTCCACGAGATCGACGTGGACCGGATCGACCGTCCGCGTGGTATGGACATCACCGTGGTGACCACCGCGACCAACAACGAAGAAGGCCGTGCCCTGCTCAAGCACCTCGGCTTCCCGTTCAAGGAGAACTGAGCACATGGCTAAGAAAGCACTGGTCAACAAGGCCAACGCCAAGCCGAAGTTCGCTGTCCGCGCCTACACCCGCTGCCAGCGCTGCGGCCGCCCCCACGCGGTCTACCGCAAGTTCGGCCTCTGCCGCGTGTGCCTGCGCGAGATGGCGCACCGCGGCGAGCTGCCGGGCGTGCACAAGAGCTCCTGGTGAGCTGACGCTCTGCGCGTCACCAACTGAACACTGAGCGAGGGCACGGACTCCATGCGAGTCCGTGCCCTCGCTCGCATCCTTGATCATGATTTCGCCACGGTTGACTAGGTAGGCTTCGGGCATGACGATCCAGTCACCGGAGACCACTTGCCGCACGAGATGACCGAGGAGCAGTACCGTCAACTGCCGGAAGGCGTCGCGCGTGAGATCGAGGTTGTGCACGGACACGTGATCGTCTGCGAGTCCCCGGTTCCTGAGCACAATCGCGTGGCACGCCGTTTGGCAGGCTCGATGGAGGAATTACCGAGCGCCGCACCGTGCATCCGCGTCGAGATGGATATCGATGTCGTCCTCTGGCGGATACCGAAGTTCACGTTCCGCCGACCGGATGTGACGGTGTACCGCTGCTTGCCCGAGCGCGGAGCGAAGCCGGAAGCCGCTGACGCACTGATCATCGTCGAGGTGTCTTCACCATCCACCGCGGCTGAAGACCTATTGGACAAGAAGGTTCAGTACGCGCGCGCGGGCATTCCGCTCTACTTGGTCGTTGTCCTCGACACCAAGTTCGACATCGAAGAGGTGCGGGAATTCCGCCTCGACGCCCACGCCGCCGAGTACCGTCTGCACCGTCTGCACCGTGACGGATTCGTCCGCCTGGAACACGTCGTGCTCGGCGACATCAGCTTCGCCGACCTGGTTCGGTAGTCGCCGGCTCATTTCGATGCCCTAGTCCCTCGAGCCCTATCAGGACCGTCCGGGTGGCAACACGCGGACAATCCCGTGGATCCACCGGCGACAGGGCGTTCGTGGAAGCCAGGCGTGCATCTTCCCTCCAGGGACCGCCGCCGGGACGCCGGAAAAGGCTCCCTCGGTCCGCGCGATTACCGACGGCGATCATCCGTTGGGTCGATAAGCCCGCCATTCGAAGCAGCGAGGGCGGATGTCGGCCTCCGCGTTTACGGACGGGCTCCGGATCAGGCCGAAACCCGGTCGGCGGCGAGGAATTCGTCGACGAAGCCCAGCGCCCGGTTCTCCAACTCCGCGTAGTGCGCTTCGCGCGCCGCGCCGGTGAGGGCTTCGTCGAGTAGCAGGTTGCCCGCGGCATCCAGGCGCTGCCGCTTCTCTTCCGCGCCGGGCAGCAATCCCACCGATGACCGCGCGAGCCCGCAGTAGTAGGCGATGCCGTCGTCGAGTTGCGCGCTGAGCGCATCCTGCATGGGTCCGACGAGCGCGTCGTCGTCTGCCACGCCCGCCAGTCCCAGCCACAGTATCCGCTTGCCCGCGAGCCGGGATTTGCTGCGTCCGTAGGCGAATCCGTAGTTCCACACCCGATCGATCCAGCCCTTCAGAATCGCCGGGACCTGCATCCAGTACACCGGGAACACTGCGACGATCACGTCGGCGCCGAGGATGCGCCCCATATGGCTCTCGACCTCGGGGGAGTAGGCCTTCTCCCGGTTGCCCCATTCCGGAAGGTCGGCGGCGGTCATCCGGGGATCGAAGTTCTCGGCGTGCAGGTCCAGCAGGTCGATCCGGTAGCCGTCCGTGGTGAGCCGCCGGATGGCCAGTTCGGCGATATGGGCGGTCAGCGAATCGGGCCGGGGATGGGCGACGACGACCAGCGCGGTGCGGGTGATCGCGGTGTCCACGGTCGGGTTGTGCGGCAAGGTGGCCTCCACTGTTGGTCCGGAGATTCGGACGATCGGTTGTTCGGTCCGGTTTCCATTCCATACCCTGAGCAGTGGACGATCTATGGGTGAAAATCTACATTTGATAGGAGTTCGTCTACACTCGACTGTGTGGATCCTCTGAGCAAACTGCTGGGCGGTATACGCGCCGAGGGAGCTGTGCTCACCACCGCGGTCTTGGAAGCACCGTGGAGCATCCGGTTCGCCGACGAGGCGCCGTTGACCATGGTCACCGTGCTACGCGGTGCGGGAACACTGCTGCTGCCGGGCGGTCTGGAACGTCGGATCACAATGGGGGACACCGCGATCGTGCGCGGCCCGCAACCGTTCGTTCTCGTCGACCGCGCCGATACTGTCGGCCTGCCGCACGAGGAATACGAGGTCGCCTGCTTCGCGCCGGACGCGAAATGCGATCCCGCGCTCGATGGCGGTCGGTGGGAGAACGACCTCACCGGTGAGACCGCTCTGATCGTCGGCGCCTATCGGGCTTCCGGCCGCCGCCACGAACGTCTGCTGCGTGCTCTACCGCCCGTCCTGGTGGTGACCGACGACGTGGAGGTGTGCGCGTGGATGGAGTCGATCGCCGCCGATGCCGCCCGGCGTCCGGCCGGAGCGCAGGCGATGATGGACCGGCTGCTCGACTGGGCGCTGGTCTGCACGCTGCGCGACTGGTTCGAAGAACTGGACGCCGACGCGCCGGGGTGGTACAGAGGGCCGGCCGATCCGGTGGTCGGGCCGGCGTTGGAGGCCATGCACGGAAAGCCCTCCGCCGGTTGGACAGTCGCGTCGCTGGCCGCCGAGGCGGGGGTATCCCGGGCGCTGTTCGCACGGCGGTTCTCCGAGGTCATGGGCCAGTCGCCCCTGGCGTACCTCACCGAATGCCGGATGGATGAGGCGGAGGAACTGCTGGCTGACCGGAGTCTCACCGTGGCGCAGGTGGCGAAGGCCGTCGGCTATGCGGACGCTTTCGGTTTCAGCGCGGCGTTCAAGCGACTTCGAGGTATCCGCCCCACTGATTTCCGCGCTGCCACCACCGGTCTCGGAGCGTGAACCGGTTCCGCCGCTTCGAGACCGACTCCAGCGCGTTCTGGATCGGCAGAGCCGAGTGAAGACTTCCGATATCGTCGACGCACATCGAAGAGGTGCGGGAATTTCGCCTCGACGCCCACGCCGCCGAGTACCGCCTGCACCGACTGCACCGCGACGGATTCGTCCGCCTGGAACACATGGCGCTCGGCGACATCAGCTTCGCCGACCTGGTTCGGTAGTCGCTGGCTCGGCCAACCTGCCGGTACCGAAAGCACTGGTCGGGGGTCGCGTGGTAGCGGCGGGGGTAGGACAAGTATCCGCCGCTACCGCACCGCCTCATGCCTTGATGAAATCGAGGATGTCGGCGTTGAGCTGCGTGGCGTGCGAGATCATGATGCCGTGTCCGGTCGCCGGGTATTCCTTGTAGGTGTTGCCGGGAATCAGATCCTTGATCACCCGACCGCAGAGGTCGATGGGAGCCGAGGCGTCGGCGTCACCGTGGATGACCAGCGTGGGCACAGTGAGTGCGCGCAACTCGTCGCGGAAGTCGGCGTGGTAGATCGTATTCATGATCTCGTCCGCGGCGAGAAGTGAACAGTCCATGCACTTCTGCACCATCCACGCGATCCGCGCCGAAGACACCTGGTTGCCCAGATGCGTCGCGAAGAATGCCTGCGCGTTCTGTTCCATCCACAGCGGCCGATCCGCGGCGCGGGCCGCGCCCACCGCATCGAAGACCGCCTTCGGCACGCCGTTCGGATTGTCCTCGGCCTGCGCGAAATACGGCATCGTCACCGATACCAGCGCGACCCGGCTGATCCGATCGCTGCCGTACCGGGTCAGATACCGGACGATCTCACCGCCCGCCATCGAATGCGCGACCACGGTGACGTCGCGCAGATCGAGATGGTCCAGGAATGCGGCCAGATCCGCGGCCAGCGTGTCGTAGTCGTACCCGTGCCCGACCCAGTCCGACTTGCCGTGTCCACGCCGGTCGTACGACAGGCACCGCAGGCCCTGCTTGGACAGCGGCAGCATTTGCAGCTCCCACGAAGTGCTGCTCAACCAGCCACCGGCCAGGAAGAGCACCGGCTGTCCGGTACCCCAGTCCTGGTAGTGCAGGGTGGTGCCGTCGTGCGATTCGAAGTAGGGCATCGTTTTCTCCAATCCTCGGTTGCCCCATCATCATCTCGGGTCTTGATAATGAAGTCGATTACCTCTCGGGTAAGTGCCCTGCTTCACGACGAGCAGCGCCGATTTCTCGATGTGGTCGCTGCCAGCGCTGCCGCCGCCCCCATACGGTCTACCGCAAGTTCGGCCTGTGCCACGTCTGCCGCGACGAGCTGCCGGGCGTGCACAAGAGCTCCTGGTGAGCTGGCGCTCGGCTGAGCGTCACCAACTGCATCGCGAGCGAGGGCACGGACTCCATACGAGTCCGTGCCCTCGCTCGCGTTTGGGGCAGCGGTCGTTCGGTGTTCCGACGCCGGGTGAGCGCCGTTTTCGCGTTCGGCATTGTCGGGCAGCGCTTTTCCCGTCGCTATGGCAGGAGTACTTTGTCGGTGGGACTGTTCGGTGACAGAGGGGCAGAGGGTTGGTCGGGGAGCAGCCATCGCTGTCGGTCGATACCGATGCAGTCAAAGCCTTGGGGCGCTTGGCCTTCGATGTCGCCACTCAGTGTCGGGACGGGTATTCGGCATTGGAGACCGATGTCCGCGACTTGCTGGAGAGCTGGACCGGTAGCAACGCAGGCGCTTTCACGGCCGGGTGGGAAGAGTTCCATCAAGGGGCGGTGCAGGTGTGGGATGCGCTGTTCGAGCTGGCGGAGAAGCTGGGAATTACCGCGGACACCGTGCGCGGCGCCGATCAATCATTCGCGGCGGGCGTCAGCTCGCTCGATCTGCCCTGAGGGGGACCGCATGTCCGACGCAGAGGCCTTCTCGGTCGAGCTCGACAAACTCGAGAACTTGGCCGCCCGGATCCGAGGCTTCGCGGGGTTGCTTGCCGATCAGCTGGCGGCGATCGACCAGAAAGTCAAGGAAGTCGACGCCGCGTCGGCCGGTGCGGCGATGGTGGCCTACCGGGAAGCGCACGACGAGTGGTTGGCGGGAGCCACCGACATCGCCGAAGGGCTCACGGCTTTGGAGGAGGCCGTGAAACTCGCCCACGACGGCTATGCCGGAGCTGTTGCCGAGGGCTTGAGGATCCTCGGGGTATGACGGCTCTGGCTGTCGATCCGAAGGCTTACTACCAAGCGGCCACCAACTGCTTCGACGCCGCATCCGCGCTGCGGGACAGCTTTCTGTACATCCTCGCGGAGCTGTCCGAATGCGGATCGATGGCGGGCGTGGACGAGAACGGCCAGGAGTGGGCACGCTCCTACAACACCTCCGCCTACGAAGCGGTGGGATTCTTCCAGGACGTCCACTCCACGCTGTACGCATACGGCAGCGCCCTCAACGACATCGGCTTCACGCACGCGCAAGCCAACGCAACCATGAAGGGCGCACCGCAGCCGGACCGGCCAACAGACCCGGGAATGCCTGTGTTCGGCCCGTTCTCGGTCCCGGCTTCCGCTGGTGGACCTGGCCAAGGGATCGTCGACAAGGGCATCAATATCATCAGCCACATCGGCATCCCCGTTCCCGACGGCGACACTGGAAAACTCGCCAAGGCCGCCGACGCCTGGGATCGCCTCGGCACGATCTACCAGAACACGAACGCCCGCGACAAGATCACGATCGCGGCGAGCCTGTTCGGCAGCGTTACCGCAGACGACGCGGGATACATCCGAGACGACCTCAAATCCCTGGCCGGTTCCATCGACCAACTACTGACCTCGTGCACCCAGATCAGCCAGTCCTGCATCGCCTATAAGGATGCGCTGACGGAACTCCGCGACGAGATCAAGGGCTTCTTGAATTCTCTCGTCCAGGAGCTCGCCATCGACGCCGCTATCACCATCGGCCTTTCGCTGATCAGCTTCGGGGCGGGAGCGGTCACCGCCGCCAAGTCTCTGGACACGGTGCGGAGATGGGCCGGGAAGATCAAAGACGGCATCATCGCCTGGCGAGCCCGCAAGGCGTTACAGATCGCGGGGATCCGCCAGGAGGCGAAGGACGCCGCAGTCAAGGCCAGGAAAGTCGTCACCGACCTGCGCGACCGGTTGCGTAAGAAGATTGATCGTCCGAGTGGCTCCTCGAGACCTCGCACTCTAGATGAGCTTTTCCGAAACAGGACTCCCAAAGCGAGCGAACTCGAGGACTATGCACAGAGTCAAGGATGGGTACGGTCGCGAACCGAGAATGGTCCTATCAAGTACACGGATGAGAATGGGATCGTGCGTATCACCATCAAGAGGGGGAGTGGCAGGACGCCGGGAAGTGAAAGTCCGCACGTCGAAATCCGAGACGCTACGGGCCAGCGGACCGATCCATATGGTAATCCTGTCACTCGTAAGAGTCCAGACAATCACACACCGATAGATATGGATTTGCCGTGACGCGAGACTACTCGGACTATCCAGTCCTTTCAAATCTGTACCTCGAGGATAGCTACGTCCTCGATGTCATCGAGCGGCCTACCGAAGTCGTGTTCGTCCTCGAGGCGGTGCTGACGCCCGAGCACCCGAGGTATCGCGCCCCCGGCGCCCGGGAGCAGCATTGCTACGTCCGTGGCAACCTCGTTTTCGTGAAAGTGAGCCGCGTCGAATGGCTAGAGCGATCTTTTCAGAAGTATAAGGATGCTTCAGGCTCGGAAGATTTGGGAAACGTGGATGTGTTGACCAGCACTGACGGGATGTATTACATGGAGGGCGATTGGGGAAAGGTGCGAATCTGGAGCAACGACGATCCACAGTTCGAGTTTTCGGAGAAGCCGTAGTCTACGTTCGCGTGGATAGACATGAAGTTCGGAGCTGGTGCTAAGGTATTGAAGGCATATTCTCCGTGATCGAGAAGTTGGAAAACTTTCTTCTCTGCAATGTCGCGGACGATTGGGCCCCGATCGGCGAGTTCGACGGGACGGTCGAGAAAATCGCAGCGGAAGAATATTCGCGCACATATGTGCTGCGTGTTGTCGAAGAATTGGCTAACGAGGGATATATCGAGTTCGGCGCCTTCCCTGGGGGCGGAAGGGGGTGGGAGCCCTGGAATGTCGGTACAAAGGAAGCGGTCAGGCGGATTTCGGATGGCTATAACGGGGTGCCTGGGTATCTGAGTATTGCTGATAGCGAGATCGGCTCCAGCGAGATCTTCAGGGCGCGGATAACCGAGAGCGGCAGACGGCGGTTGCGGGAGCTGGGCGATCCGTACGAGAACTACGGTGATCCTTGGGCGGACGATCCCTACTTGCATGCGTGAGGTGGTCCCCGTGAGTGGCACACCACCGAGAGGTCTACTCGCGTTTTGCCGCAGCCGTGTGCCACTCGCGGGTGTCGGCCGGGGAGTTGGTGGGGCGGGGAGGTGCTGAGTCCGGCGGCGGGGTGCCGCCGGGGTCGAAAGTCCTCAGCTGTGGGTGAATTCGCCGTGTTTGGTTGCGGACAGGAAGGTGTCCCAGGCGGTGGGGGTGAACGTCAGGGCGGGGCCGGTCGGGTTCTTGGAGTCACGCATGCCGATCGTGCCGTCGTTCAGGTGGGCGATCTCTACGCACTGGCCGTTGGAGGCGCTGTGGCTGCTCTTGAACCAGCGGGCTTCGGATAGGTCAGCGGTCACCGTCATAACTCCTTGCTACCCGGCGGAGCAGGTCTCGCGAGGTCTTCTCGTCCAGCGCCGTATGGCGGATGGCTTCGGCCATTTCAGTGTAACGCTCGACTATTTCTGGTCTTTCGAGATAGAGATCGCTACTCATCCCGCCGTCTAGATAGACGACTGGGGGTTCGATCGGCGATCCCTTGCTGTTGGTGCCGAAGTCCAAGAGAACAAACGAGCCATGCAGGATGCCGCGTGTGTATCCGGCCGAATATGGGTGGATGCGCAGCGTGACGTTGGGCCGAGTGCTGACATCGGCCAGGTAGCGATGTTGGTTGGCCATCACCTTCGGTCCGCCGACCATCCGGTACAACGCTGCTTCATCTAGAAGCACGTGAAGGTCGACGGGGCGGGTCTTTCGGGTGACAGCCACCTGCCTATTGAGGCGGACCCGCACGCGGTGTTCGATTTCCTCGGGAGAGCCGTCGTGCAGAAACGCGCCGATCAAGGCTCGGGCATAGTCAGCGGTCTGTAGCAGTCCAGGCACCTGGACCTCGTATGACGTCAACCGCTGGGCCGACCGCTCCATGCCGACGTACATGTTGAAGGCATCCGAGAACAGTCCGCCGAGCGGAGTGATGCCGTCCTCGTCGCGCGCCGTAGCCGCGCGCGACGCCAGCCCCACCGCCTGTTCGGTCTGCTCGGCCTTCACCTCGTACAGCATGCACAGTTCGCGTACGTCCTGGCGGCGCGGCTTCACCGCGCGTCCGGTCTCCAGGCGTTGTAACCCGTTGAAGCTGAGTTGAACTTCCTTCGCGGCGACGGCGATCGTCAGTCCGCAGCCCTCGCGCGCTTCGCGCAGAAATCTGCCGAGCTGGCGGCGCAGCAGCGTCGGCGACTCGACTTCGGTCATCGGCTTTCCCCCAGGTGAATGAATCCAGCACACGGTCTGAACTGCATCCATTGATACCGCAGAATTCCCTGCTGTCCAGGGCTTTCGGAGAAGTTGTCGGGAATACGCGAATCAGGCCGAAGCGGGCGGTGCCCGGCTGGTGTGCTGTGCCTGCGCCGGGCCGCTGAACAGGGCTTTGTCGGTTCGAAGTGGCGAGCAATTCGCTCTAGGCGCGCTTCCGACTCATTCGACGGCAGGGGAACACATGCAGGAAGGCTCCTTTCGAGACACTCCCACCACCAGGTGCGCGTTCTATCGCCGTATCGGCGGACTCGCCGCAGGTGTGGACCCGCACACCGGCCGCATCACGGTCCCGGCTCTCACCCCGTGCGACGGGGCCGCGAGTGGCACACCGTCGAGAGGCTTACTCGGCCGATGACGCAGTGGTGTGCCACTCGCGGACGCCGCGTGTCATCGGCGGTCCGGGTTGCAATCGAGGTCACCGGCGAGGATGTCGTCGACGCGTTCGGCGAGTGTGGGATCGCCGCTGGCGAAACGATTCAGGCGTAGCGGCCGCGATCGGCGGACCCGCATCGCGGCCAGGTGAATAGCGTCGCGAAGGATATCCGCACTGCTGACGCCCGTCCGCATTGCCGCGTCCTCGATGACGGCCAAGTCGGCAGTATCAGCGTGGACCGTGATTCGCTCGAGAGGCATATGCACACTGTGGCAGAGGTGTGCGCGAAGCTGTCGCGAGCCATATGGGAGGCGGTTCATTTCGGCTCTGTGCGAGGGGACGAACGCCGGAAGCCGGGCGCAGCGAGCGCTACGCCGCGCTGGTGTGCGGTGTGAAGCTGACGCGTGCGTCGTCGGCGTCGATGGTGATGTGCAGCGAAGCGTCCAGGGCTCGTGCCAGCTTTGTCAGCAGCGGAAGGGTGGGGACGGCGTCGGATCCCTCGATCCGGGAGATCTTCGCCTGCGTCAGTCCCGCCCGGTCGGCGAGTTCCGCTTGGGTGAGTCCGAGCTCCGTGCGACGGTTGCATACGGCGGCGGCGAGTTCCATGGCCAGTCTGATTTCATGAAGCACTTCGCTGACGGCCTCGGGCTCGGTCAGCCCTTGGTCGCTACCCGTCTGCCATCGACTGTGGGGCATCACAGCTCTTCCTTCTCGATAGTGCGAAGGAACTCGTCGTGGGTGGGGCCGTGTTCGGCCTCGCATATTCTTCGCATCTCGATAGCGGGTTTGCCCTCGGCCTCCTCGCGGTAGGCGGCGCGGTCAGAACTCCAGCTCCGACCAGGGGATGTGGATCGGGAACGGGAATTCGATGGTGATGGCATCGGAGTTCTTCGGGGACCACTCGTCCGTTACGAGGTAGTTGGCCGTGTGCAAGGGGTGCACGCCGGGCGGAAGCAGCTTGCCGTGGGTCGTCTCCAGCGCGAAAGCGCGGACCATCTCGATGGCACTCCTCTCGCGTTCCAGCGTCACCTCCCAGTACATGGGGATGCCTGCCCTGGCATAACGCGCCTGCTTGGCGTACATGTCGGTCTGGGTGTTCGACGGAGAAAGGACCTCGCCGACCAGCAGGACGTCGTCGGCTCGGATGTCTTGATAAGGAGCATCCAGGCAGCGATAGACGAGAAAATCGGGTGTCACGAAGTCGGATTTTCCGGCCTGGCCGAAGAACACATTGGTTTCGAAGTCGACGCGCCAGCAGCGCTCGGGCTGCTTCGCCATGCCTTCGCGAGCGCTTCGCTTCAGGGCGCTGGTCAGCGCGAATGTGAACGCCTGATGTTCGGCAGGCCCCCGTCGTAGCCAGACGACACGCCCATCCCACAGTTCGATCTGCCCGGCGATTTCTTCGGGCAGCTGCTCGAGCTCCTCCCACGTCATGTACTCGGGGAGGTCCGGTCGTTCGGTGCTCGGACTTGCCATGGCTTCATGTTAGCCCGGTCACGGGCTGTTTCCGCTGGTCATGAGTCCAGCGAAGCGGGCACCTCGCAGACCCCGATTTTGCCCAGGTGAACCCCTTGCCTACACTAGAGCGGTTGCCTGGGCACCTCCATGTCCGCATGCGTGCGCTCGGGCGATCGAACCTCCTCCGGTCGGCAAGGGTCGGCCGGACCATCCGAATTGTCGTAGGCCCACCGCTGGGCATGCCGATGTGCATGGCTGCGCTGTATGGGAACCGCGGCGAGAAAGGTGTCTAGGTCGAACCATGACCATGACTGATCCGATCGCAGACTTCCTGACACGTCTGCGCAACGCCAACTCGGCGTACCACGATCAGGTGAAGGCTCCGCACTCGAAGCTCAAGGCGAACATCGCCGAGATCCTCAAGCGCGAGGGTTACATCGCCGACTACCGGACCGAGGACGCACAGGTGGGCAAGACGCTCATCGTCGACCTCAAGTACGGCCCGAGCCGTGAGCGCAGCCTCGCAGGCGTGCGCCGCGTCTCCAAGCCCGGTCTGCGCGTGTACGCGAAATCCACCAACCTGCCCAAGGTGCTCGGCGGCCTCGGCGTGGCGATCATCTCCACGTCCTCCGGCCTGCTGACCGACAAGCAGGCGGCCAAGCAGGGCGTGGGCGGCGAAGTCCTCGCTTACGTCTGGTAAGGGAGGTCAGGACAATGTCGCGTATTGGTAAGAAGCCCATCGCAATCCCCGCTGGCGTCGACATCACCATCGACGGCCAGGACATCTCGGTGAAGGGGCCCAAGGGCACCCTGTCGCTCACCGTCGCCGAGCCGATCACCGTCGCCAAGGGCGAGGACGGCCAGCTCGAGGTCGCCCGTCCGGACGACGAGCGCCGCAGCCGCGCACTGCACGGCCTGACCCGCACTCTGGTGTCGAACATGGTCGTCGGCGTGACCCAGGGCTACGAGAAGAAGATGGAAATCTTCGGCGTCGGTTACCGCGTGGCGCTGAAGGGCCAGAACCTCGAGTTCGCCCTCGGCTACAGCCACCCGGTGCCGATCGAGGCCCCCGAGGGGATCACGTTCGCGGTGGAGTCGCCCACCAAGTTCTCCGTGTCCGGAATCGACAAGCAGAAGGTCGGCCAGATTTCGGCGGTCATCCACGGCCTGCGCAAGCCCGACCCGTACAAGGGCAAGGGCATCCGCTACGCCGGCGAGGTCGTTCGCCGCAAGGTCGGAAAGACGGGTAAGTGATCATGGCGCAAACCGAAAACCAGAAGGCCAAGCGCATCCCCCTGGGCAAGGACGTGTCGACGCAGCGCCGTCTGTCGAAGACGCGCCGTCACTTCCGCCTGCGCAAGAAGCTCGCGGGTACCACCGAGCGTCCGCGCCTGGTGGTCAACCGCTCCTCGCGCCACCTGCACGCGCAGCTGGTCGACGACTCGGTCGGCAAGACCATCGCCGCCGCCTCGACCATCGAGGCCGACGTGCGCGCGGTGGACGGCGACAAGTCGGCCAAGAGCAAGAAGGTCGGCGCCCTGCTGGCCGAGCGTGCCAAGGCCGCCGGTGTCGAGGCCGTCGTGTTCGACCGTGGTGGGCACGACTACCACGGCCGGATCGCCGCACTGGCCGATGCCGCTCGCGAAGGTGGGTTGAAATTCTGATGATCGATAACAAGAACGGAAGGAACGTCTGATGCCGGGACGTCAGAGGCGTGACGGCGGAAGCGGACCCGCCGGACAGAATGGCAGCGCCCCCGAGGGCGGCCGCGGCGATCGTCGCGGTGGCGGCGACCGTCGGGGCGGTGGCGACCGTCGCGACAACGCCGCGGAGAAGAACCAGCTCGAGCGGGTCGTCGCGATCAACCGCGTCTCCAAGGTCGTGAAGGGTGGTCGGCGCTTCAGCTTCACCGCCCTCGTGATCGTCGGTGACGGCAACGGCCTGGTCGGCGTCGGCTACGGCAAGGCCAAGGAAGTTCCCGCCGCCATCCAGAAGGGTGTCGAAGAGGCTCGCAAGAACTTCTTCCGCGTCCCGATGATCGGCTCCACCATCACGCACCCGGTTCAGGGTGAGGCGGCCGCCGGTGTGGTCATGCTGCGTCCGGCCTCGCCGGGTACCGGTGTGATCGCCGGTGGCGCGGCTCGTGCCGTGCTGGAGTGCGCCGGTATCCACGACATTCTGGCGAAGTCGCTCGGTAGCGACAACGCCATCAACGTCGTGCACGCGACTGTCACTGCCCTCAAGCAGCTGCAGCGTCCGGAAGAGGTCGCGGCTCGCCGTGGCCTGCCGCTCGAGGACGTCGCCCCTGCCGGCATGCTGCGTGCGCGCGCTCAGGCTGCCGGAGGTGTCAAGTAATGGCAGATCTCAAGGTGACCCAGATCAAGAGTTCGATCGGCGCCAAGAAGAATCAGCGGGACAGTCTTCGGACCCTCGGTCTGCGCGGTATCCGCAAGACCGTGGTCCGCGAGGACAACGCCCAGAACCGCGGGCTGATCAACGTCGTGCGCCACCTCGTGACCGTTGAGGAGGTCTGACATGACCATCAAGTTGCATCACCTGCGTCCGGCTCCCGGCGCCAAGACCGAGAAGATCCGTGTGGGTCGCGGTGAGGGCTCCAAGGGCAAGACGGCGGGCCGTGGTACCAAGGGCACCAAGGCGCGCAAGAACGTCCCGGCCGCCTTCGAGGGTGGGCAGATGCCGATCCACATGCGGCTGCCCAAGCTCAAGGGCTTCACGAACCCGTTCCGCACGGAATACCAGGTCGTGAACGTCGGCAAGATCGCGAAGCTGTTCCCCGAGGGCGGCGAGGTCGGCAAGGCCGAGCTCGTGGCGGCCGGTGCGGTTCGCAAGAACCAGCTGGTCAAGGTCCTGGGCGATGGTGAGATCGGCGTCGCGGTCCAGGTGACCGCGGACAAGGTCACCGGCGCGGCGAAGGAGAAGATCACCGCCGCCGGTGGCACCGTCACCGAGCTGGGCTGACGGTACTCTGCATTACAGCGGCGCCGGACGAGTGGAGAGCTCGTCCGGTGCCACTGTTAGAGTTCAATTGTTGTCTGCCAAGCCTCGTCGTGGTTTTCGGCGTCCCTTCTATGTCGAGCAGGGACATCGCTGAACATCCATGTCATGACCATGTCGTTCGCCAGGAGGATCAGTGCTTTCCGCCTTCGTATCGGCCTTCCGGACTCCGGACTTACGGCGGAAGATTCTCTTCACGCTGGGGTTGATCGCGTTGTACCGGCTGGGTGCCTCGCTGCCATCCCCCGGCGTCGACTACAAGGCGGTCCAGGAGTGCATCGACCTGGTCTCGGGCGGTGAGTCCGGCGGCATCTACCAGCTGATCAACCTGTTCTCCGGTGGTGCGCTGTTGCAGCTGTCGGTCTTCGCGATCGGCATCATGCCCTACATCACCGCGAGCATCATCATCCAGCTGCTCACGGTCGTCATCCCGCGGTTCGAGGAACTGCGCAAGGAAGGCCAATCCGGCCAGACCAAGATGACGCAGTACACCAGATACCTGTCGATCGCCCTCGCGATCCTGCAGGCCACCGGCCTGGTCGCGCTCGCGGCCCGCCGCCAGCTGCTGCAGGGCTGCCAGAAGGACATCCTGGCCGACACCAGCATCTTCGGCATGATCATCATCGTGCTCGTGATGACCGCGGGCGCGGCGCTGGTGATGTGGTTCGGCGAGCAGATCACCGAGCGCGGCATCGGCAACGGTATGTCCCTGCTGATCTTCTCGGGTATCGCCGCCCGCATCCCGAGCGAGGGCAAGGCGATCCTGGACAGCCGGGGCGGTCTGGTCTTCGGACTGGTGTGTGTCGCCGCGCTGGCGATCATCACCGCCGTGATCTTCGTCGAGCAGGGCCAGCGCCGGATCCCGGTCCAATACGCCAAGCGCGTGGTCGGCCGGAAGATGTACGGCGGCTCCTCGACCTACCTGCCGTTGAAGGTGAACCAGGCGGGCGTGATCCCGGTCATCTTCGCCTCGTCGCTGCTGTACCTGCCGAACCTGGTGGCGCAGCTGACGGGGTCGCAGAACAACCAGAATCCGAGCTGGTGGCAGGAGATCATCCAGAAATACCTGGTGAATCCCGGCAACCCGGTGTACATCGCGATCTACTTCAGCTTGATCGTGTTCTTCACCTACTTCTACGTCGCGATCACCTTCAACCCGGAGGAGCGCGCCGACGAGATGAAGAAGTTCGGCGGCTTCATCCCGGGCTACCGGCCCGGTAAGCCGACGGCCGACTACCTCAACTTCGTCCTGAGCCGTATCACCCTCCCCGGCTCGATCTATCTCGGTCTGGTAGCGGTGCTGCCGAACCTGTTCCTCGACATCGGCGCCTCCGGCGGTACCCAGAACCTTCCGTTCGGCGGTACCGCGGTGCTGATCATGGTGAGCGTCGGTTTGGACACCGTGAAGCAGATCGAGAGCCAGCTGATGAATCGAAATTACGAAGGGTTCCTCAAGTGAGAGTTGTACTGCTCGGTCCGCCGGGCGCCGGTAAAGGCACCCAGGCCGTCCTGCTGTCGGAGAAGCTGGGCGTTCCGCACATCTCCACCGGGGACCTGTTCCGCGCGAATATCAGCCAGCAGACCCCGCTGGGTCGCGAGGCGCAGAAGTACATGGACGCGGGCGACCTGGTGCCCAGCGACGTGACCAACCGCATGGTGGAGGCGCGGGTCAACGAGCCCGACGCCGCCAACGGCTTCGTCCTCGACGGCTACCCGCGCACGGTCGACCAGGCCGACGCGCTGGAGAAGATCCTCAAGCACATGAACACCACGCTCGACGCGGTGCTGCGCTTCGTCGTCCCCGAGGACACCGTTGTCGAGCGGATGCTCGCGCGCGGCCGCGCCGACGACAACGAGAGCGTGATCCGCAACCGGCTGCGGGTGTACCGCGAGGAGACCGAGCCGCTGCTGGACCACTACGACGGCCTGGTCGTCTCGGTGGACGGCGTCGGCGAGGTCGACGACGTCAACGCGCGGGCGCTGCGCGCGCTGGGCCACTGAGCCGACTCGCGATGGAGCGCTGAGGGCGGATGGTCTTCAACCGCAAGAAGAAGGTCGTGCCGTTCCGGACGGCAGGCGAACTGGACGCCATGGCGGCGGCGGGCGCGATCGTCGGCCGCGCTCTGGTGGCCGTGCGCGCGGCCGCCAAGCCCGGCGTGTCCACCGCGGAACTGGACGAGGTCGCCGAGCAGGTGATCCGGGACGCGGGCGCGGTGCCCTCCTTCAAGGGCTACCACGGCTTCCCGGCGTCCATCTGCGCATCGGTGAACGACCGCGTGGTGCACGGGATTCCGACGGCGGGGGAGATTCTCGCCGAGGGCGACCTGGTGTCCATCGACTGCGGCGCGATTCTCGACGGCTGGCACGGCGATTCGGCCTGGACCTTCGGCGTCGGCACCATCATCGAGGCCGATCGGTTGCTCAGCGAGGCGACCAAGTCGTCGATGGAGGCCGGTATCGCGGCGATGTTGCCCGGTAACCGGCTGACCGACGTCTCGCACGCCATCGAGCTGGGCACCCGTGCTGCCGAGAAGGAGCACGGGCGCGGCTACGGCATCGTCGACGGCTACGGTGGGCATGCCATCGGGCGCGAGATGCACCTCGATCCGTTCCTCGCCAACGAAGGCGAGCCCGGTAAGGGCCCGAAGCTCGTGGTGGGATCGGTGCTCGCGATCGAGCCGATGCTCACGCTCGGTACCACCCAGACGAAGGTGCTCGACGACGACTGGACCGTGGTCACCGTGGACGGCAGTCGTGCGGCACATTGGGAGCACACGGTCGCCGTCACGGAGGACGGACCCCGGATCTTGACGTTGCGTCCGGAGTAGTGCACGGCCGTCGGACGGGTCCGGTTCGGTGACACTGCGCGGCGAGGAAACGAGCCGCACCGACGCCAGGATTCCTGGTCGCTCTCGCCGCTTCTCCGCGTGCAGGCACCATGCGCCGACACGCCACCGGGCGATACCCAGCGTTCGCTGGATCGGTGACGTCGTTCCTTGCACCCGCGTCCTTCGCGTCGAGCCGAAGCGGTGGGCCGGTCGGTGCCCGTGCGGGGTGGAACGGTTACTTTCTCCTTGGTTTCGAACTGTTCTGAACGATGCCGTCAGCGTATGGCGGGGCAGTAGCCGGTGACCCGAGTAGACCGCTACTCGAATCGGCTTGGCGCACGCCGCAGTTCGCCGCTATCCGGCCTGCTCCGTGGACACCGCGACGGGGCGGGCAACGCTGTGGCCTGGCTATTTCGTGTGCGTAAGTAGCCGTTCAATCCGCGCGGCGCAGAGTCGTTCGCAGCACCAAAGTGACTATCGGCAGATCGAATTCGCCTTCGGCCGTCTCCGGCCTCGCCAGCAGATAGGCCCTGGTCCGGGCGAGCACCTCGGTCCGCTCGTCGGGGGAGATCACCACCGTGTGCGATTGCGTACCGATGGTCGCGGTCAGGGACTCTGCGGTGCGCCGATGTCGGTGCGGGAAGGTCGACCGCTCGAACACGTGCCGGCGGAACAGCGGGTGGTCGGGTAGCGCCACTTGTTCGCTCGGCGGCAGGGGCGTGGATACGCTGGACCCGGCCACCTTTTTCAGCCCCGCGACCCACTCCACGGAGCTGTCGTCGGTGTTCCACAAGGCAGCGAGAACGCCGCCGGGCCGCAGCACTCGGAGGAACTCCGGATAGGCACGGTCCAAGTCGAACCAGTGGAAAGCCTGCCCCGCGACGATCGCGTCCACCGAATCGTCCGCGAGCGGAATGGCTTCGGCCGTACCGGCGTGGGCGGCGACGTCCGGGAATCGGCGGGCGAGTTCGGCGCGCATGTGCTCGTCCGGTTCGACGGCGATCACGGTGGCGCCTACTTCGAGCAGACCCTCGGTCAGCTTGCCGGTTCCGGCGCCGAGATCGAGGACGGTCAACGGTCGCCGGTGGGCGACGGAGGCCAGCGCCCAGCGGATGGCCGCGGCGGGATAATCGGGACGGTGTTCGGCGTACGCGACGGCATGTGCGCCGAACGAACTCGCCCTTCTGGTGTGCAAGGCGAGCTTTTCTTCGTAGTCGTCCGGACTCCCCATCCGTTTCACTCTACGGATGGGGAGCCGCGACGGAACCTAAGATGCGCCGGGAAGTCTCCGGACGCCCGCGCAGACCTCGGCGGCCAGGTCGTCGTAGCCGACGGCCAGTTCGGCCAAGCGCTGCCAGGCGTCCCACAGATCCCATTCCGAACTGCTGGCCAGCGCCGCGTAGGCGTTCGCGGTGAACTGGGCCAGGCGATCGATCACGGCGCCGACGGTCTCGGTGTGCACGTGCGCCGCGCCGTGGGCGGGCGGCAATTGCGTGGTGATCCAGCGATCGATGTCGTGAATCAGGCTCGCACGCAACGCGTCTATCTCGCCGAGTGATTCGGGTCCCGCGCTGAGCCTGCGTTCGTGCAACGTGGTGAGTTCGTGTGCGCAGCGCAGCATCGGATTGCTCTCGTGCATCTCGCCTCGGCAGGCTTGCAGCACTTGATGTTTCGCCGGAAGAACCGCCCCGGTGGTCATCGCCCGGCCGTTCTCGTGCAGGACCGTACGGTGTCGATGATGGACGAGCCGGAGGGACGGAAACCGTTCTCGGGAGCCACGATCCAGTGCCGATAGTCGGCGTCGGCCACGGCGGGAGACGGCAGTGCGATCTCACCGCCGGAGGGCACGATGGAGACGTTGAGACGGAACAGTTCCGCGAACAGCCGGACGTCGTCGGGTAAGTCGGGGCGGGTGAGGAAGGTCCACCGTTTGGACCGAACGTGAGAGACGATCGGGCCCAACGCTATTCGGCGATGGGTGAGATCGTCGCGAACTTTCTGCCCCAACGCGGCGGGCATCGTGATCGCGCCGACGAATCCGGCGCGGAGGACGATTCGGCCTATCTCCGGATGGACTCCGGCGGGCAGGTCGCAGGTGTGTCGATAGTAGGCGCATCGGGCGGTCGGGGTATCCGCCAACGCCAGTTGGTCCATAGGGCCCTCGGGTAGCTTCGTGTGACTTTTTCCAAGCCGCCCGGACGGCGCTGCGGCACCAGTGCTGTGATCCGGTTCATCGTGCGGGCGTTGTCTCAGTAGAGCACTCCATGGAGCGGATCAAACATTCCGTTCAATTAGTTCTCGAGAAATTCGTTCGCCCGCCGGTTACCGGCGGGTGTGGTTACCGGTAGGGTGCGCGGGGATGCCCCGCGTTCAACTCGGCGTACGTAATTCCTGGTCAAGCGACCTGTGCAGATGCGGGGCGAGAACGCGGGTAGTTTTGTTCAGCGCCGTCGCTGACGGGTGCGCTACCTTGCCGCAAATCGATACCGCGGCAGCGCGCCTCAGGGTGTCGTGCGGAAGTACAGCACGCGGTCGCCGTGCTCGGACAATGGCGTGTCGACACTGATCTGGCGCAGGCCGCAGTCCGGCAGGTAGGTGAGGTTGGCGAACACCTTCGTGTTGCCGAAGGCCGCGCGCAGCTTGCTCTCCGTCGCCCGGTCGGGGTTGTACAACGCCAGCGTCTCGAAATCGAGTGGCGCGAGCGGTTTGTCGAGGGGGGCCTGCCCGGCAGGACGGCCGAGCGCGGCGTACTGGGTGGCCGTACCGCGCTCGTACCAGCACAACTCGTAGGCCACGTCCTCCGTGACCGTGATCGCCGCGACCGGCCAGTCCTGGGAGAGGCGCAGTGCCAGTGGATGTTTCGCCACCGGGGTGAGTTCCCAGTTCAGGCTCATGACCGTCACCCAGCCGCCGTAGGGCTGGTCGATCAGCACGATGTCGTCGCCGAGGGTGGCGGAGGTGTTCAGCTTCGGCTCGCGGATCTTCCACTTCGACTCGGTCGTACCGAGATAGCTGTCGCGGTCGAGGGGATAGGCGTCGTCGACGGCGTAGGCCGCGATGATCGCGGCGCGCACCTGGGCGATGGCGTCCCGTTCCGGCACGTAGACGCTGAGCGCGCCGAAGGTGGAGCCGATCTGGACCGGCGTCGACGGCTGATCCTGCTCGGTGCCCGGCGCGAGCGGTCGCAGGCCGACGAGAGCCAGCTTCCAGTTGATCTCCTCGACGGTCGACAGGTCGCCGGAGGATTTGAACATGATCTGCTGCTGGGTGAGCCGTCCGGCTCCCTCCAGGGTGCGGCAGCCCAGTTCGACCAGCGCCCGGTGCGACTTGGGAGTGAGATCCAGGTCCTGGATGCCGCAGGCGCGCAACCGGATCGACATGGTGGTGGAGGTGAACGCGGCGTACCGCTCCCGGTACATGGCGATGGCCTGCTTGCGCGACCGGCCGACCATGAGCGTGCGCAGCAGCGTGCTCAAGCTGGCCAGGTACTTGCCGGACAACTCCGGGTTCGCCGCGGCCAGGCCGGCGCGGATGCGGGCCGCCTCCTCGGTCGCGGCCACGGCGGCGTCCTGGTCCAGCCTGCCCAGCCAGACACCGCACTTGGACAGGCCGTCGGCGCACGGGCCCGCGACTTCCGGATGCGCCCGAGCCACTTGCCGGTAGACGTCACAGGCGCGCCGGATCGTCGTGGTGGCCAGTTCCCTGCGCCCGCTGTGCCGTGCCGCCTGCTCGAAGGAGCGCAGCGCGTCGTTCAATTCCCCGGCCAGACGGGCGGTGAGCACTTGGCCCCTGGACAGCAGGCGCAGGCGGATCGCCACCGCTTCTTCGGCGGGCGCCAGCGCTTCCCTTGTGCGGTCGCGCGTCGAGCCGTTGTTCTTGGTGGCGATCAGCCCCTTGGCGAGTTCGCCGAGCGAGGTGGCCAAGCGCAATTCGGATTCGACCGTCCGGTCGAGGGCCGCATACCGATCCGCCGCGATCTGACGCTCCATCGCGTCCAGATCCATCGCGCTCCTCGTTTCCAGCATGATCCTCCGCCAACGCGCGGCAACCGCGCAACACATTCTTCTGCGCACCGAGTTTGTCACGCTTGCCGCCCGCGCGCACCTGTATCCCGCCAGGCAGACCGGGTCGTTCGGCGGTCGGCGACCCGCGCGGCGGCCGACGCGATGGCGGAAGGCATGATCGAGGGTTGTGCGAGCCCTTCTACAGCGCGTGAGATCGGCCCGGGTGACGGTCGGCGAGCAGGTCGTCGGAAGGATCGATCCGGTGGTCGACGGCCTCCCGCACGGCCTGGTCGCCCTGGTCGGCGTGACGCACTCCGACACCGAGGCGACCGCGCGGGCATTGGCCGACAAGGTGTGGCGGTTGCGCATCCTCGACGGGGAGCGCTCGGCCGCGGACCTCGGCGCGCCGATTCTGGTGGTCAGCCAGTTCACGCTGTACGCGGACACGAAGAAGGGCAGGCGTCCGTCGTGGTCGGCGGCCGCGCCCGGCGCTGTCGCCGAACCACTCGTCGAGCACTTCGCGGAGGCGTTGCGCGAACTCGGCGCAACCGTGGCCACCGGGCGGTTCGGCGCGCACATGCACATCGACCTGGTGAACGACGGTCCGGTCACCCTTATGGTGGAGCTGTGAGCTGTTGTCTTGCCCCGAAAATTGGGGGCTCCGAGCGCATCTGGTGATCCGCGCCTCGCTCGACCTGGGCACGAAGTCTGCCCGCAAACATCGAGGAATTTCCCGTTCACGTTGACGTCACTGGTGATTAGTCATCCGCTGTTACCGTGGGTGGGAAGGACTCGAGGGTGGAGGAGCGGACGCGATGGCGGACAATGTCGAATTCGATGAGCATCTGTTCCGCAAGGCGGCCCAGAAGACGGGGCATGTCCAGGACCGGATCACCGGCATCATAGACAGATTGAGCACGTCGATCGCGGCGCGGGGGAACTGCTGGGGCAACGACAGTATCGGCCGTAACTTCGCCAACGGCCCGGACGGCTCGGGCGGTTACACCACGACCAGGGACAACCTGATCAAGGGCGCACGAAACATGGCGGGCACGTTCGAGAACTTCAGCAAAGGACAGACGAAGACCGCGAATCTGCTGCGCGACATGGAGCACGGCAACCGCGACGGCATCCGCTGACCCGGGGTTCACCGACCGATGACGAACGAGCAAGCCAAGGCGGACTTGGCCGACATCCTCGACGGCGTCCAAGAACAGATGCGGATCATCGCACGGTTGCAGCAGGAGCGCGCCGAACTGACCGGCCGCGCGACGGTGCGCGGCAAGCGGGTGACGGTGGTCGTGAACGCCGACAACACGGTGATCGATACCCAGTTCGGGCCCAATATCGAGGACCTCAGCCATGCCGAGATCGCCAAGGCGGTCACCGAGGCCGCGCAGCTGGCCAGTGCCGACGTGGCCCGCAAGACACGGGATCTGATGGCTCCCTTGGACACTCATCGGGCCCGGATGCCGAAGCTGTCCGATCTGGTCGAGGGCATGCCCGAGGTGCGCGCTCCGGAACCCGTCCCGGCTCCGACGGCGCCGCCGAACGCGCGGGAGCGCAGGGGGTTCTCCGACGGCAGCGGCATGCGCTTCACCGATACCGAGACGGTAGAACGCGATCGTGGTGGATCGGTCACCGATTCCAGCTGGTGACCTCGGTGGCCGCACCGGGCCGTCGAGGTAGCTGAGCATGGCCATCGAGCTGCCCGGCGCGCTGAAGTACCTCGAGCCGATCGTCGGCATGGAGTGGCCCGAGGGCAACGAGGACCAGATGTGGGCCTTGGGCGGGGACTGGCGGACCGCCGCGTCCGAGTTGCGCTCGGTCATCCCCGACATCGTGGCGGCCAAGAGCGCGTCGATGACCGCCTATCCCTCGGGCGACGGCTACGAGGAGATGGTCAAGGCCTTCGACAGCTTCCTGACATTCGGCGGCGGCAACCCGCAGGACGACCAGACGCTGTCGAAGCTGGCCGACTACTTCAAGGAGATCGGCGACTCCGCTTACGACGTCGGCACCGAGATCGAGTACGGCAAGCTGATGTACTGGTCGTCGCTGGCGTTGCTGGCGGGGGAGCTGGCGGCGTCGTTCGCGTCCGGCCCGTTCAAGCCCGCGGTGGACGCGGCGGCGATCGCGGCCACCCGGATCGCGGTCCGCATCATCGGTCAGCGGTTGGTGCAGGCGGTGATCCAGCGCGTGGGCCGGATCGTGGCGAACCGGTTCGTGAGCTTCCTGCTCCGGCACATCGCGATCGACACGATCCTCGGCACCATGCAGGAACTCGGCGTGCAGGCCTATCAGGTCGAGCAGGGGCACCGCAAGAACATCAACGTCGAACAGGTCGTCGTCACCGCCGTCAGCTCCGCGGCGGGCGGCGCCGCGGCGGGGCCGTTGGGCGAGAAGCTCGGCCACGCGCTGACCCGGCGGTTCGGCCCGGAGTTCAATCCGTTCCTGCACGGCATCATCACCGGGACGACGGCGGGATTGGTCGGCGCGGGAGCGGGTTTCGTCGGCGCGACCGCGACACAGTTCGGCTTCGATGTCGCGACCGACGGGTTGGACCAGGCGCTACAGAACCTGGGGAACACGCCGGTCGACTGGCGGATGTTCACCGCGGGCGCCTCCAACGGCGCGATGACCAGCGTCGCGAAGGTCGGTTCCGCGCACATGTGGAACAAGATGATGCCGACCACGATGAGTCGTCCCGACTTGGGAACCCGCCTGAACAATCTCTTCGCCGACGCGGGCGGGGCGCGGGTGGGCTACCGGCCCGATGGCGCGGGAACGACCGGCGCGGGCGACGGCAGTCTGGCTCCAGGCGCCGGGAACGCTTCCGGTGCGTCGGACACGTCCGGGGCGACGAACGGTGCGGGCGCTCCGCGCGCCGGAATGCCCGCGGCCGGCGGCAATAGTTCATCGAACTCCGGCGGCACGGATACGTCGCGCGCCACCGGTGCGTCCGGGGGAGATCGGGTTTCGAGCGCGGCCTCCGATGGCGCGAGGTCGGAGGGCAACGACGCCGGGCGGAGTGGTGAGTCCGGCACTCCGGCGCAGACCGGTGAGCAGGGCACGTCCGGCGAGCGCGCTTCGTCGGGTGAGCAGTCGTCGTCGGGTGAGCGCGCGTCGTCGGGCGAGCAGTCGTCGGCTGGTGAGCGGTCTACGTCGGGTGAGCAGTCGTCGTCTGGTGAGCGGTCCACATCGGGTGAGCAGTCGTCCGGCGAGCACTCGTCGTCGGGGGAACGGTCCACCGGTGAGCGGTCGGCGTCCGACACCGGCGCGGGGCTCGCCGACGAAGGAAGACAGGACCGCGGCGCCGGAGCCGGTCGGTCCGAAGAGCCGAATATCGCCGCGGGTCAGCATGATAGGGCTACCGAACCGGGGGCCGCCCAGCGCGGCACCGTCGACGGCGTGCAGAACACGGAGACGCGATCGGTATCGGACACGGCGCCGACGGGCGCGACGCCGGCCGTGGGCGCTCCGCTGACCGGCCACCCGGCGTCGCCACACGCCGGACCGAGTATCGCGAGCACGCCGCCGTCCACTGGTGTCGCGCCGGGCGCGACGCACGCGTCTCCTGCTTCGCCGGGATCGAGCGACGCACGGCCCGCGTCGTCCACCGATTCGCGCGCCCAGGCCGCCAACCCGGACAGCAGGGCGGCCGCCGACCGGGGCCGGGCCGGTGTGGCCGATCGCGCCGCCGGTTCCGGTCGCGACGAGGCCGGGGTGCGTGCGGGCAAGGCCGACTCCGAGGCGCCGCGAGCCGAATCCAGGCGGGAGGCGGGCGCGACCCGTCAGGTCGGGGAGACGCGCCAGGACGGCGGGGCGCGCCCGGCCGGAGAGACGCGTCAGGCGAATGCGGATCGACCGGGCGAGGCGTCGCGATCACGCGATACCTCGGAATCCGACGACGGCAGGCGCGATACCGCGGAACCGGTTGTGCTGCCGCTCGCCGGTGACGCAGGTGAGTCCAGACCGGCGCGCCGCCCCGGCGGGGATACCGATGGCCCGGCCCGCCGCCCGGGCGGGGATGCTGATGGCCCGGCCCGCCGCCGGAGTGCGGACACCGATGGCCAGGCTCGCCGGGACACCGACGAGACGACGCGGGACGATCCGGATTCCGATGCGCAACAGGATCATCCGAAGAATCGCGGGGAGTGCGCCAGGCTGTCGCTCGCGGAACTCCAGGAGGCCACCGGTAGCGATACCATCCGGCCGCCGGACGAGCCGGTCGGCGAGCGCGGCATGTCCCTGCGTGAAATCGAGGAGGCCGCGGGCGGGCGTCTCTGGGACTACCCGGATGGCGGGCCGGACGAGTCTCGTCACCAGGGCATCGCCGACGAATTGCTGCGGATGGCGGCGGGGATGGACCCGCGCGATGTCGCCGAAGGCCGTGGACCGCGCGCCCTCGTGGTGGACGAATACACCGGCCCGGTCGACGAGCACGGGGTCGGCGCGCACGCCTACACCTTGACCGTGCGCATGCATCCGGACACCGGCGAGTTCCGCCTCGAGGTGTCCGACCCGGGAGCGGAGAGCCGCAAGGGGTTCCCGCCGGACGTGCCGTCGGACCTCCGCTCGGTATCGGCGATCCTGTTCGACGGTGCGGGAAAGGTGGTGCCGCCGAGCGGCTCCGACCCGCGCGTGCGGCCGGCCGACGATCGGCCGATCTATGGTCCCGAGGGCGAGATCGCGGGTCGGCGCGATGGCGAGACGCCGAAGCAGTTCCGCGCGCGGTTGCGCGCCGAGATGGCCGACATGCACTCCAGGCGCGCCGCCGAGCAAGCGCGGCAGCTGCGTGACCTGATCGACCGAGCCGATGAGGCGGATCTGCCCGAAGGGGTGACGAAACGCTCGCTGCGGATCAAGGCGGGACAGGCCGAATGGCATGCCCGCGAGTTCCGCAAGAACGCCGACACCTGGTGGCGGGTCGCCGGTGGGCGTCCCGCAGACGATGCCCCGATACCGCCGCGTTCGCCGTCGGACCCGGTGCGTTCGCGCGATGACTCGAATGCACTTGACCCAGCACGGGTTGTGCCGGGCGACCGTGAACCGGGCGCTGCGGATGAAGCGAATCGGCCATTCGATCCGTCGTCCCCGCCGCGCGTCGGCGACGAGGTGCCGGAACCGGGTGATCGGAAGGTGGCGCCGCTGGACCGCGGCGATACGGAACCGGCGCGCTCGCGTGACGACTCGAATGCGTCCGATCCCGAACGTGTTCCGCCGGGTGACCGTGAACCGGGTGCCGCGGACCAGGCGAATCGGCCGTCTGATCCGGCGACGCCGCCGCGCCTCGGTGACGAGGTGCCGGAACCGGGCGATCGGAAGGGGGCGCCGCTGGACCGCGGCGGTGCGGAGGGCGATGGCGCGCGGCCCACACGCGACCGCACTCCGGCGCTCGACGAGTCGCCCGACTTCCTCGGTGAATCCGGCGACGCCGAGCACCGGTCGGAGCACGGCGACGACGATGTGCCCACCGGTATGTACCGCGACGCCGACGGGGTGCTGCACAAGTTCGGTGATCGGCCCGACTCCTACCGGGATCCGGACGGAACGTGGCATCACGAAGACGACGCCGCGGGCACCTACCGCGACGACAGCTTCCGGTTGCACGACGAGCTGACCAAGGAATATCTCAGCGATCCGCTGACGAGCCGCCCCTACCGGTTCATGGCCGATCCCGGCGACAAGCAGCCGTACACCGTGGTCGACGCGAAGATCGCAGCCCAGATCGCGGAAACGGTCACCGAGCGGGCGACGGTGGAGGCGCAGCGCAACAAGGCCAATGACGCGGTCAAGCGGCACATGGCGGAGTTCGAGATCAAGAAGATCAGCGATCTGGCCGAGGAGAAGCTCCCCGGGCGCGTGGAGAAACTCGAGATCGAGATTCTCGAATCCGACCTCTCCGACGAGGAGAAGCAGGCGAAGCTGGATCGCCTCGGCGAGATGGAGCGCAACGCCGCGGAGTTCAACCGGCTGGGTCCGTTGCTGGTGAAGGCGTCCAAGACGCTCGGCGAACTGGCGGGCAGGGCGTTCGGGCTCGACTCGGAAGCGCGGCCGGGGGCGATACTGCTGTCGCCGTTCGAGGGCGCGATCGATGGCGCCGATACCGTCGACATAGCGGTACTGGTTCCCGGCGCCGACGGTGGTCCGCCGAAACTGGTGGTGATCGAGGCCAAGGGTGTCCACTGGGACCTTGGCGGTTCGAAAGTAGCTGAAGCGCAACAGGGTTCGCCGGAGTATCTGCGCCGTACGGCCGCGATCGACAAGAACTTGCGGCGGATTCTGACCGAGACGCCCGAGGAGATGGCGGCGCGCGGCGTCGACCCGGACAGCGCTGCGGGGCGGGCGCTGTCGAAGGCGCGTGAGCAACTGCTGGAGGCGCACCGGAACGGGACGCTGGAGGTCGAGTACCACCTGGTGCACGCCACCAAGAATGGCGTTGTCACCTCGCGCGAGTTCAACCTTCATCGGGATGGCGCGCTGGTGCGGGTCGATGTCATCGGCGGCATCGAATCGCCCGCGCTGGCGCGAACACCGGCTCGAGCGCCGCTGGCCGACGCCTCGGTACCTGATGCCGACGCTCCGGTACGCGATACCGGCACCTCGGCGCGCGACACCGGCACTCCGGCGCGGGACGCCGACGATTCGTCGGTCCCGCCGCAGGACGGCGACAGCGACGTGGCCGCCGCCCGCGATGCGGAGCTGCTCGGCGTTCCGGGCGAGGACGAATGGTCGCACCTGAGTCCGGAGGAGGTCGGCGAGCGGCTGGAGGAGCACCTGCGCGACGCCATGCGGAACCCCGACTTCGAAGTCTTCGGGTTCGACCTCGACGGTCTGAACCCCGAGGTGGTGCGGGAATACGCCAGGGCAATGGTCGATCTGGTCGATCGGTTCCCGTCCGCCGACCTGCGCAGCATCGGTATCGGCGGGCTGCCGCCCGAGGTGATCGGCATGGCGCAGCCACGGCTGGACGCGTCCGGCCGCATGTTCACCGAATCGATCGTCCTCAGTTACGACCACGCGACCGGTGCGCAGACCTTCCGGGACCGGATGCGGATCGGTGTGGACAACGGCCGGTTCTCCGCGGAAGTTCTGGGCCGTCCGGTCCGTGCCGTCGTGGCGCACGAATACGGGCACGCGCTCGACCACGCGAGTCAGCAGAGCGCACGCCATCGCGCCGAGGAGCACCTGTACGAGCGCTATCTCGACGACGACACCCGCGACCCCGGTCTCGCTTTCGAGGATTGGCTGCACCAGCTGAGCGGCCACAGCTTCGACCTCGACGGCAACCTGCGGCCGGAAGAGGCGCTGCCCGAGGCGTTCGCCGATCACGTGCTCCGTGGCGACGACGAACCGGTCAGCGCGCCCGCCCGAGCGCTGCACGACCTGCTGACCCGGCTGGCCGCCGAGCCGCCGGAGAACAGCGACGCGCCGCTCTCGCTCGACGCCGACCACATCGACCTTCCGAACGACGGTTCGCGAGCGCGTGACCCCGACGACTCGTTCGGTCGCGACGGGGACGTCCTGTTCGAGGGCGACCTGCCGGAGGACGGGACGCCGCTGTATCGCGGTATCCCCCGGTTACTGCCCGACGGGTCGGTGAATCCGTCGTATCGCGAGGCGATTTCGGGACGCGCGGTGCCACGCGGAACCGTGGACTTGTCCGCCGAAGAGCACATCTCCCAGCGCCGCGCCGCCGAGAGCGACACCACGTCGTGGTCGCGTACGCGCAGCGCCGCCGAGGCATTCGCCGACGGCGACGGGGTGATCCTGGAATGGCGCACCGGGGCGCCGCCGGAGGGCGCGTCCTGGAAGTACAAGCCGATCTTCGATCTGCCGGACCAGTTCTCCCAGGTGCTGATCCAGGGGACGCTGCACGACGCGCGCGCGACCAGGTTCGTCGCCGCCGACGCGCATCCCGATCTCGCGGTCGGGGAGCACCCGGAGCAACCGGCGGGCGACCCGGCGCCGCCACGCACGCCGGATGACGAGCCCGCGGCGCATGCCCCCGACACCGAACTGCTCGGCGCACCGACCGATGACGAATGGTCGCGCCTGAGCCCGGCGGAGGTCGGCGAGAAACTACGCGACGACCTGCGCCGGATGACGGACAACCCGCAGTTCGAGGTGTTCGGCTTCGACCGCGACGGTCTCAACCCGGAGGCGGTGCGCGAGATCGCCCGCGCGATGGTCGACCTGCACTCGCGCTTCCCCCAGGTCGACATCCGCCGCATCGGCATCGGCGACCTACCGGACAAGGCGATCGCGGAGGCGCGTTCCGGGTACGAGGACGGGCACCACTACACCGAGTCGATCACGGTGAGCCCGAAATACGTCGCGAGCGCGCGGGACCTGCGGCAGACGATGACCGACCGGGTCGGCGACGGGTTGTACGACCGGGCGGTTCTGCGGCGGCCCGCGTATTCGATCGCCGTCCACGAGTTCGGGCACGCGCTGGAATCCGCGGGTGACAACGCCGCCAGGCGCGGAGCCGAGGACCAGCTGCTCGACCACTACATGGACAACCATCCGGACAACCGGACGATGGACGGTTTCACGGAATGGTTGCGCGACAACCTCAGCGGCTACAGCCTGACGTCCCAAGGGATCGAACCGTCGGAGGCGATGGCCGAGGCGTTGGTCCAGGTGGTCGCCCACGGTCGCGACAACGTGGCCGAGCCGGTCCGGATGCTGTACGACCGGTTGATCGATGCGGTCGAGGGCGATGCGAAGCTGCTCGGTGCGCCGTTCGACGACGAGTGGTCGCGGCTGGGTCCGGCGGAGGTCGGGGAGAAGCTGCGCGACACGATGCGGCGGATCACGGGCAATGCCGAGTTCGAGGTGACGGGCTTCGACCGGCCCGGCCTCAACGGGGAGGTGCTGCGGGAATACGCCCGGTCGATGGTCGAGATGTTCGAGCGGAACCCGCAGGCGAATCTGCGTCGATTCGTCGTCGGCGAGCTGCCGCGCGGCGTCTTCGCCGAAACCGGGCAGTTGATCGAGCACGGCACCCGGCGGGTGTACGCGGACGACCTGCTGATCAACGAGCACTATGCCGCGAGCGCGACGGAGTTCCGGAAGGCCGTCGAAGAGAGCGTCGAATCGGGATGGTTGCATTCGAGCGCCACCCGCAGGCCCGTCCATGCGCTGGCGGTCCACGAGTTCGGCCACATCCTCGACATCAGCAGCGGTGGCTACGCCCGGCGCAAGCTCGACGCCGCGTTGCTGAACCACTACATGTCCAAGCAGCTGGGCGAACCGACTACCGAGGGCTACCTGGCGTGGCTGAAGGACAACCTCAGCGGATACAGCTTCGACAAGTCCGGGCAGCTCAACCCGGCGGAGGCGCTGGCCGAGGCGTTCGCCGAAGTGCGGTCGCGCGGCCTGTTCCAGGTCAGCGAACCAACGCGGGTGGCCTACAGCCTGCTGCACGAAGCGGTCGACCGCGGTGGCCGCCGCGGGTGGCTCGGCCGGTTCATGGACGGGCTGCGGCTGGAGCGGTTCATCTCGCGCAATGAGCCGGGCGGGTTCGAACGCGACGCCGTCGAAGCGCCGCAGAACTCCGAGCGACACGCGGTTCGGGCAGAGGACCCCCGGGACGGGGATGAGCCGCGGCGCCGAACCGATGCACCGCCCGCCGACCTCACCGAACCCGTCACCACCGGTAGCGACGAGAACGGCGCGCGTGACCTGGTCCGCCCGGACGAGGCGCAACCCGCAGGCTGGCACCATCGCCCGACCGATGTGGCCGCGGCGGAAGTACGTGAAGTGCTGGTGCGCAGCGAGATCGGCAGGCAAGCGCTCACCCGGCTGCGCGACCTCGGCGCCGCCGTCCGGTTCGAGGAACCCGGCGACGGTCCCGGACAGCCGGACGGGTTCGACGGGCGGACGATGGAAGTGTTCATCGGCACCCGTGGCCGCGACCAGCTGGCTCAGGCGGCGGCGGTCGTGCGGGCGGCGGAGCTGGCCGGTGCGGTCGCCGAGGGCAGACTCGAGGTGAACCCGGCCCGGATCCGCGCGCTGGACCGCGCCGATCACGTCGCCGCGCGGGTGCGGGTGGAGGCCGAAGCGCTAGGCCGCCAAGCCGAATTCCACCGGGAGATGCGCGAGGCCGGTTACGACCCGTACGGCGGGCCGGTGCGCGATGTGATCGATGCCGCGCAGCGCAGCGCGCTGGAATCGGCCTATCTGGATGTCTTCGACCGGGCCGTCGAGCCGGATGGCCCTGTGGACGACCCGGCGCGCCGGGCGATCCGGGATGCGGAGGCGGTTCGGCTGACCGCCCGGCGTGACGCCGCGGCCGCGGCGGTCGACGCGGCGCGGGCGCTGCGTGCGGAGGCGGCTCGCGGCCTGTCGGACGACGGGCAACTGAGCACTCGCGCCGCACTGGCCGACACCATGGAGCAGTTGCACGGCCGGACGATCCGGATCGACCAGGCGAGCGCATGGCGGGACCGGTTGTCGGAACTGGAGCGGGCGTCGCTGCGGGTGATCGACCTCGAGGAGGTGCGCAACCGCGCCGACGCGGACCTGCGTCGGGTGCTGGACCTGGATGCCTGGGAACGGCAATCGGATTCGGGCGTGGACAGTGAGCGACGGCGCGCGGCGGGCGTGGCCGAGTTGCTGGTCGATCCGCGATTCGACGCACCGGAGGATCCACGCAAGGGCGTCAGCGGACGGCACGAGGCGGGCGAGGAGTGGGACGCCGCGCACCGCTCACCCGAGGGGGCGGCGGAATACGCTCCCTCCGATCTCGCGACGGCCCGCGAACTGGATCGGCTCCAGCGGGCGGAGGCGGCGGCCAGGCGCGAGCTGGCGCGCGTCGAGGCGGATTGGGATCGCGCGTTCCGGCGGCTGCAGGACGGATTCAACCTTCCCGACGACGAGATCCCGTCCACGCGGCAGGAAAAGTTCGACCTGGTCCGGGAACGGTCCGAGCGTATCGACATCTGGAACGGCACCAGCTACGTGCTGCTGCTGGCGGATCTGACCGCGCAGCACACGCGGGCGACCACGGAACATGCCCGCGTACTGGGCGAGATCACCGACATCGTGCGGCGGGACCTGTCAGACCGCGCCGCCCTGGCCGGAGAACCGCCACCCACCGACATCCGGGTGCGTTTCGACGAATCCGGTGACCTGCACGTCCTCCGAGACGCCGCCGACGCGCCCGCGCCGGCCGATCCGCCCCGGCACCGGGTGGGCGAGGGGACGCACCAGCGGACGATCACCGAGCACGCGGCCGCATTGCGGAACGAGGCACTGGTCGAACTCAGCGGCAGTCGACAGGGCAGATGGGCGGCGGCCGTGCTCGAGCGGCTCGGGGTGGACATCCGGTTCAGCGCCGAGTCCGAGGCGAGCATCCGTCGCATGGACAGTGGCCGCTACGGACTGCGGCCGGACGCGGGCTACAACCCGGTCACCAATACCGTCGTGCTGGAATCCGACGCCGGATCTCGGCGGCACGCAGCGGAATTGGTGCGCGCGGCGCGGCTGGCCGAGCAGATGAACGAGGCAGCGGGCGAACCGCTGGCGCGGCTGACCCTTTCCCGCGACGAATACGTCGACCTGATGCTGGACCGGATGGCCGAGGCGTACGCCCTGATGTACGCGGGCAACGCCGACGACACCGGCATGATCGATCCGAACCGGATCGGCGTCGACGACCTGGAACGCGCCTACGGCAAGGCCTACGACGACGCGCTGCGCTACGCCGAGAAGACGTACTGGAAGTCGGGCGTCGTCCGGTCCTTCCCGCTATACCACCGGGCCGCCTTCCGCGCCGGTGTGCGCGCCGTGCGTGAGCACCTGAACCACCTCGGGCCGCACGTCGACTGGCGCGACTACGGCGATCACTTCGGGGCGGCATGGGACCGGGCGCACGGCATCGCGCCGACCGAACGCGTCGTCGATGCCGACGCGCAGGCGCACGACAGCCGTGCCAGGGCCGGGGAGCGCGCCACGCATGTCGCGCTGGAGATCGAAAGCCTGCGCATGCTGCGCGATCTGGGCGAATACGTCCCGGTCAGCCCGGCCGAACGCGCGTACACCGAGGCCTACGACAAGGCGTACCCCAAGGCGGAGAAGGCGCATCGCCGCAACCCCGAGGCTCCGCCGCCGGAGCAGGCCGCCCACCGGGCGGGACGCGAGGCGGTACGGCGCTATCTCGACCGGGTCGGCTTGAACCGGGCCGAGATCGCCCTGGACGTCGTCCGCGCGGCGGGCAACGAGGACGAGTCGCGGTGGGGTCATCCACAGGCGCGTGAGGACGGGATCGCGCCGCGCTCCGAAGACCCCGCGACGCGCGAGATCGGGCGCGACGACGACGCCGAACTCGCCCGGCGCGTTCTGGATCAGGAATTCGACGGCGAGCCGCATCCGGAGCGGCTCACTGATCGCGTCGCGCGCTACCCGGCCGATTCCGAGCCGGGGAGGCGGCCGCGCCTGGTGGTCGTCGCCGAACCCGGACAGCACATCGACGCCCTGCGCGAACTGGCGGCGAACCACCCGGAACTCGCCGACGTGCTCTGGGACCGGTCGCACTACCTCGACTACCGCGAGGCGGTGCGCGGGGCAGGCGGCCTGCCGACCATGCGCCACATCACCGTCACGGCGGCGGAGGGGCCGTACCGTCACCCCAGCAGGACCGAAGCGCTCACGGAGATGCTGGCGCACTATCTGCGCTACCGGGCGGAGGGCCGCACGCATCTCGGATTCGAGGAGTGGCTGAGACAACTCGGACCCGACGCGTTCTACACCGCCGAAGACGCCGAGAAGGCCCGCGGTACCAGCCGCCAGGGTTTCCACGTGCCGGGCAGGCTGACCGAGGGCTTCCACGAGGCGGGGCACCGCACCGCTGCCGACGCCGATCCGCCGTTGACGCCGCCGCATCCGGCCGAGGTAGCGCACCGGTTGTACACCCGCCGGATAGCGCTGCCCAGCGACTCGGGAATACCACGCCCGTCGCATCACGAACTGGAAATCTTCCGAGTCGGGTCGACGGTGCTGAGCATCCACCTGGAACCCGATGGCAACGGTGGCTGGCGGGTGCCCGCTCCGCTGTCGAACCGATCGGAATCCGATGTCCTGTCCACGCATCTGCAGGGCCTGTCCGCGCCCGACCGGAAGAAGCTGGTCGCGCGGATCATCGAGCTGCTCGGCGACGGCTCCACCGACTTGGCGGATCGCGCCGCGCCGCGCAGCAGGTTCGGCCGCTTCATCGATCGGTTGACGCCGGGCAGGGCGAGCACGCCGGAAGGCGAACAGCCGCACCGCGTCGAGCGGTCCGGGAATGACGATCCGCACGTCGATCGGGACCGCGTGGCGGACGAGTCCCCGCGCGGTTCCCATCCGCCCGAGGACATCGCGGCGGACGTGCCCGATACGGAGGTGCTCGGCGCCGCGACCGCGGACGAGTGGTCGCAGCTGAGTCCGCACGAGGTCGGCGAGCTGTTGCGGGACCGGCTGCGCGAGGCCACGGGCAACCCAGGGTTCGAGGTGTTCGGCTTCGACCGGCCGGGCTTGAACCCCGAGGTGGTGCGCGAATACGCCAGGGCCATGGTCGAAATGCACCAGCGGTTCCCGCACGTCGACCTGCGTGGCGTCGGCATCGGCGAGTTGAAGCGGGGCGAGCTCGGGTGGGCCGACGGCCAGATCGACGACGTCACCAAAAAGGTCTTCACCAGGGCGATCGTCCTCAGTCACGAGCATGCCACGAGCGCGCGCGACTTCCGTGCGGCGGTGCACAACGCCGTAGGCAACGACCAACTGAAGCCGATGATGTTGCGGCGGCCCGTCTTCGCCGTCGCGGTGCACGAATACGGTCACGTGCTCGACCACGCCGGTGGTCTCGCCGCGCGGATGCGGGCGGAGCGCCATCTGCTCGAGCTGGCCGCCGCGGACCCCGACGGTGATTTCGGCGAGTGGCTGCGGGAACTCAGCGGGTACAGCCTCGACGAGGACGGCCTGCTCGACGATCACGAGGCGGTGGCCGAAGCTTTCGCCGAAGTCGTGCTGCGCGACCACTTCGGCGATCTCGGCCCGGCGAGCAAACCCATACGCGCGCTGCACGATCTGTTGCTGCACCACGCGGAGCAGGGCGGAATCGGCCGTGCCGTCGACGCGCCGACGAACGACCGCCTGGTTCTCGACACCCACGACGACCAGGTCCGCGCCCTGCTCCGGCAGACCGACTACGGCAAACAGATTCTGGCGAGCTTGGACAGCGGCCCGATCCGCACCGGCTACGAAGACACCGCGCCGGACGGGCGGACCGGCGAGTTCCGGCGTCGCGAACTGTCGGCGCTGGCGTTCACCGCGGGCAATTCGCACGTGCGCCAGGCGCTGGCTCTGGCGCACGAATCGCTGCACGCGCAACGTCATCTCCAGCGCACCACGGCGAACACACCCGAGCGCATCCGTGCGATGTCGCGCGATGAATTCGTCGACGCGATGGTCGACGAGGAAGCCGCCGCCAGCGGCAGGCACTTCCGGCTCGCGGCCGAACTGCGCGCGCTCGGCTACGAGATCGCCGAACATCCGCTCGAAGAGCACTACCGGGAAGCGTTCGACCGGGAGCTGTCCCGGCGGCGCTGGGACAACGCGGGAACCCGCACCGAGGCGCACGATCTCGGCGTCGCGGCGCTGCGCGAGCCGCTGCGCCGGACGGAATGGAACAACGGGCGCAACTACGCCGACTACTACGGAAGCATCTGGGACGAGGCCAATGTCGGCCGCGACGGCGCGGCGGAGGCGGGCAGGCACCATCCGTTCTCGCCGACCACCGCGGACGAACTATGGCACGGCGCGCTGACCCGCCAGGACGCCAGGCTGCGGGCGCGGGAGGCCGCCGCGGAATTCGCCCGCCGGGCGGAGGCGCTCTTCGGCACCCGCGACGTCTCCCGATCGACGGTCGATCGGGCGCTGCGGGAGGCGGAGGACGCGGCCACCCGGTCGGACCACGATGCCGAATCGCTGCGCAGGCAGCATGATCTGCGTGTGCTGAGCGACGCGGCGGATCTGCGGGACCAGGCCGGCACCCGGCTCGAAGGGCAACAGCACAGTCTCGCCGCATCGGCCGCGCGGGGCGTGCTCGGCGCGGCCATCCGCGGTGAGTCGGGCGCCCGGGTGCTCACCGATCACGTCGCTCATGTGCCGGGCGAGCCGGACCGGCTGGTGATCGCCGCGGAAGCCGGTGACCACGAGCGAGTCATGCGGGAAGCCGAGCGCGACCCGTTCGCGGCCGCGCTGCTCGGCCGCGACGATGTCGACCGCCGGTTCCTCGAAGTGGAGATCGACGACTTCGGCCGCGTGCGCGTCCGATCCGTCGACGAGCCAGGGCCGATCGCGCCGAGCGACCCGGTCGGTGCGGTCACGCCGCGCGATCTCGCCGGGACCGCGGCAGCGGAGCGGACCGCCCGTCTCCGTGCGGAACTGGCCCGGACCGAGATCGGCAGGCAGATCGATCGGGCGCTGACCGAGCACAAGGTGCGGGTCGAGTACGAATCGGGCGCGCCGGATCGCTACTACCCCGCGCAACGGCGATTGGTTCTCGATCCGGGCCTGACCGACACCCAGCAGATACTCGCCCTGGTGCGCGGCGGCACGCTCGCCGATCTGGCCCACGCGCCGGACATGCCCGACGCCGCCCGGCTCCGGACGCAGTCGTCGCGCCGCGCGTACGTCGGCGCGATGCTCGACCTGGAGACGGCCGCGCGCATCATGCAATTCGCGGCGATCGGCGAACTGCGCGCGGCGCGGCACGAGATCCCCGAGACCGAACTCGAGCGGGTGTACACCGAGGCGTACGACGCCGCGCACGCGGCCGCGCGGGCGGCGGAGCCGAACGCCTGGCCCGAGGATCTGCAGGACAAGGCCCGCGAGGCCGCGTTCGAGGCGCTGCGCCCGCTGATGGACGCCGAGACCGTCGGCCCGGACCGGACCCACGCCGATTTCTACGGCGACGCCTGGGACGCCGCGCACGGCACCCGCTCGTTCGACCAGGTCGTGGCGGATGCGCTGGCTTCCGGCGAGATCGGCGCGACGCTACTGCGCGAGGGCGATTCGGCGCACAGCGCCCGGAGCGTCGAGTTGGTCCGGTTCGCCAACGGCACCGAACTGATCCGCAAGATCGTCGTCAATCCGCGGCACGCCGTCGCCGAGGTACTCACCGGGGCGCTCGGCCGGGCCGTCGACGCCCCCGTGCCCGAGTCGGTACTGCACGAGCCCAACGTCGTCTACCAGCAGGTGATGCCAGGTGAACCGGCCGGGGACCGGCACCGCGATTTCGCCGATCCGCACGAACTCGGCTACGCCGATTCGATTCCCGGCCGCGCCCTCGGCCTGCTCGACACCGTGGTCCGGCCCCCGGACCGGGATCGTTTCGGCTGGCTCGCCGGGCCGGACCGGCAGCTCGCGGGCATCGACCACAGCCGCGCCTTCGAGAACAGCGCCGAGGCCCGCGACGCGGTGAGCCCGTTCGCCGAAGGATTCCTCGCCCGCGACGCCGACGGAAGCGTCCGCTACCGCGACAACGAGCTGACCCGCGAGGCCGTCGACATCCTCATCGAACGGGTCGCCGCGCTGCGGCCGCAGTTCGAGCGCTACGGCCGCACCGACTGGCACGACCTGGCCATGGAGCGGCTGGCGCGGGTACGCGAGCACGCGCGCGACATCGCCCCTGTGCCGCCGCCCGACGCCATCACGCCGGTCGGCGACGACCACACCGTGGTCCGCGAATACGACCGACGCAACACCTGGCTCTACCCCAACGGCAAAGGCGGCATCCACGTCAGCGTCGACACCGAGGGGGTGCTGCGCGTCCATATACAGCCCGCCACCAGAGCGGCCGACGGCGCGGGCCTTTTCCGCAGCGCGATGTCCGAATTCGGGCACCTGGTGACCGAGATCCGGGGCGAATGGCACCGGGACGGTGGTCCGGGCCACGACCCGGACCTCTACCGGACGCCCGAGGAAACGATGCGCGACTCCCTCCTCGGCGAGCTGGCGGCCGAGCACGGCTTCACCGAAATACGTGTCGAAGCAGGCGATCCCGCGCCGACAGTGCGTTTCAGCGAGCCGGAGTTCGCCGACGCGGACACGCACTCGACGCCGGACGCCACCGGATCGCGCGAGCGGGTCGACGACAACCAGCGGGAACCGGCGGCGGACGACGCGGCCGACCAGCCGGAGCGCGCCGACAGCGAAGTCCGCGCCGACGACCTGTGGCAGCTGAGCCGGGTCGACGCCGAATCGGCCCAAGTGTGGCAGGTGCTCGAACAGTCCGCCGTCGGTCGCGAGGCGGCGGAACTGCTCCGCGCGGAGGGCGCCCGAGTGCGGTTCGCCGACCTCGGCGACGAGATCGGCGCGGCCGACGTCTTCGACCGCCGCACCATGGACATCCGGATCGACACCCATGACCGCGGACAGGTGGAGCTGGCCGGCGAACTCGTGCGTGTGGCCGCGCTGACCGAGGCGATCCGGGCAGGGCAGGTGGAGGTCACGCCGTCCCGGATCCGGGGCATGTCACGGGAGGACTACGTCACGGCGCAATTGCGCGCCGATGCCGTCGCGACCGGCAGGCAGGCGGAATTCCTGCGCGAACTGGAGAACGCCGGGTATCCCGGCCGGCCCACCGCGCTGGCGCCGGTCGAGGTCGAGTACCAGCGCGCGGTACGCAGGCAGTACCTCGAGGCCTACGACGCGGCCGTGGCCCGGGCGCAAGAGGCCGACCCGGCGATGGATGCCGGCCGGTTGCGCGAACGGGGACGAGAGGCGGGCGTCGAGGCGCTGCTCGCCGGCGACCTGTTCGACCCGCCGTGGTCCGCCGAGGAGAGCGCCAGTGCCCGCAGCACGCACGGCCGGGACTGGGACGCCGCCCAGCACCACGAGCGCTCGGCCGCCGAATACCGGCCCGCGACAGCGGAGGCCGCGCGCGAGACTCAGGACCTCGTGCGCAGGCACGCGGCTCACACCAGGGAGATCGGCCGCATCGACGCGATGCGGGATGAACTGGTACGCAAACTCGACGGATTCGATCCCGAGCACAACGCGCTGGCACAGGATCGGGCGGATGTGCTCGCCCACCTGCGCGAACTCGCCCGCACGCGGCGCGAACTCGGCGACGACCAGCTGGCCGACTTCGACGCTCAGCTGCGGGTCCTCAGCGAACTCGCCGCCGATCGCGTGCGCGCGGTCGCGGCCCGGGACGACGTCGCCCTCGAACTCGCGGCGCGAGTCGGGCACGACCTGATGGATCGGCAGGTTCGCGAGGCCGGTGGCAGCTGGCTCACCGACCGGGTGGCGTGGCTGCCCGGACGGCCGCCGAAGGTGTTCGTCGCGGAGACCGGTGACCGGTTCACCCAGGTGACCGGCGACGAGGCGCCCGACACGTCACTGCGGCACACATTGGTGGTGGAGGATGTCGTCGCCGACCGGGTGTGGGTGGACGTCGACGACTCCGGCGCGGTGCGGTTGCGGCACGAGCAGACCGATCCTTCCGCGGTCCGGTCCGGGGACGACGGCCACTGGATGCGCGAGCGGACGCCGAATCCGCCCGACGATGTCGCTCGATCGGAGCGGCCCGCGGCCGAGGAGCCGGTACCGGCCGACCACCTGGCCAACCGGCTCGACCGCGTGATGCGCGAGCTGGACGGCGACAACCTGCGCGTCTACCAGAACATGCGCGGCGATCGGGTGCGCGGCGACGGCAATTCCGTCGGCCGGTGGGCCATGAGCACCGTCGACCGGCTCGGCGTCGATATCCGGTTCACGTTCGACGACCCACCGGCCGCGCGTGACGGCAGGCAGCAGCTGCGGTCCGACAGCGGCTACGTGCCGTCGGCCGACAGCATTGTGCTGCACTCGAATTCGTCGGCGCTCGAGCTCGCCGAAGCGTGGGTGCACGCCGCCGCCATGGCCGAGCAGACGCGGGTGGGCGACGGTCCGCTGGAACGGCTCACGCTGTCGCGTGACGAGTACGTCGGCACGATGCTCGACCGCCAGGCCGAGGCGCACGCCAGGGCCTTCGAGTTCGCTCGGGTCCGCGAGGAACGCGCGAAGTACCAGAGCGAGCGGGAACGGACCCCGGACGAACCGCGCACCGTCGAACACGACGACCGACTCCGCGAGACGTTCGACGAGGCGCGCAAGAAGGCACGCAAGATCGCCGCACGCGCGTATCGCGACAACTCGTCGGTCCGGCCATCGATGCTCGACGCCGCGGCCTACCGGGCGGCGGTGCGCGAGGTGCGCGCCGCGCTGGTCGAACGCGGGCCGCTGATCGACGGCGTCGACTACGCCACCCACTACGCCGCGGAATGGGACCGGGCCAACGGATTCACCGCCGCCGACCTCGACCACGCGCCCAGCCCGCACAAGGCGGACTCGCCCGAGTTGCGGCGGATGCGCACCGGTGACTTCGCTGTCGAGATCGAAACCCTGGGCGTGCTACGGGAATCGGGGCGCTTCGCGCCCGTCGGCCCCGCCGAGACCGCCTACACCCAGGCCTACGATCGGGCCTACCGGAAGGCGTCGCACGCCGACGACGGCGTGCCGCCCGAGCGTCGCGCGCTGGACGCCGGGCTGACGGCGCTGCGCAAGTACGTCGACAAGGTGGGGCTGCCCGAGGCCGAGATCACGATGGAAGTCGCCCGTTCCGCCGCGGACAACCACGGCCGCTACCAGCCGTGGCCGATGGCCGATGATGCGGCGGAGCCGGCGCGGCACGCTCCCGTCGAGGCCGACGACTCGGCGGTGGCGCGGCGCACGGTCAACGCCCTGCTCGACCGGGATCCCGCCGGTGTCCGCCTGACCGAACGCATCGCGCTGTTCACCGGTGAGCGGGGTGTGCACCGCCTGGTCATCGTGGCGCAGCCCGGCGGGCATATCGACGCGTTGCGTGAACTGGCGGTGCGGAATTCGGCATATGCCGAGGTGTTGTGGAGCGGAACGCATCGCCTCGACTACCTCGCCGTCTCGCCGGACGACGGTGGCACCCGCTGGCTGCCCGCGGGGGTGGCGGAGGGGCCGTATCGCGCGCCCGACCGCTACGAGACGATGCAACAGTTCTTGGCGCACTATCTGCGCTATCGCGAGGCAGGCCGCACCGGTCTCGGCTTCGAGGCGTGGCTGCGTCAGCTCGGTCCGGAAATGTTCCACACCAAGCAGGATCAGCGGGAAGCGGACGCACACGAAGCCTACGAGGGCCGCCAGAACAAGGGCTCGCTGCGCCACGACGCGCTGACGAACTTCCGTACGGAACCGGAGGTCGGCGAACCGCATCCGGCGGTGGTGGCCCACCGGCTGGCCACCAGGCAGGTGCCGCTGCCCGAGCCGGGGAGCGGACCGGGCGTGTCGTGGCCGCGGACCACGGTGGGCAGCATCGAGATCGCCGATTACTCGTTCGGCATCGTGCTGGAGGCCGATGGCAACGGCGGGTGGCGCGTGCCGGCCCCGACCGGCGACGGTGGTTTGGACGACGCCTTCGGCAGGCTCTTCCACGGCATGTCCGACGGCAGTGTCAAGAAGCTGGTCAAGCGGATCTCCCGGTTGCTCGGCGACGGCGGGTCCGATCTGGTCCGGCGCGAACCAAGGGGAGCGCTGCGGCGCATGGCCGATCGGCTGTCCTTCGGATCGCGCGACGACGCCCCGCGCTCGATCGACGCGGGCCAGACCGAGCACAACCCGCCGCAATTCGACCAGCCGCGCACCCCCGACCCGGATCAGGCCCGCCGCGCCGAGGCCGACCGGCGGCAGGCGGTGCTGGACCGGCTTGCCGCGCAGAACCACGACGCGGTGCGCGAACGCGACGCCGCACGCGCGGCGAAGGATCCGGAACGGCTCGCAAGGGCCGAGGAGCGCGTGGAGCGCCTGGACCGGGCGATGGCGACCGCCCTGGAACGCGACGCGTTGCTGCGCGCGGATGCCCGGCCGGTCACCGATCGCGTGGGCATCCTCGCGGGCGAGCCTCCGATGGTGCTGGTGGTGAATCTCGGCGGGACGGATCCGGCTCACGCGCTGGCCGATGCGGCCGCAGGGCATCCGGAGGTGGCGGACGCTTTGGCTCGAGGCGCACGGCCGCGCGAGCTGCGGGTCGACCCCGACGGCACCATCCGGGTCATGCCGATCGCCCCGCGCGCGGATGCGGCCGCAGGCGGAGAGTCGCGGCACACCGCGGCCGGGCGGCGATCCGATGACCCAGCCGAGCCGGGTGAATCCGGAACCGCGAAACCCGGTTTCGGCGAAAATGGATCCGATTCCGCGAAGCTCGGCGATGGCGATGGCGATGCCGAGACCGTGCGGCTCGGCTCCGGCGAGGGTGACGCCGATGTGAAGTCCGGCTCGGGCGAGGGTGAAGTCGATTCTGTGAAGCCCGGCCCGGGCGATGGCGATGCTGATTCCGTGAAGCCCGGCTCCGGCGAGGGTGAAGTCGATTCTGTGAAGCCCGGCCCGGGCGATGGCGATGCTGATTCCGTGAAGCCCGGCTCCGGCGAGGGTGAAGTCGATTCCGTGAAGCCCGGCCGGGGCGAGGGTGAAGTCGATTCCGTGAAGTCCGGCTCCGGCGACGGCGATGCCAATCCCGCGAAGCCCGCTTCGGGCGATGGCGGTGCCGAAAAGCCGCCGACCACACCGCGCTCCGCGGACGACCCCGGCGACGAGCCCGGCTCGCCCTCCGACTGGTACTTCCGGATGCGGATCGAGCAGGCCGACTGGGAGGCGGACATGGCCGCCGACCACGCCGCCTGGTTGCGCGAGCAGGCCGACGCGAACCCGGACGACCGCTGGGCACGGTTACGCGCCGAACAGGCGGAATGGAACGCCCGCATGGCCGCCGACCGCGCGGCCTGGTTGCGACTGGAGCAGGCGGAGAACGAGAGCTGGTCCGCCACGCTCGAAGCGGACCGGATGCGGCGCATCGCCGACGCCGATCCGGACGACCCATGGGCGGAACTCCGCGCGCAACAAGCGGAATGGAACGCCCGGATGGCGGAGGACCGGGCGCAGTGGTTGCGCAGGCTCTACGCGCCGATCGGGAGCGAACCACGCGCCGATTCGGCCACGCCGGACTCGGCGGCTTCGGCACGGACCGACTCCGCGCCGTCGTCCGCCGCCACTCCGGAGACGGACACACCCCCGCTCGGCGCGGACGGGTCGCGGACCGGTGGCGCCGATGACGACCCGCGCGCTCGGATGTCACCCGAGACGCGGACGGAATACGACCGGCTCGCAACCGAACTCGAGCAGGCGCAGGCCCGGCGCGACGAACTGCGCTCGCGGCGTGACGAACTGGCGGGACGGCTGCCGATCGATGACGCCGACGACTGGGCGGCCCTGCGACCCGGACCGGACGGCCTGGACCGGACGCTGGAGGAGCTGCGCGGACGGACCATGCCGGTCAGCGAGATGCCGGAACGTCTCGCCCGGATCGACGAACTGGAACAGAACGCGCGGGACTTCGCCGACGCCGACGCGGAAACCGCCCGCCTGGAAACGCAACTCGCGGATCTCGAACTGTCCACCACTCCGGTGGGCGAATACGACCGGCTCGTCCAGCAGCGCCAGGCCCTGACCCGTGAACGCGAGTTCTGGCGGGCCAAACGTGAGGACCGCGCCGCCCGCTGCGAATCCTGGGGTGACAGCGTCGTTCTGGACGAGTCGGCGTTGCGCGGGGATCAGCTGGAGACCACCGTGCTGCGGCTGTACGAGGCCGCGAACGTCAGGACGGTCGACGACGGCGGCGGCCCCGACGACGCGCCGCACACCGACCGGGTCGCGCCGGAGCCGCTGGAACTCGAGCATCGCAGGCGGACGATCGAGAAACTCGCCGCGGCCGCCGAGCAGGTCAACCAGCTCGACGAGCGGATCCAGCAGGTGGACCGTCGAATCGATGAGTTGCGCAGGGCAGGCGTCGGAGCGCAGCGGTCCCGGCCGCAGGACGTGATCGACGCGCTGGAAGGGCTGGCCCAACAGCGGGCCGACGCGCTGCGCGAGGTCAAGCCGCTGCGGCACGAGCGCGACGATCTGGCGGCGCGCCTGGGCCTGCTGGATCCCGAAGGCCGAGTCGATCAGGCGGCCTGCGAGCCGGAGCGGCTGGACCGGACCGTGGCCGACCTGCGCGCGGCGGTCCGGGACGGGCTCGCCGACGGCACGCTCTCCGAGGCGGAGGCCGACGCTCGCCGCCGGGACATCGACGCGCTCGATGCCGTCGCACGCGAGGTGAACGACGCGCACAACGCGATCGGCCGCATCCAGGACGACATGGCCAGGGTTGCGGGCGCGTATCGGGATTTCATCGAACGCATCGGCGGCCGGATGGTGACCGACCGGGTCGGCATCATCGACGGCGAGCGCCCGCGCATCATCGTGTTCGGTGCCCGGCCCGACCCGTCCGCCCCGCGCGCCGATCACGACGCCGCTCTGGCCGACGCCCTGCGCCGCAGTTCCGATGTGGCACAGGCGATCGTGCGCCCGGAGACCACGGTCGACTACCGTCACGTGCTCGCCGACCGCGAAGACAACGTGCGGACGCAGGACATGGACCCGCCCGAGATCGAACGGTTGAGTACCGGGTGGATCGGCGGTCGCCGCCTGGACATCACCTCGTGGCGCGACGCCGACGGCGTCTGGCACCGCGTCGATCCGACCCGTCCGGACTGGGAATTCGGGCGCGATCGCAGCGAACCGCCGAAGAAGTACTCGCGGAAGGAACTGCCGGACGGTGTCAGCGGGTGGGCGATGGAGGACGTCGTCAACGACATCACCCTGCCGACCGACGACGTCCCGCCGGGCATGATCCCGGAGAGCACCCTTCCGCTGCACATGCCGCAGGCGCCTTCGCGGTACGACACCTCGGGCGTCGACGAGCACGACGTGTACACCCAGCACTGGGGCGGCGATTCGTACAACGTGGTGCGCCTGCTGCTGATGGCGGCGCAGGTGCCCAAGCATCCGGCGGTGAAGGCGTGGATCCAGCGTCATCCGGAGATCGGCGAGTGGGTGCAGGCGCGGCCGTGGCTGCGACATGTGCCGCCGTTCGGCACGGTGTTCCGCAACTACGAATGGTTCGCCCCGCCGCAGCGCAACATCCAGCCGATGCACCGGCCGTGGAATGCGGCCGACCATGTGCCGCCGGGCGACCGGGTCGACATCCCGGAGGGCCTGCGGCGCGAGTGGGACCGTGACGTCGCTGCCTGGCAGCGGGTCCAGGACTGGGCGGACGGGGAATACGAGCGCTTCCTCGCCGACGACACCGACATCGACCGGATCGCCGACGGCCTGGACCGGCATCGGCGCGCCGAGCAGGAAACCCGGGCGCGCGAGGTGGTGGACGCCGTCGCACGGCTGGTCCGGCGGCAGCCGGGTATCGATCCGCTCGGCGACGTCGACGCGCAACTCGGGCGCATCCACGACGAGATCGACCGGATGGCGGCCGACCTCGCGGACCGGTTCGCCGCCGAAGACCCCGACGCGATTCGCGACACTGTGGAGGACATCCGCGAACTGGTGGCGGGCGGTGGCGATCCCGACGACATCGCCACCGCGCTCGCCGAGCACATGCGCGACGACGTTCCCGTGTTCACCCGCGAGGAACTGGCGCGCATCAAGGACCACCTGATGGTCGAGGAGCATCGAGTACGCGAACACAGCGATCCGGCCGGCCGGTACACCGACGAGAAGATGGACCGCCTCGCCGATGTAGCGGAGGCGTGGCAGCGACTGATCGACGGCGTCCCGCTGTCACAAGACTTCGTGCTGCTCGACGACATGCTGGCCGAAGCGCGATTCCTGGATGAAAATCCGCTTTCGACCTGGCAGCAGGCCAACGCGCACGCGATCACGCTCGGCTATCACTGGGACGCCGACCGCCCGCCGTTGACCGATTGGCGCGCGGGCATCCCGTACGCTCCCGCTCCGCTTGCACCGGACCCGGGCTACCTGCCGCCCGCATCGGGTGCGACGCCGTCGCGGCCCCATGGCCCGACCGATGGCCCCGGCGAAGGACCCCGCGGCGGCGATCGCCGCCCGCCCGCCGGAGAGGAGCCGTCGCGCCCACGCGAAGAGGACGAATCCTCGGCGCCGAACGCCGACGGCGGTGCGCAGAAGCCCCCGGAGGATCCACCCGCACCCGCGCGTCCGGACGAGCCCGACGAGCCCGACGACTCGGGTGACGGTGAGCAGGGTGCGCCGCGGACCGATCGTCTCGAGGACGAACCGGATGCGGCGTCGCCACGCACCGCTCGTCCGGACGAGTCCGATGATTCGGGTGACGGTGGGCAGGGTGTGCCGCGGACCGACCGTCCTGAGCGCGAACCGGATGCGGCGGAGGCGTCGCGCACCACGCGTCTGGGCGCGTCCGATGATTCGGGTGACGGTGAGCTAGCCGTGCCGTCGACCGACCGTCCCGGGAGCGAGCCGGATGCGGCGTCGCCGCGCACCGTGCGTCCGGATGAGTCCGGTGAAAGTGCGTCGGACGACCTGCGGAACGCCGCGCCGCACTCCCCATCCGTCACCGCGCGCGACGATGCGCACCGAGCGCTCGCCGACCTCGACGAGCTGCACCGCCGAATCGACCAGCAGCTCGACGACCTGTTGCGCCGCGCGAGTACGGATCTGGACCGGATCGAGCAGCGCGCTCTCGACCGCCTGGCCGACATCGAAGCCGAGATCGCCGCACGGTTCGACGAGCTGTCCGCTCGGCCCGACCAGGGCGTCCCGGCCGCAGCCGAGGTCCCGCCGCTCGCGGCGCCCACGGCCCGCCCGGGCGCGGAGAACTCGGCCGAGGCGGCGCTGGAGCGCATCCGCGCGGAGTTCGACGACGCGGCCCGGCGCACCGACGAACGATTCGACGAGCTGCTTCGCGACACCTTCGCCCAGCTCGACGGGATCGCGACGGACCTCGATCAGCACTTCGACGCCGCCGTCGCCCGGCTCGACCGGCTCGCAGGCGGGCCGGACGACGCGGCACACCCGTCTCCGGAGGCCCAGACGCTGGACGAGTTGCATGCTCGCCTGCTGGACGAACTGGACGAGATCCACCGCCGCGCCATGGACCGCCTCGACGCACTCGAACGCGAGCTCGACGGATTCCCCTCGGGCACAGAGCCAACGCCACCGCCCGCGCCGGGGGAACCAGTGGCGGGAACTACGCGCGTGGGCGATCCGGCTCCGGGTGACGGCGACCGGTCTCCCAGGAGACCCGTCGCGGGAAGTGCGCGCGTCGGCGACCCGGCTTCACCCGGAGAAGCTCGGGAAACCAGAGGGCCTGTCGCGGGGAAAACACGAGCCGACGACCTAGGTGCGACTGGCGGCGAAAGGCATCCGGGTGTTGACGCCGAGCATCTGTCGGCTGAGCGTGATGCGGCGGCACAGGAGTTGGCGGATGCGCGGGCCGACCTCGCGGACGCTCGCCGTGGGTTGCCGGTGAACGAGGAGGATCTGACGCGGGATGCGTTGGACGATGCGCTCGAAGCCCTGGGTGGCCGCACGATGCGGGTGGATGAGCAGGGCCCGTGGCAGGAGCGGGTTGCACGGCTCGAGGATGCGGCGCGGCGGGTGTTCGACGCGGAGGACGCGTTCGCGCGGGTGGACGACGCTCGCGACGAGGACGGCCAGGTGGCCCGTCCGATATCGGACAACCCCGGCGAAGAATCTGCTTCGCGTGGAGCGGACACCGTGGCCGGGGAATCGGTACGTGTCGACGCCGAACCGAGCCGCCCGACCGCCCGGCGTGATGCGGCGGAGCGGGAGTTGGCGGACGCGCGGGCCGACCTGGCGGATGCTCGCCGTGGGTTGCCGGTGAACGAGGAGGATCTGACGCGGGATGCGTTGGACGATGCGCTCGAAGCCTTGCGTGGCCGCACATCGCGGGTGGACGAGCAGGGGCCGTGGCACGAGCGGATTGCGGAGTTGGAGCGTGCCGCGCGGCGCGTGTTCGACGCCGAGGACGAATTGGCGCGGGCCGAATACGCTCGTGCACAAGCGGCTCGGGCTGCTGACACCGAATCGCCATCGGAAGATCCAGGCGCAGAGCCGGTTACACGTGAGGTCGAGGCCGAAGAACCGGTGCGTGCCGACGCCGACCAGGATCGCCCGGTCGCTGTGCTGCCTGACACCGCCGAACCGCGGGCGGAGGCCGCAGGTGCGGATGGTGAGCCGCCATCCGGGCCGCCGCCCACGAATGCCGAGCCACCGGCCGATGGCCGTCCGGATGGTGCTCGTCGCACCGGCAATCCCGTTCACGACGTGCTCGAATTCCTTCGCCAACAGCGCGATTGGACCGATCAGCGCGATGCCGACCCGCTCACCGATGCCGAGGCCGAGCACGTTCGCCTGCTCGCCGAGGCATTGGGTCTCGACGAGAGATTCGCCGCGCTGCGCGATCCGCTGGCCGCTCTGGCCGAACTCGCCGAAATCGCCAGGGCGCGAGGCTTCCTCGACGAAGCCGACGGCCCGCGCATGCGCTACCCGGACGATTTCGAGCCGCTCACCAGCGCGGAACGCTACGGAGACGAGCAGTTCTGGCTCGCCGAGGCGCCCGACGACGGCCTGCGCGACGTACAGGACGACTTGCGCCGCGCGGGCCTGCCGATCGAGCAACCGCGACCACCGCGACTGCCCGCGGCTGCCACGAGCCCGGATGCCCTGCCACCTGCCGACCCAGGCCGCACGGTCGCCGACTCGGAACGCCTGGCCGCGCAACGGGACGCGGCGGTCCGCGAATTGGCCGACGCGCGCGCCGGTCTCGCGGATGCGCGGCATGGTCTTCCGGTCGATGACGAGGATCTGACACGGGACGCATTGGATGACGCGCTCGACGGCATGCGCGGCCGCACGTTGCGTGTGGATGAGCAGCAACCATGGCAGGACCGGGTCACGCGACTCGAGGATGCGGCTCGGCGCGTGTTCGATGCCGAGGACGGGCTCGCGCGGGCCGAAGACGCAGCACGCGAAGCCGATCCCGCGGCCGAAATTCGTCCAGGGGCCGACACCGAGCGCCTGACCGCGCAGCGGGATGCGGCGGCGCGGGAGCTGGCCGACGCACGGGCCGATCTCGCCGATGCTCGCCGTAACTTGCCGGTGAACGACGAGGATCTCACCCAGGCTGCGTTGGACGATGCGCTCGAAGCCTTGCGTGGGCGCACATCGCGTGTCGACGGTCAGGGACCGTGGCAGGACCGCGTCACGGAGTTGGAGCGCGCCGCCCGGCGCGTCTTCGACGCCGACGCGGAACTCGCTCGGTCGGAACGCGCCCTCGAGCAAGCCGCGACCACCAATGAACGGACACAGCAATCGGATGCACGTGACGCGACTCACGGTGTGCAGTTGCCGCGTGTCGTTGCCGAGCGTCTGTCCGCGCAGCGGGACGCGGCGGTCCGCGAATTGGCCGATGCGCAGGCCGATCTCGTGGCGGCCCGCCGTGGGTTGCCGGTCGACGACGCGGACCTGACGCCGGGTGCGTTGGACGACGCGCTCGACGGACTGCGCGGACGCACGCTGCGGTTGGACGAACAAGGTCCGTGGCAGGACCGTGTCACGGAGTTGGAGCGCGCTGCCCGCCGTGTCTTCGATGCCGAAGCGGAAGTCGCTCGGCTGGACGATGCCCGCGCACAGGCCACTCGGGCAGCCGAGCCGCACTCGAATGATGCGAACCGAGAGCGTGCCGGGGATGCGCACGAGTCGTCCCGCGCTCCGCGTCCTGAACCGATCGACCGGACTCGCGATCGGCTCGCACGCCGATTCGCCCTCGACGAGGACGACCTGTCCCCGGAGCATCTCGGCGCCACCATCGCCGACCTGCGTTACCGAAACCTGTTGCAGGCGGGCATGGTCGAGGCGCTCGCGGCAGCGACCGAGCGGGCGCGCGGCACGCGTCATCCGGACTTGCGCGCGCAGGTGCGCGAGACCCGCGACGCCTGGGCACGGCGGCTCCGCATCGATCCGGCCGATCTCGATCGCGATCCGGCCGGGACGGTGGAGCAGGCCCGTGCCGCGGTGCGCCGCGACGCGCAAGCCATCGCAGACCTCGCCGACGCCGTCCAAGCGGCCCGCGGCCAGACCGGCGCCGAGCCCCAGCCGGGGGAGACCCGCCGGTACACCCTCGAGGTCGATGGTGAGCGCGTGCCGGCGCGGCTGGTCGCCGACGAGAACGGCGGCTGGCGGGTGGAGACGCCCGAACGTCTCGACGCACCCGAACCGGCGGATACCGACGTGCCCGCACCGCGGCAACCGGAGCGGCCGAAGTCGCGGCTGCGTCGCCTGTGGGAGGCACTGACGGCGGGATACCTCGGCGAGAGCCCGAAGTACCCGTCCGGCTCCGGCATCGATAGCGCGGGCCAATCGCTGATCGCGCACGAAGCGGGCCTGCCGCTCACCAAGCACTACGACCCGACTCCCGCGCCCGGCGACGAATACGAGGTGATGCAGACCAAGTTCAGTCCGGTCCGCATCCTCAAAGAAGCCGTCACCATGTGGCGCAAGCGGGAACTCGTCCCGTTCCTGAAGCGCCTGACCTCCCGGGTCGCCGACTCGGCGGCCGAGTACGGCACACCGGTCGCCCGCGACGGCGAGGAGTACCGGTACTGGCTGGAGGAGGCCGATCCGGAGCTGGTGCGCCGGGAACTCGGGGTGGAACTCGAGGAGCTGAAGCGACAGGCCGAGGACGCCGCCCGCGCGATCGCCGCGCCGGAGTCCAGGCCGGAGCCGACCGACGGCGAGACGCCCGACGCCACACCGGAACCGGCCCTGCGGTCGGGCGAGGAGCTGCCCGCGAGCACCGGTGAACTCGCCGACTGGCTGCGCGAGTTGTCCGAGGCGACGGTCCGGCGGCAGGAACTGGCCGACGCCCTGGTGGCCGCGGCCGCTGCGCTGGGCGTCGACCTCGGTGAACCGACCCTCGAGAACGTCCGTCGGGTCGTCGATCTGCTGCGGTATCAGCAGATCCGCCGGATCGGCGCGCTCACCGGCCTCGCCGAGGCGTCCCGCCGGTACAACGCCGAGCACGAGCGGATCCCGTACAGCTACGAGGTCGGCTTCTTCGACGCCAACCCGATGAACCGTTTCCTCGGTGAGGTAGTGCGCGCCTTCGGCGGCAACCCCACCCTGTTGGACTGGCAGGGCGTCAACAACGGCGGTGAGCCGAGCCGCGAGTGGGGCGACCTCTACGACACCGACCAGCCGGGCCAGGACCAGGGCCTGCGCTCCTTCTTCGAGAATGCGCTGCGCCGCGACCAGATCAAGGACGAGCGTTCCGTGTGGGCGCAGCTGCTCGGCACCGATCTGCACGCGCTCGACGCGCATCAGCTCGCGAACGCGCTCGCCGACGAGATGGACCGGATCCGCGAGCACGCGCGCGGCATGACCGCCTTCCGCACCGACGCCGACGAGTTCCTGCGGGCCGATGCCGCGGCCGACGAACTCACGGGCCTGATCGGCGACATGGCCGGGCGGGACCGGGTACTCGCTCGGGGCGGAGCGATGCTGGAAGACGGTACCGGTCTCGGTCTGGTCCCCGGCGAGCCCGGCGGGCCGATGCGGTTGGTGGTCGTGGACGGCACGCTCGGCCACGACCGCGTCCTCGCCGACGCGCTCGCGGCGCACCCCAGGCTCGCCGAGGCCGTCAACGAGGGCATCGTCGAGGTCCACTACCTGGTCACCGACGTGCGTCCGGACCGGATCGCGATCGCCGACGGCGGGGCGACGCAGGTGCGTCACTTCACCGGCGAGGTCGAGGGACGCAGCCTCGACGTCACCGTGGTGGACGACGGCGACGGCTGGCGTGTCGTGCCGGACGCTGTCGTGAACTCCGACACGCTTCCTGTCGCGGACGAGGCGCCGGAACCGTTGTCGCGACGGGAGATCGGCGACGCCATCAGTGAACTCGCGCAGCGCCTCGACATCACCGAAGCGGAGCTGGCTTCCCCGGAACTGCTCGCCGAGCGGCTCGCGGTGCTGCGCGACGAGAACGCCATTCGCGCGGGACAGATCGAGGCGATCATCGACTACGCGCGCACCGCCTGGGACATCGACACCTATCACGAGGTCGGCGACGCGCGGCATGTGCTGGCGCACCGGCTCGGCCTGGACGCCGCGGACATGACACCGCGGCGCCTGGCCGAGGCGATGGCGGACCCGGATATTCGCAACGCCTTGCGGCAGCAACGGGCCGAGGCGCTGGTCAAATACGCGAAGCTGTTGCGCGGCATCGACCCGGCCGCGATCGATGCGGCCAACGACCGGCTGGTCCGGCGCCTCGACGCCTTGCCGGGAACAGTGCGGATCACCGGTCTCGGGCAGCTGGGCGAGGTGATCGCCAACCAGTCACATCGGCCGAACCTGCACCCCGACCTGGTCGACGCGCTCACCGACTACGCCGACGCGCTCGCCGCGGTCGATGTGTTCGACCCGCGCGCCCACGGTGACCGAGCGCTCGATCCCCGCGTGTCCGATGTCGAGTTCCCCGTGCACGACAAAGCCGTTCGCCACCTGCTGGCGGTCATCGGCGACGTCGTCCACCTCACCGAGGCTCCTGGCCGGCTCGGCATGCTGGACGGCGACACCAGCGCCGCGCCCGGCCCCGATCGCGGGGCCGGGCGGGACTTCGCGCGCCTGGTCGGAGTGGACCTGACCGACGCGGGCCCGGAACGGTGGGCCGAGGTCTACGAGGTCTACCGCGACGGCAAGCTCGACCAGAACGAGCGACTGACCCCCGGTCAGCTCGCCGAAGTGCAGGCCGAGCTGCGCGCCGATGTCGTCGGGCGCGCCGACGACATCGCCGCCCTCTCCGATCTCGTTCAACGCGCCGCCCGCGCCGATGTGGAACGCCTGTCCGCGCAGCGCGCCGCGGTGGTTCGGGAGTTGGCGGACGCGCAGGCCGATCTTTCGGATGCCCGCCGCGGTCTTCCGGTGAATGACGAGGACCTGACGCGCGATGCGTTGGACGATGCGCTCGACAACCTGCGTGGGCGCACGTTGCGGGTCGAGGAGCAGGGCCCGTGGCAGGAGCGGGTCGGAGCGTTGGAGCACGCGGCACGCCGCGTATTCGACGCCGAAGACGGGCTCGCGCGGTTGGACGAGACACTCGAGCAGGCCGCTGGAGCCATCGAGCCGCTCTCGCCCGACGGACCGGAAGAATCGGTTTCGCGGGCAGCGGAAGAGTCCGCTCGTGCCGAGGCGGAAGCGGAGCGGGCGCGTCTGTCCGCGCAGCGTGCTACGGCGGAGCGGGAGTTGGCTGATGCGCAGGCCGATCTCACGGATGCGCGTCGTGGACTACCGGTGAATGACGAGGATCTGACGCGGGATGCGCTGGATGACGCGCTGGATGGTCTGCGTGGGCGCACGATGCGGGTGGATGAGCAAGGCCCGTGGCAGGAGCGGGTTGCGCGGCTCGAGGATGCGGCTCGGCGTGTGATCGATGCCGAGGACGAGCTCGCGCGGGCCGAAGACGCTGTGCGCGAGCATCCTTCGGGGCGCTCCGCGCATCGTTCCTCCCAGGAGGGCGCGTCCGGTTCCCGGACTGCTCGCGGTGGCGGGGAGACGTCACGCCGGGAGCGTGACGGTGGCGACGATTCGCCGGAGAGCGGAACTCGCGTTCATCGCGACGGTGCTGACGAGTCGTCGGGCGGTGCTCGCTCGAACCGCGACGGTGATTCGGAGCCGCCCGCGGGTCCGTCGGGCCCGGGGCCGGTGCGTTACCGCCGGATGCCGCCGAACTGGGCGCCGCGCTCGCACATTCCGCATCCGCCGAGGGACTACGAGTTCGAAATGCCGGGGCCGTTCCTGAACGAAGTGGAGCGGTGGCCCGTCCCTATGCCGCAACCGGAACCCCCGAAGCCGCCGAACCCACCCCAGCCACCCACGCCGCCGGTTCCGCCGCTCCCGCCGGTTCCGCCCACGCCGCCGCTCCCGCCGGTTCCGCCGACACCGCCGGTTCCGCCGACACCGCCGGTTCCGCCGACACCACCGCCGGTTCCGCCGACTCCGCCCACGCCGCCGCTCCCGCCGGTTCCGCCGACTCCACCGGTTCCGCCCACGCCGCCGACACCACCCGCGCCGCCGGTCCCGCCCACGCCGCCGGTTCCGCCGACACCCCCGGAGCCGCCGGTTCCGCCGACACCCCCGGAGCCGCCAGTTCCGCCGACACCCTCGGAGCCGCCCACACCTACGGTTCCGCCCACGCAACCTCCGTACCCGTCGACGCCTCCCTTCCCGCCCGGCGGGCCGACACCCGGCCAGCCGACGCCTCCGTATCCGTCGACGCCACCGGGAACACTGCCCCCATACCCGTCGACCCGACCCTCATACCCGACTATGCCGACCCCCGGACCGTCCGCACCGCCATACGCGGGACCGTCCGCACCGTATCCACCCACTTCACCGACCTGGCCTGGCAACACGAACGACCCAGGCCGGCCCGACGGCACGGTCCCGCCGGGTATGCCCATGCCCCCGATGCCGCCCGGCATGCCGATGACGCCAGCGGTGAACGGTGGCGCACGGACCAACGGCCGCGGGCCGCAGGGGAACGGGCGCCGCGGCCAGGACCCGGAACGGGGTATCTTCGTCCGCCCGTTCGCAGGCTTCGGTGTACCCGCGGAGTTCGACCCGATCACCGGCGCGCTGCGCGCCAACCCGTCCGAGGCGGCCACGCACGACGGCGTCTACGGTGAGCTCGGTGGAGTCTCGGTGGTGTTCTATCGACACGACGGCAGACTCGTCCTTCGTGTCGGTGACCGCACGGTCGAGCTCGACGGGCCCGTCGGCGTCGAATGGGGCACGGTGGGATGGCGCACCACCCGGTTCGCGGTGGCCGTCGGCGGTGCCGTCTTCTGCGAGCTGACCTATCGCTCGGTGCCGGAGGAGATGGATATCGGCGCGCTGGTCCGAGCCGTGGTCGACGACCCGGTGCGCCGCGCCGAGATCTTCGCCGGATGACCGGACGGCGATGCGACAAGGTAACCATCGACGTGAGGAGTAGTGATGCGGATCGACCATCCGACCGATGACGAACTGCGAGAGAACTTCGACGAGATGCTCCGCTCCGTGCTGACCGGCGGCGGCATCCGCACGGAGACGGGCCTCGACATGAAGACCGAGGACGCGCTGTGGGCGATCGCCCGCGCCTATCCCGACGTGCCGGACGCGCTGGTCGACGCGGCCCGCTCGGCGTTCGCGGGCCAGCTCGACGGCTCCAACGCTCGCGAGCGGAAGGAGGCGCTGGCCCGCAAGATCGAGGAGATCAATCGTTGGCGGTCGGCCCGGTGAGCACCGATGTCACGACCTAAGGTGGGCCCATGACCGAATGGCGCGCGCTGACCGACAGCGAGATCGTCGACCTGGCGACCGGCCTGCGGTCGCTGGACGGCTCCCAGCCGATGGACGCGGTGCCGCGGCTGGCCGAGGCGTTCGGCTGGAAAGTGCTGACCGCCCATCCGGACCGGGCGATGCTGGACGCCGGATTCGGGATGGCCAGCGGAAAGATTCACGGACGTGCCGGCCTGATCGTCGACATCAAGCTGCGCGTCACCGATTTCGCCCCGGACGACGCGGACGGAAGGGCACGGTCGAGGGACGCGTTCGTGGCGATGGTCGCGGCGCTGACCCGCGCACTGGGCGAACCGACCACCCGGGTTCCTGGCGCCACGGCGGAGGTCCGCTGGGCGGGGCCGGAAACGACACTGGTGGTGGCGGACCTGGGCCGCTCGGTTCAACTGTCCTCGACCGCCAATTCCTGGCTCGAACTGCACGATCAGGCCGTCGAGCTGGAGCAGCAGGAGCAGAGTTGACCGGGTGGGGAGATTTCGCCGCTGGTCTGGCCGTGGAACTGGCCGCGCTGCGCGCCGGTTCCATCGTGAAGCTGGTCGAGTCCGATACCGGACCGCGGCGGCGATACGCCCAGTTCCTCCAGCTCGATGACGCGCTCGAGGCCGAATTGGTCGATGACGAATGGCTCGACCCCGCCTTGCGCGCGGGTGCTGCGGGACGCGCGCTGATCGCCGAATCGGGTTGGCGCGAGCGGGACACGAGCCACAACAACTGGTGGACCGAGCTGCCGTGGCCGAGTCCCACGACCGAATACCGCCGCCTGGCGGACATGGTCGTCACCGGGTTGCGCGACGGGTTCGGCATCGACGCCCCCACTGCCCTGGCCTATACGGGGTGGAACGAGCGTTCGGGGAATCGCAAGCTCGACCTGCCGCTACTGGGCCTGCGGCAGGAGCCGTGACGAGCACCGCGCGGACCGGCGCTGTATGAGGATGGACGACGAGCAGAGCAGGCATCGCGGCGTGTACGCCGGCTCCGATGCGGTGGATGAGGGGATTTCCGCGACGTGACCAGACCAGGCGGCCAGGCGACCGGCGACGAGCTCGGTGCTGCTCCAGAACACGGCGCTGACGAGCCGCACCTGTCGCCGTCCGCGGTCGAGGTGCCGGCCGAAGCGGTAGCCCACCAGTCCACGGAGGGCTACGAGGTCGCTACGGAGGAGCCTGATGTCGGCTTCACCCTGTCCGAGGCGGCGCCGGTCGAAGATGTCGCCGAACGGGCCAAGGCGCTCATGCACCAGGTCGCCCGGGAGCTGGCCGCGGGCGGTCCGCAGGGCTGGCGGCGGGTCGACGCGGTGTTCGCGCTGACGGTGGCCGCGGAGGTCGCGCTGGCCGTCTACTCCGACGATCGAGAGCACACCGCGCGGGTGACTCCCGAACCCGGGATCGTGGCGCTGGTCCGCGAGCATCGGGAGCTGGCGGCCGGGCTCGAGGACGGGCCCTGGTGGCGTTTGCTCTTCACGCTGACCAGCGACGGCCGGATGGAGGTCGACTACGACTACGGCGACGAGCCGTTTCCGGACGAGCAGTTGTTCCCGCCGGAGGTCTATCTCGCTGATCTCGCGGCGTTTCCCCGGGATTCGCTGCCGGTCTGGCTCGGCGCCTACGTCGGTCACGGTGACCGTCAGTCGCGACCGCCGCAGGTTGCGGCGGCGCAGGCGCGGGCGGATCGGGAGGCGGGCGTGCGGGCCGTGCCGTCCGAGGACGAGCTGCCTCCGTTCCCCATCATGGCCGCCCGGTGGGCCGTGCTCGCCGCGGCGTTCGTCGCGGCCGAATCGCCCTGGGGCCCAAGGTTGCTGCCGTCCGTGAGCTGGTTCGAAGGCGCCAAGCGCAGCGGTTGTTCGCTGTACGCGCTGCCCGGGGGGCGGGCCGTGCTGTCCGGTGGGATGTGGAATGCCCCGGAACTGGCGGCGGCGTACAACGACGGGCTCCAGTTGCCCGATCTGTACGCGGGAGCGCCGGAATGGGTGGCGGGACAGGTGTTGAACCACCGCTGCACCAGCGGTCTGCTGTCGTTCTGCTACTGGTGGGAGAACGGCCGCTGGTACCGCGGTGCGTCACCGGGACCCGCCCGGTTCGCCGAGGCGATGCCGGGTGTGTGGAGCTCGGAGACGGTCGTGGACATCGTCGGCAGCCTGCTCGGCGACGACGCGAACGCGCGTCGGCGCGCGGCCGTCGGCGCGCTGGTGTCCGCCGCGGAGGCCGGTGTGGTCACGCGGGACACCCTCGCCGGTGTCTTCGATGACGACGAACGATTCGACGTGGACGGCGCTTTCTTCCAGCTGACCATGGCCGGGGTGACCATGACGGCGCCGGGGCCGATGTCGCGAGAGGACGCGCTCGCCCGGGTCGAGCGGTTCATCCGGGACAGCGGGGCCGATCTCGCGAACTATTCGGTGGAGGACCTGCGCGCCGATCGGATCAGCGTGGGGTGGATGGTGTACGTCCCGGTCGAGCCGGGTGAGATCGCGATCGGCCGGGCGATCTACTACATCGCCGATGACGGTGTGCTGGAACGGTCTTCGTCCTCGGTGGCGCCATCGGTCTACCGCGCGGAGTTCGAGCGGCGGTTTCGGAATCGGCACGGCGCGGTCGGAGCGTCCTGATCTTCGTGTCTCGTCTGCGCCGCAGTGGAAACCGGCTGGTCCGGGGCGGTGAGCGGCGCGGAGGGGCCACCAGGATTCGGGTCTGTACATGCGTCGGCGAACCGACTCACCATAGAATCGTTGGTGCGTCGTAAGACAATATTCGGTCTGCCGTAAGAACCGGCTGCCATATTGACGTGTGGCGCACAGCCGTTCACGGCACGCCAGCGATGAGGAGGGTCGTCAGCGTATGAGTTGCCGGGCGCAGGAGAGTGATCCCGTACGCGGGGGCGAACGGGACGCCGCGCCGTGGCGCGCATATCGTCGACGCCCACGTCGGGGAGGTATTCAGTTGTGCGGGTCGGAGTCTCTGCCTCCGGGATCGGACTTCGGCATCGTATCTTCCGGGGGCGTCGGCGCTCATCCAGTGCGCTTCCCAGCGATGACAACAGGTGCGGGAGCCTTCCGAATCGTCGAGACGGAAAGAGCGCGGCATGTCTGAGACGAATCCATGGAGCAGCCTGTCCCGCGAGGCACAGAACGGCACCTTGGAGCTGCGGCCCGGCACACTCGAAGCTCTGATCAACGCGGCGAACGGAGTTCGCGTCCGCGTCGCCTCGGTGAAAAAGGAGCTATCCAAGATCGATTCGCTGCCGCCGTTCGCCGATGTGTTGCTATCGGCCCAGGCGCTCGCCTCTCGCTTCTCGGAAAAGGGAAAAGAACTCGGCAGCATCCTGGACGACCACATCACCATCCTCGACGATCTGACCGATACCTTCTTCGCGGCGGCCAGGCACTACCGAGGCACCGAGGAAGACAACAGGGTCGATTTCGCCGCGCTGGAGCGCCGCGTGGGCGAACACAAGGGAATCACCGAAAACCTCTCGAAGCGCTGGGATCCCGCCGGTTTGACCACCGCGGGCGACGGCAGCGGAAACACCTACGCGCATCCGGATTGGAACGAGGTCGGGAACCGAAAGCCCGAGGAGAACCACGGATTGCCGACGAGCCTGGCCGATCCGGGCGATGTGAAATTCGAACCGCGGGGCGTGCGTGCGGACGACCCGGAGAACTTCACGTATTCCCAGTATCAGACGATCATTTCGTCGATCACCGGCGGCAGTCCGACCATGCCGATCAAGGTCGCGCAAGCCGCGTCGGATTGGCGGTGGCTGGCCGGAGAACTCAAGGAAACGTTCGACATCCTCACCAACCAGATGACGACCAGTAGGTCGAGCTGGACGAGTCCGAACAACAATGGCGGTGCGGACCGAGCGCGCCAAGCGATCACCGCCTATGGCACCGGCACGGATCAGCTGAATACGAATATGAAGCTGATCGGCGACAGCCTCGAATACGTGTCGGAATGGCTGTATACCACCGGGGTGCTGCTCCAGCAGGGTGACGACTATCCGCCCACACGAACCTCGGGTGAGACCGACGACGCGTACCGGCAGCGGAAGGAAGAGGCCGCGGTCCGGAATTACGTCAGGGCGATGCAAGCGGCCTACGTCCCCGGCGTAGAGGAGACCGACAAGGTCATCGCGGTACTGCCGGATCCGATCCCGCCGACCACCGGCCAAGTGCCGGGGCCGGGGCCAGGGCCGGGTGGTCCCGGGCCGGGCGCCGCACCGGGGCCGGGGACCAGCGCCGCACAACTGGCGTCGATGCAGAACGCGCAACGGCAGGCCGAACAGCAGCAGAAGGCACTGGAAGACGCGCAGCGTCAAGCGCAATTGGACGCTCAGCGCCGCGCCGCCGAACAGCAGCAACAGCAACAGCAGCAGCAACAACAACAGCAACAGCAGGCCGCGCAGCAAGCCGCCCAGCAGGCCGCCCAGCAGCTGGCGCAACAGGCGCAGCAGGCCGCCCAGCAGATCGCGCAACAGGCGCAGCAGATCGGGCAGCAGGCCGCCGGCGCCGCGCAGCAAGCGGCGCAACAGGCCGCGCAGCAGGCCGCGCTGGCGGGCCTGCCGGGCATGCCGAATCTGTCCGACGCGACGAAGAAACTCGAGTCGGCCCTGGCGAAGGGTGCGGGCGGCCCCGGTGGTTCGGCGGGAGGTCCCGGCGCACCGAAGTCGGCCGCGAACCAGAACCTGGAGAAGGCGTCGAAGTTGTTCCCGCGGGCGACGAACGCGGTCGCAGCGGCGGCCACCGGGCGCGCGGGTCTGGCGGCGGGCCAGGGCATGATGGGCGGCCCCGGCATGCCGATGGGCGGCCCCGGCGCCGCCCAGGGCGGCCAGCAGAAGGAGCACAAGCGCGCCGACTACCTGGATTCCTCCGAGCATCTGGAAGAGGCGCTCGGCGACGCGCCCGTGGTAGCGAAACCCGTTGTCGAGCAATGAACGACACGTGGGAGTTCTCCGGTCTCGAATTCGCCGCGGCATGGCACGCGGCGAAGGAGAGCCTGCCGGATCCGTTCTTCTACCTCAGCGGCACGACCTATTACGACGACGCGCGCAGGCAGAAAGCCGAAGCGTGGCAGCGGATCCAGGCCCGCTGGGGCCGGGCGCTGGAGGAGTTGATGGACGTGCTCACGGTTCCCGACATCCGGTTGGTGATCCGCGGGATCGACGGCCGGGACGCGCGGAACCCGAAGGGCGCCATCCGCATGCTCGCCAGCCGCAAGGGCGACCGCGCGTTCCTGGTGACCCAGAAGCCGGGAACGGAACGCCGAACCGAGGGATTCACGGTCGCCGAACACGACGTTCTGTCGCTCGGCCACAGCGTGGCCGAGGCATTGCCGAAGGTCGACGCCGGGCGCGGGTCCGCCTTCGATCTCATCGAGCCGGGCGGCGACGGGCTGGACTACTCCTATGGCCGCTCCCTGGTGAACGACGTCGAAGACCGCACGGCCGGCCGCAGCGAGTCCTTCGATCGCGCGCCCGCCGCCACGGTGGGCACCATCGTGGTGGAGCAAGGGCATTCGCGATTCGGTCCGCGCGGTATCACCCGGGCGCACCTGGCCTGGCGCGATCTCGTCGACGACGGGCGTTACGCGATCGTGCCGGGCAGCCCGCCGACAGTGCTCGCGGCGGACGTCCGGCGACTGACCGAATTGATCAACGCGCGGATCGCCGAAGTCGTCCAAGCCATCAAAGACGAGCGGATGTGATCGATCGTATGCGCGCCATTCCGTTTTCGATCTCGATTCTTCGAAGGGGTTTTCGATGACCGCATCGCAGCAGGGGAACCCTGGCGATTTTCCTGCCGAATTCGTGGCTACTTCGCTCACCGGCTCGATTTCGGTGCGCACCACCGAAATGGGTCTGCCGCTGGGCGTCAAGGTCGACGCCGACCAATTGCGCCGCGACCCGGAGGCGCTGGCGGGCGAGGTCCTGCGATTGTGCAAACAGGCGGCGAACCGCGCGGGCCTGGCGCGGCGGGCGCAATTGCGGCAACTGGGATTCACCTCGGAGATGCTGGCGCTGGCCGGGCTGCCCACCGAACAGCAGGTGGCGACGCAGGAGATCATCGACGAGCAAGAGTACGACATCGAACCGCAGAGCTGGCTGCGATCGGTCTGAGCGGCAACGGAATTCGTGAGGTCGGCATGGTCGAAACAATGGACGAGCTCATCGCTCGGGTACAGAATCAGCTCTACCGGATCACCGATCTAAATGACGCCATGAATGGGATCCGGGTAGCCGAGACATCGCCCGACGGCGCGGTGACCGCGGAGGTGGACGGCAACGCCGCGTTGGTCGGACTCAGCTTTTCCGCCGCGGTGTCGAAACTTTCACCGGACGAGTTCGAGAAAACGGTAGTCGACACCGCGCGAGCGGCCGCGCACAAGGCTTTTGCGGAGCGCGGCGCACTTATCACCGCATTCAACGAGGAGGCCACCGGGTAGTCACCGGATGTTAACCACGACGGGATCGCGATACGCGGTCTTCGCTAGGTAAAGTTGAATACGAAACGTCGGGGGATGTTTCGGGATTGGACGATGATCATGAGCCACATTGAAGTAGTCCCGGATGCGCTGCGTGTGTACGGAAGCGAATCGGCGGCCATGGCCGCCGGAGTAGGGGCGATCGCCGCGACCGACCAAGCCGCGACGGTCGCCGCAGTGGTCCCGGTGTTCGGCCTGATCGGCCAAGAGTTCCTTGCCTCGTACGCTTTCGCCCAGGCCAACCACCTGTCGTCGGTGGCGCAGCTCGCCGCCGTGCACGCGGGTACGGCGTTGACGGCGCATCAGGCCGCCGCCACCTACGAGGGCACGGACACCGCGTCGGGCGCGGCCATCGGAGCCATCCGCACGCGGTCATGACCACGCCGGGAGCCATTCCGCCACCCGGCGCCGATCCGCTGGATCCCACAATCCTGGAATTGCTGCGGGGCAGCGCTCTCGCGCCCATGCTCGACATGCCGGTGAACGACGTCTTGCGCAGCATGGGTTTACCGAATCTGCCGGAGATGCCTGCATTCGTGCAGCTGCCGGAGCTGCCGCCGCTGCCGACGATCGATCTCGGCGCGCTCATGCGCCCGTTGACCGATCTCGCCTCCGCGTTCGGCACCGGTCGACTCGGCGCGCCCGCGCCCGCGCCCGCGCCCGCACAGGCCGGTGCCACCGCCGCGCCCGCGCCTCCGGCCGACCCGACGCAGTTGCTGCAGAACGTGTCCACCGTGATGCAGACGGTGATGCAGGTCGGCTCGTCGCTGGTGCAGACCTTGATGTCGGTCTGGCAGGGCATGGCGGCGATGGAGGCGGCGAAGAAGGCCGGTGCGGCGCAGACCGACGCGAACGAGCTCGCGGCGCAGAGCACCCAGGAGAAGTCGGTGCTCGGCAGCGCGGCGGGCAGCGTCTTCACCGGCGCGGGCCTGATGTCGGCGGTGCTGGCGAAGTTCTCCACCACCATGGCCTTCGCGCCGCTGCTCGCGGCATCGCCGGGCGGGCAGGGTTTCCTCGTCGCGTCCGCGATCGAGGCGATGACCGAGGCGCTGGCGATCACCGCCAAGACCAAGGCGGAGATGGTCGGCCACAGTGCGAGCATGACGCAGGCCGGTCAGAAGGTGCCGATCACGAACGCGCCGACGGGAGTGAAGTCGACCGAACAGCTGACCCAGCTGATGAGCATGATCACGCCGCTGATCAGCACGGCCGGTCAGGTAGCGCAGTCGCTCGGGCAGTTGGCGGCCGCCAATCCTTCGCTGCCGGCGCCGAAACCGATCAGCGCCCTCGGCGCGCACGAAGGCGCGGGTGAGCCCGGGGAAGGCAAGGAAGGCGAGGAAGGCGAGCACGCAGGCGGCGCGGGTGGCGTCGGCGGTGGCGTCCCGGGTGCTATCGCCGCGGCTGCCGCCCCGCTGAACCCCTGGCCGGGGACCCGGGTGGCCGGTGGGTCGCTCGGCAGCATCGGCGGTGCGAGCGCCGCTGGTACCGGAACGTCGTCCGAGGTGTCGACCACCGTCGCGGGTACCGCCGCGGCGGGGACCGGAACCGGGGCCGGATACATGCCGATGGGCGGCGCGGGCATGGCGGGAGCGGGCCTGGCCCGCGACGGCGAATCGACCACCGACGCGCTGCGCGGCCAGATGGTCACCGGTCAGCACGGCGACGAAGTGGTCGGCCGGATCGAGGGGGTCTCGCTGCCGGTGGTCGGCGCGGCCGACGCGACATCGGAACCACCGCCGGATAAGGAACTCACGCTCTGACGCGAGTGCCGAGCAGTACACAGGAGGGTCTTATGAGTGACGGGCGGGGTCAGGTGTACGACAGCGTGCGATTCGACTCGGTCACGGCGGCCAAGGCGTCGTCCGGGCTGGACGCGCTGGCCGACCGGTTGGCGTCGGATCTGCGCTCCGCGGAGGAAGCGCTGACCGTCGTACCCGCCGGCGCCGACGAGGTGTCCGGCCGGGCCGCGCAGACCGCGAACGACGTGGCGTCGTCGTACCTGGCCGGCGCGCAGGCCAGCGTGCACGAACTGCGCAAGCTGGCGGCCACGTTGCGGCTGCACTCGAACCAGTTCGACGGCATGGAATCGGCCAACACGGCCGATTTCGACACCACGGGCGGCCGGTCGGCCTGACCGTCGCCGAGCAACCGAAAGGTCTTCCGCGGCAATGATCGAACCACCGCAGCCAGGTTTCACCGGCGTGGTGTGGACCGCGCGCCCGCCCGAGCGGCTCGCGCGCGACCTCACCACGGGGCCGGGCGCTGTGCCGATGGCCGAGGCCGTCGCCGCGTGGTCGCGCCTCGCCGCGTCGTTCGGCGCCGCTGTGGTCGAGTACGAGAAGGTTCTCGCGGACGTGCGCGGGGCCTGGCAGTCGGGACGCAGCGACGAAGTGCTGCAACAGATCACGACTCTGCGGGATTGGCTGGTCGACGCCGCCGCCGCTGCGGCGGCCAACGCCGCGCGGTTCCAGGCCCAGGTCGCCGCGTACGAGATCGCCCGGCTGGCGATGCCGAACACCGCCGATCTGGAAACCCTTCAGCAGGTGCAACGAATGCTGGAGTCGGTGACCGGGATGCTCGGTACGCCGATCCGCGCGATCGCGGCGGACACCGACGCCGAGCAGGACGCGGCGAGGGCGATGGCCTCGCGGGTCATGCGGAACTACGAGATGGCCACCGAACCACTGGCCTTGCCGTGGCAGCACCAGCAACCGCCCGTCGTGGCGCCGGAGCAGGCGCTGGCCGCCGAACAGGCCGCGGGATCGGCCGAGGCCGCGAATTCGGCCACGATGCCGCGCGGTGCGGCGCCGATCGGTGCGATGCCGATCGGGACGGTGCCCATCCCGGCGATGCCGCGGGTGCCCACCGCGTACCAGGCGCCGGTGTACGCGCAGTCGGCCGCCACGGCCGAGGTCGTCCCGCGCGCCGCCCCGGCCACGGTGAACGCGGGTGGGCAGCCCGCTCCGCTCGTTCCCGGTGCGCTGGGGCAAGCCGGGCCCGCACAAGACGCGGCACGATTCCCACGCGCCGGACTTCCCACGGAGACGAGCGATCAGATCGGCTTCGAAGGTGGCATCCAAGCCGCGCCCGCGGTGCTCGGCGGCGCCGAACCCGCGACGCACGCCGTCGCGCCGAGCGAGGCCGGTGCCCAGATGGGAGGTGCGCCGTGACGTCGCTGACGAACGACGCGCTGCTCGTCGTCGCCGAGCGGCTCGGTGTGCAAACCTTGCCACTGGTGCTTTCGGTCGGGCCGCAACAGGATTCGATCGAGGAGTATCGCGCCGCGCGGGAGCGTGCGCTGTGCGGCCTGATCGGTGACGGCCTGCTCGACGCCGAGGGGGAAGTCGAATCCGACCTCGCCGGTGCGCTGTTCGTCCTGGCGCAGCCGGACCGCGAACTCGTCGCCCGCGTATACACCGAGGAGGGCGCTCGCCGCTTCTGCCTGGCGCGCCGGGGCGAACAGCACGCGCTCGCCGTCCGCTCGGGCGACAGCTTCGAGGTGACGTCGATCTGGGCCGACGGCTCGGACGCCGCACTGACTCGTCCGCTGCTGGCCGCGCTCGGCTCGTGCGAACCCGCGCGGATCGCCGGATTCAGCGCGCTCGCGAGCGAATTGGCCGACCGGATGGACGCGGCCGGGGGCTCCGGCGACTACGCCGACGCGGTGTACGCCCTTGGCGTCGGTGAGCGCGACGCCGCCGTGCTCGGCCTCGCCTTCGGCTCCTGCCGCGCCTACGCCGAGATCGTGGCATACGCCCATCGAGACGGGCTGACCAGACGGGCGCCCGGCGCGGTGGTGGTGTACGACACCGGCCGCGGCCGCATCGTCGTCGCCCCGATGGTCGCGCCGGATCAGCAGCTCTGGTCGACGGTCACGACGGGCACCGACCACCGGGTGACTCAGGCGGTCGCCACGTTGCTGGAAGGGCTGCCCGGGGGGAGGTGGCTGCCTCAGTAGCTGCTCGGTGAGATCGTCCGGATCTCCGCACCCATACAAGTTCTGACGAAAGGATCAACGAAATGGCTTACACATCTCTCGGCGACGGCTCGGGGAACACCTACGGTGTCGAAGCAGGCGGCATCGACAGCGTCGTCAGCCGCATGGAGGACTCGATCTCGACGCTGCGCACCTCGATCAACCAGATCGACGAGTCGGTGCAGGCCGTCGCGCGCGGCTGGCAGGGCGACGCCCACCGCGAGTTCAACACCGCGGCCCACGACTGGCACGACGAGGTCACCGCGCTCAACGGCAAGCTGGACCGGCTCTCGCAGGCCGTGACCTCCGGCAAGAACACCATCGTCGGCTCCGACCAGGCCGGTCTGGCGTGACCGCTGGACGGTGATGCCGTCCAGCCGGATCCCCAACCTCTCAGCAGAAGGAGACAACCATGACCATCAAGTACAACTCCCCGGCCATCACCGAGATGGTCAGTGACCTGAACCAGTACGGTTCCAACATGAAGGCGCAGATCGACGAACTCAACGGCGCCGCCGCCGCGTTCCAGCAGAACCTGCAGGGTGAGCAGGCGGTCGCGAACTTCACCAAGGCGCACAAGGATCTGACCGGCGAGCTGGAGGACACTCTCCAGAAGCTGGACAACCTGGGCGTCAAGGTGGAGAACGCGCTGAACCGCGCCATCGAGGCCGACGGCAAGGTCGGCGACGGTTTCGCCGCCTTCTGATCGCGGGGTAGCGACGAACAGCGGCCGGCTGGAACGGTAAGGGTTCCAGCCGGCCGTTTCGTGTGCGGTCAGCGGGCCGCGAGCGACTCGCCGATGTAGTGCATCTCGTCCGGTGTGGTGACCATCAGCACGGTCGCGCTGCGCGCGGCGGTGCGCACCGTGATCCGATTGGGCGCGTCCGGATCCTGGATGAGCGTGACGTCCGCGTCGACCGACCTGCCGGTATCGTCCGGCCGCCGTACGTGCACGATCGTCGCGCCGCCCGCGTGGGCGATCGGCGGGATTCCGTCGAACACCAGCACCGTCGTGCTCGGATAGGGAGCGGCGGGAGGCGGCGGGGGAGCGGGGGGATGGTAGCTGGCGCCCGCGGCCCGCGGAGCGATCGAGAGCACATGCGGTGCACCGAGATTCGCCACCATGGTGTGCCACGCCTCGGGCCGGGCGGTGTGCACGATGGCATGCGCGCCGAGCGCGGTGGCGCGCAGGATCACCTGCTGAGCGAGATCCAGGTTGCCGATCACCTCCAGGTGCCTGGTGCCCTCGCCGATCAACGGCACCGCGATGCCCTGCCCGCGCTCGTCGGCGCCGATGAGCTGGCCGCAGCCCGCCGTCGGCACCGCGAACTCGGTGAGCGCGGCCAGCGTGCCGCGATAGGCGATGTCGCTGCCCCAACGGCCTGCGTAACCGATGGGCAAGGTGTCCAACAGGATCCGCAGCTGGTTGCCGATCAGCTCGCGCAACCCTGGCAGGGGTGGTTGCTCGGGCGGTGCGACGGTGTCGAAGCGGACGACGGCGTTGAGCACAACGGTGTCGGCGAAATCGGTGTGCCGATCGTGGCGGCCCGCTCCCGGCCGCAGGCGCAACGTAACCGTGGTGGACAAGCTGGGCACCGCCCAGATGTCGGCCAGTCCGCGTGGGCCGATCATGTCGGCCGCGATCTGGTACTGGGTGAGGTAACGGCCTTGGTACTCCAACGTTTTCGGGGACTCGGCGAGTTGGTCGACGTCGAAGCCGTGGGTGAGCTGGCGCACGGCTGTGTTCATCTCGGTGGCGGTCAGCACGGACGCGGCGATGTCGTGTGCGGCGAGCCGGTTGGCGACCCGGCGGGTGGCGATGATCGCGGTGCGCAGCGCGCCGCTGCCACCGCCGCCGCGATTGTCGACCGCCTCGGCGTTGGCCAGCGGATCCATCCGCAGCACCAGCCAGCAAGTGCGGTGCGCGATGGCGGGCAGGGGGCCGAGGATGCGGTCGTAGAGTTGCGCGGCCACGCCGGTGCCCGCCGTGCGCGCGCCCGTGCTCACCACGTCGATGCCGGCCAGGGTCAGATCGAATTGATCGAGGCAGCGGGCGATCTCGGCGAGCGGGAGCAGTTGGTCGGTGCTGAGCGAACCACGGTCCAGCAGCGTCAGCGTGTCCGGCGGCGGATCGATCCGGAGCATGGTGAGCAGCAGATCGCCGTCCCAGCGCACGCCGTAACCGCCGCCCTCGGCGAGCGCAACGTCGAGGGCGGGAGCCTGTGTGAGGCGTTCGGCCGGGCGCAGTCCGGGACGTCTGCGGGCGATCGCGCTACCGAGGCGTTCGGCGGGCGTGTGGCCGCGCAGCGGCGCGAGACCGGCCAGCGCGACCACCGCGCCCGCGGCGATCGCACCCCAGATCGAATGGCTGACGGCGAGAACGATCCACGCGACCGCGGCGGCCGATATCGAGACGGGAACTGTCACGCGCAAGGGAAAAATGCGAAACAACCAGAATTCCGGATCGCGCAGTGTGTCATAGTCCGATCGGCGTTGATTTGTCGGCGCAGGCGCATCCGTTATTTCACTATCGGTTGCCTCGCCGTTCATCGTTTCGTGCACAGTTGTTTGTCCCTGCTTCGCCTCGGTACGGCCGCCGTTGATCGGCTTCGGATTCCATCGGTTCAGGGCCGTCGGTGAATTACGGTACCGTGTCGAAGAGAATGGTGATCGATAGCTCGATGGAGACCATGTGCCTGCACAGCTGACCACCCGCGCTCAGGTCAATGGATACCGATTCCTGTTGCGCAGGCTCGATCACGCGCTGGTCCGTCGCGACGTGCGCATGTTGCACGATCCGATGCGTTCGCAGATCCGCTCGCTGCTCGTCGGCGCCGTGCTCGGCGTACTCGTGGTGGCGGGCGCCGCGATCCTGGCCTTCCTGCGTCCGCAGGGCGCGATCGGCGACGCCGTGATCGTCTCCGGGAAGCAGAGCGGCGCGCTGTACGTGGTGGTACAGGGCCAGGACGGCAACAAGACCCTGCACCCGGTGCTGAATCTCGCGTCCGCGCGGTTGATCACCGGCGCCGATGCCGAGCCGCACGCGGTGAAGGACGACAAGCTCGGCGATCTGCCGCGTGGGCCGCTGCTCGGCATTCCGGGAGCGCCGAGCGCGCTGCCCGGTTCCACGCAGGGCAAGAACTCGGAGTGGTCGCTGTGCGAGACCATTCCGTTGTCCGAAGGCGGTAGCGCCGCCACATCATCGGGCGGCACGACGACGGTGATCGCAGGCCACCCCGCGCTCGCGGACCGCATCCGGACCTCGAATCACGACGAGGCGCTGCTCGTCCGGCGCGACAACAAGACCTACCTGGTCTACGACGGCAAACGCGCCGAGGTGGACCCGGCCAATTCGGTGATGGCCAGGGCATTGGACCTGCGCGCCCAGCGGCCCCGTCCGGTCGGCACCGGGTTGCTCGGCGCGACGACGCAGGTTCCCGCGCTGGCTCCGCCGCAGATCCCCCGGGCGGGGGAGCGGGGGCCGGGCCCGCTGTCGGAGATCCCGGTCGGCGGCGTCATCTCGGTGTCCGGCGTGGGGCCGGACGGCGGTGCCGCGCTGTACGTCGTGCTCGCCGACGGTTTGCAGCCGGTGTCGCCGTTCACCGCGCAGGTGATCAGGTACGCCGATTCGCACGGCATGCGGGAGATCGCGACCATGCCTCCCGATGTGCTGGAACGGGTTCCAGTGGTCCGGCGACTGCCGGTCGACGACTTCCCGGTGCGTGCCCCGAGGATTCTGCCCGCCGAGGACGCGCCCGTCGCCTGTGTGGCCTGGGCGAAGTCGCCGGGCGCCGCTCCGGGGCAGGGCCAGGACAACACGGGTGACGGCCCCGGCGAGCGCGCGGCGGTCAGCCTGCTGGTCGGCACCCGCTTGCCGATCGCGGAGTCCGCGAAACCCGTCGAGGTGTCCACCTCCGACGGCGCGGGCGACCGGGTCGACGCGGCCTACATCCCGCCGGGTTCAGGGGAGTTCGTGCAGGTGACCGGCATGGAACCGGGTAGCCCGCGCCGCGACAGCCTGTTCTACATCGCCGATACCGGCGTGCGCTACGGCATTCCGGACGCGGCCACCGCGAACGTGCTCGGACTGGGCGGCCCCCCGCGCCTCGCGCCATGGGCGATCGTCGGCCAGATGGTCCCCGGGCCCACGCTGTCGGCGCGAGAAGCGCTGGTCAGCCACGATTCGCTGCCCGCGAAATAGCGCTCGCCGGGCCGCCCGACCGGACTCAGTCCGTCCAGCCGACGTTCAGCGAGGTGAGCAGGCTGGACAAGGCCAGTTCCATGTCCGACGCCTCGATGCGGCGCAGCACCGCCTCATCGATGTCGGTCAGGTCCAGCGATTCGTCGTTGGCCAGCCGGAATTCGCGCTCTTCCTCGGCCGCTTCGATCACGTTGCGGACGAACCGACCGTTGCCTGCGAGGTCGACGCCGCGGCGCGGCTGACCGCTCTGGTCGGTGCTCTGCATCGCGTACAGGCGCTCGCAGGCCCGGACCAGCTGCTCGAGCGCTTCTTCGGACAGATCCGAATCGCGTTTCCTGGCGATCACCTGGCCGATCTGCCCCAGTTCGTCCGCCGTGTAGGACGGGAACTGCAACCGCTTCGAAAAGCGCGAGGCCAGGCCGTCGTTGGCGGTGAGCAGCCGGTCGATCTCGCCGTCGTAGCCCGCGATGATCACCACGAGACGATCACGGTCGTTCTCCATGCGCGCCAGCAGCGTGTCCACCGCTTCCCGGCCGAACGCGTCGCCGCCTTGCAGACCGGTCTGGATCAGCGTGTACGCCTCGTCGATGAACAGCACGCCGTCCATGGCGGTGTCGATCAGCTTCTCGGTCTTGATCGCGGTGCCGCCCAGGTTCTGGCTGACGAAGTCGACGCGCTTGGCCTCGACCACCTTGTCGGTCTTCAACAGGCCGACGCCGCAGTAGATCTTCGCGACCACCCGCGCGATGGTCGTCTTACCGGTGCCGGGCGGTCCGGTGAAGGCCAGGTGCTGGCCGCGCGGCTGACTCGCCAAGCCCTTCTCGGCCCGGATCTTCGCCAGTTGCGCCGACGACTGGAGCTTCGCCACCTGGGTTTTCACCGAGGCCAAGCCGATCTGCGAGTCCAGTTCGGCTCTGGCCTCGACCAGGATCTTCTTCGCCCGGTCCTGGCTCTCGGCCTGTTCCATCTGCTCCATCGACGGCGAGGACGCCGGGTCCCACTTGTCGGTGCGCGCATCGATCACCTCGCGGCTGGTGACGGTGATCCGGTAGGTGCGGTCACGCATCGCGGCCGCGTTCGCCTCGAAATCCGGTGCCTGCGAGTACACCTTCTCGAACAGGGCTTGGGCTTCCTCCTCGTTGCCCGATTCCCGCAGGCACAAGCCGCGGCAGAACATCGCGGTCGACCGCGCCGCCGGGATCGGGCCCGCCTCGGCCTGCTGCATCCGCCGGATCGCCTCGCCGAACAAGCCGAGCTGGGCGCACGCGGTGCCGACCATGACGTGCGCGCCCGCCGCCAGGTACGGATCCTCCCAGTCCGCCGAACCGGCGAGCACCGCCATCACATCGGGCCAGCGCTGGGTGTTGTAGTGCAGTACGCCACGGACATACGCGCAGATGCGGCTGTCGATCTCGCCTTCGGGGTTGCTCAGCTGTCCACCGCGGAACGTGTCGAGTTCGTCGAGCACCCGCTCGGCCTCGTCGTACTCCTTGTCGGCGATCAGCTGTGCCGCCCAGGCCAGCGTGACCTCGGTGTGGTTGGCCAGCGGGTAGTCGATGTACAGACCTGGCAGGAAGCGGCCCGCGAGTTCGCGTGGACGCAATCCGAGCCTGCGCTGCTCGCGGTAGAGCGTGCTCGCGCTGGTCTTGTGCAGATTGAACAGAACGTCCTTGGTCAGCTCGCCCGCGGCGGCGCGCCCGAGCCACGCGTCGCACATCGTGGGATCCCACTCCGTGGCGCGTTGAAAAGCCAGTTTCGCGTAGTCGAGATCACGTGCGGATTCTTGCCCCTCGATGGACAATCCGAGCGACAGGATTCCGGCATCGAATGCGCGTTGTGCTTGACGGTTGCCGGTCATTGCTGTCGAACCCCGAAATCTTCGTTTCTCGTAGTAGAGACGTTCATCTGGATACCAGACTACCGATCGCGCGTGGCCCGGTTCGTCCGTTACATTAGGTTCAGCTGCCGGGAGGTCGCAACGCAAGAGTCGGCTATGTGTGCGAGTGCTCGATGTGGTGAAGTCGGGCACTCGGGACGGGTTCCAGCAAATGTTGTCGATGCGTGAATCATTGTTCCGGATGAGGGCTGGGGAAGGTTGCCGTTGATCGAGTCGGCGAGCGGTATACGTGCCACCGAACCCGTATTGAGTCGTGTTTCGGTCATCGGTGGGAACACTCAGGTCGATGTCGGATTGCCGGCCACCGTGCCGATCGCCACATTCATCGGTGATCTGGTGGCGCTCATCGAATCGCGTAACCCGGAGCGGACCGAGGCCGAGGAGGAGTCGGCGCCGCTGGACGCGCGGCACTGGACCCTGGCCCGGCTCGGCCGGGAGGCGATCGCGCCGAGTCGCACGCTCACCGAGGCCGAGGTCTACGACGGTGAGTTGCTGGTGTTGCGGTCGGTGGCCGCGAAGGAAGCGCCCGCGCTGTTCGACGACGTCATCGACGCGGTATCACGGCTGACCGCCGAGGAATTCCGGAGCTGGTCCGGGGTGGCCGCCCGCTGGATGGGTCTGGTCGTGTCGGCGCTCAGCGTGCTGGTCACGCTGGTCGTGCTGGTGATCTCGCGCGGGCACGGCGATCCGATCGCGCCCGCTCTCGCGCTGCTCGGCTGTGGCACAGCGGGATTCGTCGCTGCGGGCATCGCCGCGCACAGATACGCCGACACGGTGACCGCGACCTGGTTGTCCCTGGACGGACTGCTACTGCTGTTCGGCGGCGCCGCGCTGCTGGTGCCGGGCACGCTCGGCAGTCCCCATCTGCTGCTGGGCAGTTCGGTGCTGCTGATCGCGGCGCTGCTGGGCTACCGGATAACCGGCACCGGCGCGACGCTGTTCTCCTGCGCCGCCGCGCTCGCCGTGATCGCGGGCGTCGCCGCGGCGATCCACCTGATCTGGCATCCGGGCCTGCCGAAATTGTCGGCCGGTCTGCTGGTGGCCGGCATCGTGATCATCTCGGCGGTGCCGCGGTTGGCGGCCGTGCTCGCGCGGCTGCCGATTCCGCCGGTTCCCACCGCGGGCGGCGCGATCGACCCGGCCGACCACGAGCCGCGACCGACCATCGAGGGCATCGGCGCCATCGGCGCCAGCGCACTGCCCTCGGCCGCGGGACTAGGGGCACGGGCACGGACGGCCAACCGGTTCCAGTCCGGCCTGGTCGCGGCGTGCACCGCGAGCGCGGTCGTCGGCGCGTTCGGCGTGGCCGATCCGCTGGGTTCCGGACGCTGGCAGGGCATCACGCTGGCGGTCGTGACCGCGATCATCCTCGCGCTGCGCGGCCGCTCGTTCGCCGATCTCACCCAAGCCGCGACGATGATCGGCGGTGGGTGCCTGACTGTCGTGGCCCTGGCCGTCGGATTCGCCGTCGGGGATTCGGATTACACCTTGCTCGCGGCAGGCGTCCTGCTCGCGTTCGCCGCGGGTGTGGTCGGGTTCGGGGTGATCGGTCCGCACATCGAGGTCACCCCGGTGACCCGGCGGATGATCGAGATCTTCGAGTACTTGCTGATCGTGGCGGTGATTCCGCTCGTGCTGTGGGTGATGAACATCTACTCGATGGCCCGGAACATATGACCGGCAGCGCCTTCCGCCGGATCGTCATGCGGATGGCCTGCGCGGCAACGGTTGCCGGCGCCGGAATCGGCGTGCCGTGGCCGAGTGCCCAGGCGATCGCCCCACCCGGCATCGACCCCGGCGCGCTCGGCGCCGCACAAGGTTTGAGCGCGCGGCCCGCGCCGTTGGAGCCGACCGAACAGCGCGCCGTCTGCGCCGAACCCCTGCTCACCGGCGCGCCGCCGGGCGAGCCTCCGATGGCCCAGCGCGTGCTGGATCTGCCGTCGGCGTGGCAGTTCAGCCGCGGCGCAGGGCAGAAGGTGGCCGTCATCGATACCGGGGTGAATCCGCACCCGCGGTTACGGTCTTTGCAACCTGGCGGTGACTTCGTCTCCGACAGCGACGGCACAGTCGATTGCGACGGCCACGGCACCCTGGTCGCCGGAATCATCGCGGCCCAGCCCAGCCCCGGCGACGCCTTCGCAGGCGTCGCGCCCGACGCGGACCTGCTCACCATCCGGCAGCTGAGCCTGGCCTACGAGCCGAAGGACCGCGGCGGCCGTGGCGATCCGCCGGGCAAGATCAGCAGCGACGGCTACGGCAGCGTGCTCACCCTGGCGGCGGCCGTGGTCCGCGCCGTCGATCTCGGCGCCACCGTCATCAATATCTCCGAAGTAGCTTGCACCGCAGCCGGTTCGGACACCGCCGACGCCTCGCTCGGCGCGGCGGTGAAGTACGCCTACGACCGCAATGTCGTCGTGGTCGCGGCCGCGGGCAATCTGCAGCCCGACGGCGCCTGCTCGAAACAGAACGAGGGTTCCGGCTGGAGTTCGGTGGCCACGGTCGCGAGTCCGGCCTGGTTCACGCCCTACGTGCTCTCGGTGGGCTCGGTGGACTCGACGGGCCAGGTGTCGGAGCTGTCGCTGCACGGCCCATGGGTGGGCGTCGCCGCGATCGGCCGCAATATCGTGTCGCTGGACAGCAAACCGGGCGCCACCGGCCTGGTCGACGGCGTCCAGACCACCGATGGAATCCGGGCCGTGGAGGGCACCAGCTTCGCGGCCCCCTACGTGGCCGGGCTGGCCGCGCTGGTGCGGGCCCGCTTTCCGGAACTCACCGCGCAGCAGGTGATGGACCGCATCATCCGCACCGCGCACGGACCGGGCACCGGCCGCGACGACCGGATCGGCCACGGCTTGATCGATCCGCTCGCCGCGCTCACCGCGCAGCTGCCGGAGAAACCCGTGAGCGCGGGCGCCGACGCCGCACGAGCCGTCGCCGCGCCGGTGATCCCGCCGGGCCCCGACCCGCGGCCGCGCCGGATCGCGGTGATCGGCTCCATCGTCTCCCTGGCCTGCCTCGCCATCGGTGTGGTCGTGGCGTTCCCGTTCCGGCGGACCAGGCAGGACCTGAACGCGGAATTCGATCCGTAGCGCGGGCGCAGCTCGACCGCTCGCCGCCGACCGAACGAAGGAATCATGGCTACCGAAGGCTTTGTGCGCCGCCCCCGTATCGCGCCGCCCCGGGCGCCCGGTGGTGAGGTGGCGCTGACCGCTCCGCCGGAGATCGCGCGCGCCCTGCCCGCGCCGCTGATGATGAAGCTGATGCCGGTCGTCATGGTGGTCGCGGTGGTCGGCATGATCGCCATGATGGCGATGATGGGCCGCAACCTGCTGGCCAATCCGTTCATGATGATGTTCCCGATGATGATGCTCATGTCGATGGTCGGCATGATGGCGGGCTTCCGTGGCGGCGGGCCCAAGCGCGCGGTGGAACTCAACGAGGAGCGCAAGGACTACTTCCGCTATCTGGACCAGGTCCGCAAGGAGGTGCGCCGCACCGGCGGCAAGCAGCTGGAGACGCTCCGGTGGAGTCACCCCGAACCCGCCGACCTGCCGTCCCTGATCGGGACGAGGCGAATGTGGGAGCGCAGGCCCAACGACCCGGACTTCGGACACGTGCGCGTCGGGGTCGGCAGCCACCGGCTGGCCACCAAACTGGCGCGCCCCGAGACGGGGCCGCTGGAGGATCTGGAACCGGTGTCCACCGTGGCCCTGCGCCGATTCGTGCGCACCCATTCGGTGGTGCACCGCCTGCCGACCGCCGTGTCGCTGCGCGCGTTCCCCGCGATCAACATCGGCGGCCCGGTCGAGGACGCGCGCATGCTGGCGCGGGCGATGCTGATGGAGCTGGCCGCATTCCACGGACCCGACCATCTCGCCATCGCGATCGTCTGCTCGGACCCGGACGGCCCGGCCTGGTCCTGGGCGAAATGGCTACCGCAACTGCAGCATCCGACCCAGCGCGACGGCATGGGCTCGACGCGGATGATGTACCACTCGCTCGGTGAACTGGAAACAGCGCTGGCGGCCGAGCTGCTCGAGCGCGGCCGGTTCATGCGCAACCCACAGCCGACCCAGGGGCGACTACATCTGGTCGTCGTCATCGATGACGGCTACGTCAGCGGCAGCGAACGGCTGGTCAGCGAATCGGGCCTGGATTCGGTGACGGTGCTCGACCTCACCGCGCCGGAAGGCGGGCTCGCGGCGCGGCGCGGACTGCAACTGGTCGTCGGCGACGGCGAGGTGGCCGCGCGCAGTGCGGCCGGCGTGGAGAAGTTCGCCACCGCCGACGAGGTGAGCACGGCGGAGTCCGAGTCCTTCGCTCGCGCGCTGGCCAGATACCGGCTCGCGACGGCCGCGCAGATCGTGAGTCTCGGTGAGGGAACCACGGCCGATCCGGGACTGATGGCGCTACTGAAGATCCCGGACGCGGCCCAGATCGATCCGGCGCGGGTGTGGCGTCCGCGAACCGGCAGGGAGCGGCTGCGGGTGCCGATCGGCATCACCCCCGACGGCACTCCGGTGGAGATCGACATCAAGGAGTCGGCCGAGAACGGCATGGGCCCGCACGGCCTGTGCATCGGCGCCACCGGCTCCGGAAAGTCGGAATTCCTGCGCACTCTGGTGCTCTCGCTGGTCACCACGCATTCGCCGGACGCGCTGAACCTGGTGCTCGTCGACTTCAAGGGCGGCGCGACCTTCCTCGGCCTGGACTCGCTGCCGCACGTCGCCGCCGTGATCACCAACCTGGAAGAGGAACTCTCGCTGGTCGATCGCATGAAGGACGCGCTCGCGGGCGAGATGAACCGCCGCCAGGAGCTGCTGCGTTCGGCGGGCAACTACGCCAACGTCACCGACTACGAGAAGGCGCGCGCCGCGGGAGTGCCGCTCGATCCGCTGCCCGCGTTGTTCATCGTGGTCGACGAGTTTTCCGAACTGCTCTCGCAGAAGCCGGATTTCGCGGAGCTGTTCGTGATGATCGGCCGCCTCGGCCGGTCGCTGCACGTGCACCTGCTGCTGGCGTCGCAGCGCCTGGAGGAGAACAAGCTGCGCGGACTGGAATCGCATCTGTCCTATCGCATCGGCCTGCGCACGTTCTCGGCGAACGAGTCGCGTGCGGTGCTCGGCATCACCGACGCCTACCATCTGCCCAGCGTGCCCGGATCGGGATATCTGAAGAGCGACGCGTCGGATCCGTTGCGGTTCAACGCCAGTTACGTGTCCGGTCCGTACGTCGCGCCGCAGGGCACGGTGACCGGCGAGGACGGCAGCCCGGTCGCGGGCAGGCGGCCCGCGTTGTTCACCGCCGTGCCGGTGGAGATACCCGACCCGATCGATGCGGAGACCGAAGCGGAACCGGTCGCGCCGTCGAACCCGCTGCTGGAGCTGCCGCCGCCACCGTCGGCCGCTGGGGCCGTGCCCAGCGCCGACGAGGGCATCCCGGACACGTTGCTCGACGTGGTCGTCAAGCGGCTCACCGGGCACGGCCGCCCGGCGCACGAGGTGTGGTTGCCGCCGCTGGACGAATCCCCGACGGTGGACATGCTGCTGCCGGACCCGGACTGGCGTTCGCCGGTCAACCGGCACGGCCAACTGTGGATGCCGATCGGCGTCATCGACAAGCCCTACGAGCAGCGCCGCGATGTGCTCACCATCAATCTGGCTGGCGCCCAGGGCAATGTCGCGGTCGTCGGCGGCCCGCAGTCGGGCAAGTCGACGACCCTGCGCACCATCATCATGGCGACCGCGGCCACGCACACTCCCGAACAGGCGCAGTTCTACTGCCTCGACTTCGGCGGCGGCAGCATGGCGGGCTTGTCCGGCGTGCCGCACGTGGGCTCGGTGGCCGGTCGCCTCGACGGCGATCGGGTGCGCCGCACCGTCGCCGAGCTCACCACGCTGATGCGTCAGCGCGAGGAGCGGTTCGCCGCGCTGGGCATCGAATCGATGGCCGAGTTCCGGCGCCGCAAGTTCGGCGAGGGCCGTCGCGTTCCGGATGGCACAGCCGGGCCCGCCGATCCGTTGGCCGACGACAAGTTCGGCGACGTGTTCCTGGTGATCGACGGCTGGGCCGCGATCCGCGAAGAGTTCGACCTGCTGGAGCCGCAGATCAACGCCATCGCGGCCCAGGGCTTGTCGTTCGGCATCCACCTGATGATCGGCGCCGCGCGCTGGGCCGAGATCCGCCCGGTGGTCAAGGACCAGATCGGCACCCGGGTCGAGCTGCGGCTCGGCGATCCGTCCGACTCGGAGATGGGCAGGCGCACCGCGCACCAGGTTCCGGTCGGACGCCCGGGGCGCGGTCTGACCGCGGACCAGCTGCACATGCTGATCGCCTTGCCGCGCCTGGACTCCGACTCCGACCAGGGCAGCCTGGCCGACGGTGTCGCGCAGGCGCGGGCCGGACTCGAACAGCAGTACCCGAACCGCCGCGCGCCCGAAGTGCGCATGTTGCCGCTGCGCTTCGGCAGGGACGAGCTGATGGCCTCGGCGAAGGCGGAAGGCGTCGAGCTCGGCCCCACCCGCGTGGTCGTCGGTCGCGGCGAGTCCGAATTGCAGCCGCTGGTGCTGGATTTCGGCGTAGAACCGCACTTCATGGCCTTCGCGGACGTGGAATGCGGCAAGACCACCCTGTTGCGCAACATCGTGATGGGCGTGGTGGAACAGTCGACCACCGAGCAGGCCAGGATCATCATGGTGGACTACCGCCGGACCATGCTCGGCGTGGTCGAGGGCGACCACCTGGCCGGATACTCGACGTCGTCGCAGACCTGCGGTCCGATGATCCAAGAGGTGGCCGGGTATCTCGCCAAGCGGATTCCCGGCTCGGATATCACACCGCAGCAACTGCGCGAACGCAGTTGGTGGAGCGGCCCGGAGATCTACATCGTGGTCGACGACTACGACATGGTGGCGGCCGGTACCGGCATGAACCCGTTCGCGCCGCTGTTGGAATACCTGCCCCAAGCGCGGGACATCGGCATGCATTTCGTGGTAACCCGCCGCAGCGGCGGTGTGTCCCGCGCGCTGTACGACCCGATTCTGGGCACCATGAAGAACCTTTCGGTGGAGACGCTGATCATGAGCGGGTCGCGTGACGAGGGCAAGCTGATCGGCGACGTGCGGCCGAGCAAGCTGCCGCCCGGCCGTGGAACACTGGTCTCGCGCAGCAGGGGTATCGAGATGGTGCACATCGCGCACTTGCCGCCCATCTGATCGGTTCACCGTCGTGCGCCGGATATTCCGGCGTGCGCGGAGCGGCTCGTGAGTGCGCGGCACGATCGCGCACAAGGCCTGCGATATTCGGTTACGCCGTGCCCGTCGCGCGCGGCGGGCAGCCCCGGACAGCGCGGATCGTTCAGTTGTCGCCGCGTGCGATCAGTTGTTCGGCGGCGGTGGGCGCAAAAGCGCAGGCGCGGCCACTCGCCCGACAGCGGGGACCGGCACGGGAAGTGCGGGATCCCAGCTATCGGTTCTTCGCTCGAACAGCGCGCGTGACGGGCCCAGCGCGAGCGGGCCCGCGATGCGCACCAAACGGAATCCCGCCGAACGGTAGTAGGCGTGCAGGTCGGTATTGGTGGTCCACGCGTCGAGCCGGACCCAGGCGCGGCCCTGCGAGCGGGCGAGTAGTCCCGCGTGCGCCAGCAGGTGATGGCCCACGCGCCGGCCCGCGAAACGCAGATCCACGATCATGTAATGGGCGATCACCGCATCGTCGAGCTCCCACGCCGACCATAGACCGGCGTCGGCGCGGTCGTTGACCGTGATCGTTCCCGCCGGTTCGCCCGCGACCTCGGCGATCCAGGTCTCGCCCGCGTCCAGCGACCGTCCCACGGCGCGAGCGAAGATCTCGATGGGCAGGCCGCGTCCGGCGACCGTCCACTGATCGGAGCCGCGCGCGGTGAGCCACGCCGTGCGCTGCACGCGCAGGCGGCAGATCATGCCGAGATCGCCCCATGTCGCCTGGCGCAGCGCGATCGTCATGGGCTAGGCCCGGCCGGTCCCGTGCGAATCGGCAAGCGTGGTCCGGATGACTGCGGTGCCTTCGGCGTCGCCGAGCTCGTAGGCGAGCCGATTGCCGGAGGCGAGCGAACGTTGCCGCGTGGCACGGGTGACGCGCTCGTGGTTGGCGCCGATGCGCAGGTGGTCGAGCAGGATGGTGCCGGTGGCGACGCCGAGCACCAAGGCTTCCTCCGCGGTGGCAGGCCGGGCGACGAGCGTGTCGCGGTGCGCGGTCTCGGCATGACCCCGGTCGGCGAGGCGGCGGGTGGTGCCCTCCGGAATATCGTGCGGTGAGTCGATTCCGGTGGCCTCGGCCAGATCACGGGGATAGAAGCTGACCTCCCACGACCACGGCTCATGGTCGAGATACTGGACCACCGTCCTGGCCAGCACCCACGAATCCGGCGGTATCCCCAACCAAGACGCGACTTCGGGGCTGGCGGGCTCCATCTTCGCGCTGAACTCCTTCGACGGCTCCCGGTGCGCGGCCCGCGCGATCTCCTCGAAGATGTCGTGCGGGGTCTGCGGCCGGTCGGGGCGGATGGAATCGGTGACAACGGATTCCAGGATTTCCTGGTTTCGAACGATCGTTCCGCGGGAAGTAGCTGTATAGACGAGATTTTCGGTCACCAGCACCTGGATCGCGTTGCGGGCCGTGGTAATCGAGACCTGCATTTGATCGGCAAGCTCCGAGTGACTGGGCAGTCGATCGCCCGGTTTCCACTTGGCTGCGCGGATCTCCTCGCGGAGGAGGTCTGCGATCCGGTGATACGTCGGACCGTCCGCCATCTTGCTCCTCGGTTGGTCATGCAGGTAACGAAGTGTACTCTCCGTGACTCCCTACGGCCCGTTAACGCTTGACAGGTGCCTTCAGAGGTTTATTGTAATGAAGTCCTGATCCGGTGTTGTGCGGCGATGACGGCGAGGCAACGTGGCAGGTTCGGATACAACGGTCGTAATGGCCCTCCCTGGCACACCTAGGTGTGTCGATCCTTCGGTGCGCTCTTCGGCACCGGGATTGCTTCCCACGTCCGACCTATTGGTTCGGGCGTGTCGCGGACACCGCGTGGTCGGTGGTCCGCTCTTGTGGTTCGCTCGTGATCTGGCAGTGCTACATGAGCGCCGCCTGGTCGGCCGCGGTGGTTCGGTGGACACCTCCGTGGCGGTGGTTCGCGAAATCGAGCGTCGCAGAGTCGAATTGGTGATGGCCATCGACGACTGGGTGATGCGAAGTGTGCCGCAGCATCGGCTCGGCGCCACTCTGCACACCGAAACGGTGGGTGCGGTGATCGATCGCCTCGCCGAGTCGTCGGTGCGCGCGCACCACGCGTTGATGACTCTGAACGCGCACGACGATTTGCTGCACAACGCGTGGCATCATCTCGCCGAACTCGCGGACGCCTATGACGATCTGGTGCGCGACGTCATGGCGGGCAGGCGGCGTCTGCCCGAGTGGTGAGCGGCTGATCCGTTCGCCCTTCGCCCCGCCGGGCCACCGCCCGGCGGGTGTCACGGGTGGTAACGACGATGATCGGTGGCGAAGTCGTCCGCGACGGTCGCGGCCAGCTCGACGTAGGCCCGCTTGGTCTGCTTGTGCAAGCGGTGCAAATCGATTTCGGCGCCCTCGGACATGTGCGCGTCGAACGGGATGATGTGCACGGCGCGGCACCGGGACAGGAAGTACTCCCGTAGCTGCTGGATACCGACGTTCGGTGATCCGGCCCGCGGGGAGTTGATCACCACCACCGCGTTGCGCACCAAATGGTCGTGGCCGTGCAGCGACAACCAGTCCAATGTGGCTGCGGCACTGCGGGCTCCGTCGATCGCGGGGGAGGAGATCAGGACCAGCGAGTGCGCCAGGTCGAGCACACCGGACATGGCCGAATGCATGAGCCCGGTACCGCAGTCGGTGAGGATGATGTTGTAGAACCGTTGCAGGATTCGGGCGACCGCGCGGTACTCCTCTTCGCTGAACGCCTCCGACGCGGCCGGATCACGTTCGCTGGCGAGCACTTCCAGGCGGCTCGTCGCCTGCGAGGTGTGCCTGCGCACATCCGAATAGCGCTGGATGGTCGAATCGAGGAGCAGGTCGCGCACGGTGGACCTGGTCTGCAGGGGCACCCGCTGCGACAGCGTGCCGAAGTCAGGATTGGCGTCGACGGCGATCACCCGGTCGCCCCGGATCGAGGCGAAGGTGGAGCCGAGACCCATTGTGGTGGTGGTCTTTCCGACACCGCCCTTGAGCGACAGCACCGCGATCCGGTAGTCGCCGCGGACGGGCTGCCTGATCCGCGCGACCAGTTCCTGCAACCTGCGTTCCTCGGCGGACATACCGGGGTTGATCGCGCCGCCGGACACGTGGTGCACGGCCTTGCGCCACCCGGTTCCCGGAGCTTTCTTGGCCCGGCGCAGCGGCACGTCGTCGAGTGAAGGCTGCTGGAACGGGGCGCCCTGCTGCCGGGCGGGCGGCTGTGGGTAGCCGGGAGGCGTGCCCCACTGCGGGGCGGGGTGACCAGTGGCTTGGTGCGGCGGCACGGAATGCGGTGATGCCGGACCGGATTCGGGCGCGGCAGCATTGCGCCACTGGTCGACGGGGACCTGCGGTGCGCTGCCCGCTGCCTGATCGCCCGCGAACTGCGTCGGGTGACCGGCGGGTACGCCGCTCGAGGCGTTGGGGTGCGGCTGTGGCGCGCCCGCGTCGTAAGCCGCATCCGGACGGGGCTGAGGCGCAGGCTGCTGGTCGGAGTTCGGCGCTTGTCCGACCGGCGGCTGGGACGCCGAAGGTTCGTTCGGCTCCGCCGACAGCCGGTGGCGTCCGCCACCGGCGACAGGTCGCGCCGCCACCGGGCCGATGTCGGTCGCGCCGGCGCGGTTCGACGCCGGTGCGCTCGAGTCCCTTTGTGCGCGAGTCGCATCGACCGACCCCGCCGAGTCGGGCGGCACGGGGGCCTCCGGCGCGGTACCGGATGCACTGTTGTGCGGCCTCTCGTGCGGCGCGGGCGGGTCGGGCAGCGGTGGGAGTCGGCGCGGCGCGTCGGTCGCGGGCGCGGCGGCCTGCTCGGGCCGAGGAGCCGCGAGCCACGGCGGCGGACCATCGGGAATCACCGCCGTGGGAGCGGGTGCGGCGGTCTGCGGGGCTTGCGCCGGATGCTCGGTAATGGGCGGTGTCCGGTGGGCATCGCTCGACGGCGTGATGTCCCCGGCGCCCAGTGTGGAGCCATGCTCGGATCCCGCACCTGCCGACGTTGTCGGGGCCTGAGCCGCTGCCGCGCTCCGGTTCACCCCGGCAGTGGTGTTCGCGCTGTGCGGTTCGGTCGGGCTTGCGCCGGTGGATGAGGTGGCGGTCTCGGCGCCGGTCGGCGTCGCTTCTCGGCTCTCGGCCTGCCGAACAGCGTCCGCTCTGCCGGAAACGGGATCCTCAGCGGAACCTGCCGCTGTCGGAGCGCCGTGCGGCCCTGCGTGCTCGTCCGTTGACGGCCCGGATTGCTCGCCGTGCGGTGACTGCGCATTTTCGCTCAGCGGGTCGGGGGCCTGCCACGCGCTGGATACTGGCGTGGCGGTCGGGGCCGACGGGTCTCCGCCCTGCCGTGCCGCGTCCTCCGGGCCGGTTACGGGCGAGGTCCCGCCGCTGGTCGGGTCTGCTGACGGTGGAGCGGATGGCACGCCGGTCGGTGCCTGAGCGTTCTGCCGCGCGGTGTGGTCGGCCGTGCTTCGGTCGGGAGTCGACGTCGCCGGGTCGATGGGGT